>JBNGDU010000001.1:0-1908 GCA_049975025.1 Anaerolineae bacterium
TCTTCAACAACCCTTCACGCTGCGGATCCTCGCCGATCGCCTCCAGAATCATCCCGACCGCACATTCAATGTCATCGCTGCATTCCTGCGGCCTCACGTCCAGCAGGTCATTCCGGAAAACATCATAGTAACTCGGACTAATCTCAAGTGGCTTATCCATCTTTTTCTCCTATTCGCAAAGTCGTATTCTGCATCAACGACGATGTGTGCTGTATATCGTTTACCCAAACCGTCTTCATTCTAGCACATTGAAGATATTTTGTCAAGTATTTGAAAAGATAATGTAAACATATTCCGGCCGTTCGATTGTGTTTCTCCCTTCTCTGAGCAACCAAGATCCTGGCGGTGAGCTTAACTCATAAGAGCGCAGAAATCAACCACACCTATCGAGCCTCCCCACGTGTGACCGTCTGCATACTCACCGCCGCAAAGACGAAGAAGATCACAGGCATGAGCAGGACAAGCCCGTAGTTTCCGGACCGCTCAATGACCAGACCGTTGAGCACAGGGCCGGCGATCGCGGCAAGTTGCGACGCCAGGTAGTAGAAGCCCGTGTACGTGCCGAGGTTCGCGTCGCTATCTGAGGTATCGACAACCATCGGCAGAGAATTGATGTTGACCAGCGCCCAAGCGCAGCCTCCCAGCGCCAGCGCCCCGCCGATCACGTAGATATTGGGGAGGAAGTAGCCGACGAACAACAGACCACCGAAGATCAACAACCCCAACGTGATAGTCCTACGCCGTCCCAGACGCGCGGCGATGAAACCGCTGGGCACGGAGAAGAGGATGAAGGTGACGTAGGAGATACTGGAGAGAAGCGAAGCTTGGTTCTCTTTGATTCCCAAGACGTTAACACCGTAGGATGTGAAGAAGGTCTCGATCGCGTTGTATCCCACGAACCACAGGAAGATCGAGAGCAGCAGCAGCAGCAGGCTGCGCCGAGCCTCCGCAGGTACTTGACGAATACTGCGAAGCACCGCCAGCCGATTATCGGCCTCACGACGCTCAGCGCCATAGGCGAGCTGCCGCGGCTCGTGCACGAAGAAGACCAGCATCAACACCGCCACGACCATCAGTACCCCGGCGAAAACGAAGGGCAACACAATATCCATGCCGTAGAGCCACGCCCCAAGCAGCGTGATAACAACGCCCCCAAGGCCGCCCATAAGGTTGATGATACCGTTTGCCTGGGATCGGAGCGGGCTTGGCGTGAGGTCGGGCATCAGCGAGATGACGGGCGTCCGAAAGCCCGCCATGGCCATGAGAAAGACACCGACCGCGATCATAAAGAGCGCCAGGGATCCGCCGAGCTGCGATGTCTCGCCGCTCGATGCCAGGGGGATCGCCTTGATCACAAACGGGATAAGGATGAACGCTAAGATTGCGATGGGCGCCAGAACCACGATAAAGGGCTTGCGACGCCCCAACTTCGTCCAGACTCGGTCACTCCAGATACCGATAAGCGGCAGCAGGAAGAGTCCGGCGAGATTGTCCAGCGTCATAATGAAGCCGGTCAAGGCCGCGCCCAGGCCGAAGCCCGCAGCCCGCGTCGAGGTATCAAACGTCGGATTGCCGGCCTGAAGAAAAATCGGCACGTAGTCATTGTAGAGCTTCCACATCACGCTGATGCCGAAGAAGCCGAAGCCGATAAGGAAGGTCTTGCGATAGTCGAGTCTGAGGGGCGCAGCTGTGTTCTCCACGTTGATGGTCCCTTTCGTTGAGGATGAATTCGTAAATGCCGCTCTTGTTTTAGCATAGATGCACCGCCGCGCAAGCGGCTGTGGGAAGTCCTAACTCCAATCATTGCAGCCCCATAGGTCACAGCTCCCACGGAATTATGGAGTGAAGTCCTGCTCCGCTAAGGAGAGCACCTCGCGTTGACGTACTGGTACATACCGTGCCAGCCGA
>JBNGDU010000002.1:0-4866 GCA_049975025.1 Anaerolineae bacterium
CCCCGTCCTCAGGGCGGCCTGAGCACGGACCAGCCTCTGCAACGGGGCTTTCCGTGCGAAAAACGCCCCCGAGAGGGGGCTACGAGCATCTATATCTAAATGCGATTGCCCTACAACGCGTAATGGAACTCATGCCGGGGGTTGAGCGATCGGCGACCGCTGCCCCCGAACGCCGGGCGCGCGCCGCTCCTGAATTTGCCCTTGTCATAGATCCGTGTATGATCTCTGCCGACGATGAGCACAAACAGGGATATGCGGGCTACTGGTCTGCGTTGAGGACAGCGATGGCCAGGAAGGCCACGGCGGGGCGCTCGGCCTGTTCGGTAGACGAACTGGCGTGACGGGCGCCGCGTCTTGTTGTCGAAGCTTCTGTTGCGGAGGTGCAAGTGACTCTTTGGCAGGCGATTCTCTTGGGCATCTTACAGGGCGCGACCGAGTTTCTGCCCATCAGCAGCTCGGGGCATTTGGTCATCGTGCCACATCTATTGGGCTGGCCTGATCCTGGTCTTGTCTTGGATACTATGTTGCATATGGGGACGCTCCTGGCCGTTGTGGTCTATTTCTGGGCGGAGTTGTGGCGGCTGGTGAAGGCGGCGGTGGTCAGCCTGCGACGACATTCGCTTTCCGATCCCCAGGCGCGAATCGCTTGGGGGATTGCTGTCGCCACCATTCCAGGCGCTGTGGGGGGCTTTCTCTTGGAGGATACCTTTGAGCGGCTCTTCGGAATGCCCAGGGCAGCAGCAGCTTTTCTCCTGGGTACCGCTGCGTTACTGGTATTGGCAGAATATGTGGGGTCGCGCGTTCGGCCAGTCACATCCCTTTCTTGGATTGACGCGATCCTGATTGGTGTTGCGCAGACGCTGGCGATTGCGCCAGGTATAAGTCGCTCCGGCTCCACGATCTCAGCAGCCGTATTGCTGGGATTCCGTCGCGAGGATGCAACCCAGTTTAGCTTCCTTCTTGGCGTGCCAATCATATTGGGTACCGGCCTTTACCAGCTCCTGAAACTATTGATGGGTACTACGGGCACGGCGAGCTTGGAGATTCGGATTGTCGTCGCCGGTGTAGTGGCATCGGCGCTAGCTGGCTACCTGGCTATCGCGGGGCTCTTGGCCCTGGTGCGTCGCCGGGGGCTCTATATCTTTGCCGCTTACTGCGCGGTCTTCGGCTTGTTGGTGCTCTCCGGTGTGCTGGGATAGACGGCCTTTGATGGCATGGACAAAGCTCAGGCCACTTCTCTGGCTGATGGTGTTGGTTCTTCTCGCTGGCTGCGGGGGACCGGTGGCGTTGATCGTCACGCCAACTCCCGTTCCGACGCTCTACGCGGTCTCTACCGTGCGCGTGGCCTGCCCTGAAAGCTTGGTGCCCGCGGTTCGCACCAGCGTCTCAGATTTCCAAAAGTCGCAGCCACAAGTGGAGGTCACCGTGTTGTCGCGCGCGGATGCCTTGGCATTTCGGTCGCTGCAGCAGGGCGATGCTGAGGTTGCGGTCCTAACGTGGCTGCCGGCCTCCCTGCCCGAGGGGGCTTGGATACAGCCGGTTGCGAGGGATGCCTTAGCCATCGTGGTGCATCCGCAGAACGGACTGCCCGGCGTGACGTTGGCTCAGCTCCAGGATCTCTACGAGGGACAGGTGGAGGACTGGGCGCCCTGGGGTGGACTACCAGGGGCACCACAGCTGGTGAGCCGCGAGGCTTCGTCAGGCGCCTCCAGTTTCTTCCAGGCGTGGGTCATGCGGGATGCCCGAGTGTCGCTTAACGCGCTTATGGCTCCGAGTAGCGAGGCTGTGCTTCAATTTGTCGGATCCGACCCGCTGGCGGTAGGTTACGTGTCAAACGCTTGGCTTGACGAACGGGTGCGCGCTCTGGCTGTGGATGGCGTGCCGCCGGCCCAAGAGGCGCTGGTGGCAGGCCTCTATCCGCTGACACGCACCCTCTTTCTGGCAACGCTGGAGGCGCCGGAGGGGGCCGCCCGTGGGGTCGTACAATGGCTCCTGGAGGACCCGGGCCAGAAGGTGTTTGAAGCGTACGGGTTTGCCCCGCCACCTAAGTAGCCACTGCGAGGTGGTTGGGTGTGCGTCTGGCTCGCACAGCCCAGACGGCTGCATTAAGTTAGCGCTCGGCGAGTGCCTGCGGCTGACCGTTGAAGAAACGGTAGGTCAGCTCCCCAATCTGCGAGAAGGTGGGGACACTCTCTTCCCAGACCAACCACTCGGGCTGGTAAAGGAAGGCTACCAGAATGAAGTCAGATTTGGAGGCATAGACCAGCGACACGTCGGCGTGAGTGTCCCCACGCCATCCGTGCTTGTGGACGACCTTCGTCTCCGGAGGCATACCTTCTCCGAGAAGCGAGTTGATCTGATTGCGTTCCATCCAGGCCAGTAGCTCCTCGCACTCTATTGGCGCCAGTTCCTTGGGATAGAGCGCGCGCAACGTGCCGCCGCCGTAGGTGCACTGATAGATGCTTTCCATCAGTAAGCCGGCTTCCATAGGCGTTGTCTGGATGTAGGGGTCAGGGTCGGTGTCCACGTCAGTGCGGGAATTGGCGGATGTCACGATGTCGGGTGGTGGAACGCCCTCTTTGAGATCGTAGGGAGCGACGAGGTAGGTGTTTCCTAGTCCCAGGCTCCACAGGAAGTCGGTAACTTGCAGTGCGCCAGTGTAGGGATCACCGCCCCCGATCTCGGACAGAAGGAGATTGGCTGCGGCGTTGTCGCTCTCTGTCAGCATGCTGCGCATTAGCGAGCCAAGTTCAGGGTCTAGTGGGCTATCGTAGAGGCGGTAGGTCTCCAAGGCGATACCGACTTTGAGCGTGCTAAGTCCCGCATATGCCACGTTACAGTTGAGGCAGAGCTCCTGTCCTGTGTTGAGGTGCTTGGCAAAGATGCCAGGCACCCCACCGAAATCCCCGAGTGAGGTGGTTAGTGCTTGCTCAAGGATATCAACCGAGGCTCGCGGAGGAGATTCGATGTCCACCACCAGCGCGACCTGACGGTCATCCGGATCGGCTGCCAGGATGGCGTCGATGAGCAACGGGAGAGAGCTTTCGACATTGAGTTGCGTGCCCTCCACTGCAGGGCGGAAAGTGCCGGCTTCGGGAAGTGGCACCGGGTCCATCGGAGGATGATCATACTTCTGGGCAATGCGATCCAGGAAAGCGTTAACGCGTTCTCGGGAGTAGAGTACCACGGCGTTGACTTCAGTCGTCTCGGGCTCCCGCTGCAATAACTGACCCGCCACGTAGCGAATGAAGTCCTGAGGCGTAGCGCCGGTCGTGATGGCCTCATCCAAATTCTCAGTAGTGGCTTCCATGTCGAGACGTAACTCAATCATCTCGGGTAATAGCGGCGGGATAGTCTCTCCGTTGTAGGTGACCGTGATCGGCACGGTGTAGGCTTGTTCAATGGCAAGCAGCGCCTGCTCACGCGTCATGCCACTCATAGGTATGCCATTGATCGTGAGGTCCGGGGGCAGGACCTTCTCGCTGGATTGCCAGGTGGTATAGAACCAGGTCCCGCTCAGGATTGCGATCGAGAGCAGGAAGAACACCAGAAATCCACAGCCTGATCTACTTTGTCTCATGTCAAGAGATTACCTCGATACTATCGATGTGCGGAGCACCGCGAACCGCCATCCGGCGGAATCCGCACAAGAGGACACAAGAGGACATCTGTAGTATACCGGTCAGAGGTCCTCAGTCAACCTCGGATCAGATCACCAGCGTTTTAGAACAGGTTAGGTTCTGATTTGCGAAAGCGCAGGGGGCGTTGTATAATTTGTTCATTATTCGTTATGGAATGGCCTGAGACTTGCTGCAAACGTCTTTTTGGTATATAATTAGTTAGAAGGTAATTCCTAAGAAAGGAGCATTCCGATGCGTCGCAAACCTGTAGCCCTAGTATTGTTTGGTATGTTAGTTCTAACTTTGCTGGTTGTGGGTTGTCGGAGGCAAGCAACGGAGCCTATCGAAACGCTTGCCCCTGAGGATGAGGAAACCGCTATGATCCAGGAGGCGGAACAGAACACAGAGGATATGGAAGCGACGGCCACGTCGGAGCCAAGTGAGGAGCAGGAGGAGGAACAGGTGGAACAACCGACTGCGACCACGGTTCCCGCTACCGAGGAGGTGGAGGCCCCCACCGCTACTGCAATGACAGCGGCGCAGCCCACGGAGACACCGGCAGCCGAGCCCACTGCGGCGCCCACGGCGGTTTCGGGTGATACCGGGACGACCGTCTATACTGTGCAGCCCGGCGACAATCTCTTCCGCATCGCCCTGCGCTTTGGCACGACGGTACCAGCAATCGCTCAAGCTAACAACATCACAAATCCCTCATTGATCTATGTCGGACAGCAGCTGACGATCCCAACCGGTGGAGCCGCGCCCCAGCCTCCCACGCCGCCTTCGGGTGAGTGTTCGACGGTCTACACTGTGCAACCCGGCGATAATCTCTTCCGCATCGCCCTCCGCTATAACTATAACCAGCTATATCTGGCTCAGGTCAACGGCATCAGCAATCCATCGGTCATCTACGTTGGACAGCAGATCTGCATCCCATAAAGGGCTGTAGAAGGTTGAGTGCCCGCGTTAGCGCACCTCTTCGGGGGTAGCGCAGATGCGGGAAGCCATGCCCATGCGAGTCGCTAACGTTTGGGCGAGCGGTCTTGTGGACAGAAGATCACTGACCACTGATGATCCGGACTGAGAGCCTCGGGAACGACCGCGTGCGGCGGGTGCTCGCGCTCCAGCGCAGCACCCGCCGTCGTCTGCGTGAGGACCTTATGGTGGCTGAAGGCCACCGGTTGGTGTCGGAGTTGGTAGAGGCCCCGGTCGTGCCCGTCGAGGTCTTCGTCACCGAGGCCTACTT
>JBNGDU010000003.1:0-5087 GCA_049975025.1 Anaerolineae bacterium
GCCGGGAGGATCGCGCCACTTGAGACTAAAACTTCACTTCTCCGCCTGGGTTCTCTCCATCTCCAGGACTTTTTCTCTTGAGAGATCCTTGCCATGTTCTTCCTTGGCGTGGGTCTGGACCAACTTAATCATCTCCATCTGTGTGTCAGCGCTGATAGTGCCTCCGCAAACGGGACACGTGACGCTATGCTGATGCGTATGCGTATGCTCTCCCATATTGGACTCCTTTCGTGAGTTCCTATTGTTAGCTGTGTTACCCGGCTGTGTTACGGTACCGGTGCAACGTTTCTCATCCATTTTATTGGACGAGGTTCGGTTTTATTATCTTACTTCGGATATCACGGAACTTTCTGAAAACCGGTGTCGCGCTCAAGCTTCAACCAATAGTGGGCCCGAAAGGGAGGCTCATACGCGACCCCGAGCTGTTCATAGACCTCTGGAGGAATGCCGATGTCCGCGAGGTAGAGATCACCCCATATGCTGAAGAGGCCGGTCTTGGGCAAGGCGAGGGTCAGGGTGCGTTCAGCTCGGACAGCTAGACCCGGCGTCTCGCCGCTTGTCGCATCTAGTCCGGACGGCACGTCGAGCGCCAAGACGCGGGCTGCGTGTTCGTTACAGAGCGCGATCAGCTTAGCGGCTCGGCCCCGGGGCGTGCCACGGAGGCTGTAGCCGATCACGGCGTCGATGACCAGGTCGGCACGTCCCAGCGCCGGCGCGGCGTCATCCGGCGTGAGGGACTCAAAGCCCGCTGCTTGAAGAATACGCCACTGGGCAGCTGCGGCCCCTTTCAACGCCCCTACGTTGCGATCCAGTGCCACCTCGACCAGAAACCCGCGATTATGGAGATGGCGCGCACAGCACAACCCGCCGCCGCCATTGCCACCCCCACCAGCGAGGACGACGATCTCGCCACGGGTGCCACCCACCATGTCGATCACATTTTCAGCGAGATTGCGTCCCGCGTTTTCCATCATCTGCAGGATGCCGAGATCGAAATCCTCCATAGCGACACGATCAACCTCACGCATCTGTGCGGCCGTAATCGCGGTTACTGAGAGACCCTGCTCAGTCCTGAAACGTCCTGTGGTCATCGGAGTCGCCATCGAGCCGTTCATTCCGAAGACCAAGCCGTGCGGAAGTCCGGATAAAGCGTCAAACCACCGTCGACGAAGAGCGTCTGTCCGGTGATGTACGCTGCATCGTCCGAGGCCAGGAAAGCTGCAACTGCGGCCATCTCCTCCGCCGTTCCGGCGCGCGCCATCGGGATATGCTGGAGCACCTGCTCTGCTTTCTCCGGATCGTCTACCCAAGCGCGGTTAATGGGCGTGATGGTCGCACCGGGCCCGATTGCGTTGACCCGAATCCCTCGTCCGGCGTATTCCAGGGCCAGCGTACGTGTCAGATTTTGCATACCGCCCTTGCTCACGGAATAGCTCAGGAACCGTGGCTTGGGGATGATCTGGTGAACGCTGGAGATGTTGATGACGATCCCCGGCTTCTCTTCAGCCAGGAAATGCCGGATGGCAGCTTGGGCGGCGATAAATGCCCCGCGCAGGTTCACCGCGAGCACGCGATCGAAGTCGCCGACGGTCATCTCGTGCGACTCAGCGGGGATCTGAATGCCGGCGTTGTTGATAAGGATATCAAGCCCGCCTAACTGCTCGATGACGCGCTCGACCATATGCCGCACCTCGTCTTCTTTTGAGACATCGGCCTGGACGAGGATGTGATTGACGCCGTGCTCCTGCACGTCGTGGACGCACCGTTCCAGCGCGTCGTGGACCATCTCGTCGGTCTCGGCAGCATCCTCTTCATGCCGACGGTAGTTGATGGCCACGTGGGCGCCCTCCGCCGCGAAGCGCACGGCAATCGCCTGGCCTATACCCGACGTGCCGCCAGTGACAAGCGCTACTTTGTTGATGAGGCCTTTCATATTCCCCTCCTCTGGTTGGTCCTCTGAGTGATGGACTAGGGTACAACCGCTTGACAAGCTCAGATCGTGATCGTCCGAAGATAACTGCACCAGACGGGAAAGCGCGCCACCGCAAGCTTGGCGCTAGACCAGATCCAGGCCCAGGGCACGGATGCGGTCCGTCTCAGAGAGGCGGCGTCCGTCGTCATCGACCGCCACGACGGCACCGTCGATGGCCCGCGTACGGATGGCGCCACGAGCACTAGGGTTCTGTTGAAGCTGGGGGCTATCGAGCAGCCCAGCCTGCACGGCACGGGCCAGGGTTGCGGGGTCGGCGAGCGGGTCGTCAACCTGGCCCTCACCCAGTCGACAGATGGCCTCTATCAGAATTCGGGCTTCGCCCACAAGTTTTTCGACCCGCGCCTGGACCCGAGGATCGCACGTCATGTCCGCCTGACCCGCCAGCGCCGTGTCGATGACCTGCTGCGCCATCCTCGCCGACTCGATCACCTCCCCCGCGCTCACCGCGTGGTCGGCCTCGCAGTAGCCAACGACGTGGACGATCGATGGCTTGAGTGCCATCTGCAGATAGATCGACTCTGCCAGGTGGGCGCGGGCACGCACGGGATCAACAGGATAGCTCAGCAAACCGGTGCGTGTCTGGCGCCAGATCCGCCGCCCCTCACCGTTGTCACAGCCCTTGCCGTCATCGCCCAGGAAAACCCCCTCTGCAACCCGAATCTGGGCCAAGGCTTTGGCCAGGTCCATCCGGTTGGAGAGGAGGGGTGGGCTCTCGAACATATACGTCGTGATATAGTCACGCACACCCGCGCGACGGGCGTTGTGGGCATAGAGGTAGGAGGCGGCGACGGAGATCACATCCGGTGCGTCGCGCATGCCCCAGTGATAGGGCTCGTTGCCCTCCACCGGGATGCCGCGGCTGCCGTGCCATGCCATCAAGGCCTGGTGCTCGCGGATCGAGGTCTCGAGGTCCATCGGTCCACGTCGGTCCATGGCATTGAACCAGAAAAGCGATGTAGCGCACCAGGCGTTGTGGATTGTTCGCTCCAGCACCTCGGCATAGCGCAACAGATCGGCAGTCCCCGAGTAAGAACGCATCAACGGGTGATTGCCGCACCGCGACACCGCGTAAAGCCGCGCTAAATCCGCCTCCGAACGGAAGGGAACGCCGCCGGCCCCGGTGCGTTTTGGGTCCTGGAGATCGGGGTGGAAAAAGTTGGCCTGGGCGTCCTGGTCTGCACCCAGCGAGATCACATCGAGGACCTCCGCCTCGGCGATCTCGGCAATGCCTGCCACGGTCGGCTCAATCGTCCGCGCCGGAACACCGAAATGGTGGCGCAGCAACGGATAGGGCGCTTTCCAACGAATCCGAGCCACTGTCGATTGCGGAGGAAGTCCCTCCGCCTCGCCGCCTGCGGAACTCCCGCGCAGAAATCCGACGACGGCACCGGTCGGCTCACTACCGTCGAAGACCACCGCGAAGATGCCGAGTTCGCGTGCAACAGCAGCGACAGGCGGGGTGCCGCCGAAGACGAAGGTTCGCTCTGCCAGCCCGGCAGCCTGCATCACGCTCCAGAAGTCGGCAAGCGCCTGCCGCGCGTTCTCGGGCGTGAGGCGATAGCTAACACCGATGACGTCGGGCTGGAACTCGCGAGCCATCTCGGCCCACGTCTCGACATCGGTTGCAGGACCGGTGAACCTGACTTCGTGTCCCATCTGGGCCGCGAGGTTGAGGAAATGGTGCACGCCGGCAACGTGGACGCAGTCTGCCAGCGCGCCCGCTAGGATGCGCATAGGTTGATTCCTTTCACTGGCTGGGCGCGCGGACTACCGTTCGCCGGTCTCGACGTAGCGGTGCAACTCCGCCACTGACATACCCTCGACGCCGAGGCGCCGCAGCGTTCGCCCCTCGCGCCAGTAGTCCTTGCCGTGTACGACGTTGGCAAGGCGGATCATCGCGTGCATCGTGTCGGTCTCAACGCCGTACTGGTGGCCGAATTGCGTGATGGGCACGAGGCTACAGGGGATGTCCTCAAAGATGTACCGATGCTGAAGTTGAGGGGGCGCCTTGATGCCGCTGTAGCCGACGTTGGCGTGCATAGCCTCGTGTAAACTACCGCCCGTCGCGTGGTAGGCACGGGCCAGCCATTCCTGCGCCGTCTGCGCGCGGATTCCCAGCGCCGCAGCGACCGTCACCCGTTCCCGGTCAAGCGCCTCCAGAACCCGCGCCGTGGCGGGCGTCACACCGTCCATGTAGAACTCGAAGTCGCCGCGCGTGCATTCTATCCAGCCCGCGTTGAGCAAGGAAAGAGCCGGATGGAAGATCGCGCCCATGTTGTTCAGGCTGGTGTAGAGAACGTTGGGCGCCGGGATAAACTGCGGATAGCCCTGCTGAATGACCGCCAGCGCCTCGTCCGTCCGATCGGCCGGCATCGCCGCGACCGGCACGGAGAACTTAGTGCGGAAGATGCGGGCTTCAGCCGGACCCATACTGCGTGCAGCGAAGAGGAAGGTTTCGGCCTCGCAGATGATAGGGCGAGTCGTGCATCCTGCCTCCCGTATACCGGCCAGGAACTCCAGAGCACCTCCAGTCCGTCCAGGGTTCAACAGCACGGTCTGATTCTCTTGCAGGCAGGTGGCGATCTGAAGTGCTACGTCGCGGTGACCACTTGCTGGGATCACGACCATGATCAGGTCGGCTTCTCTGACCGCCTCGTCCATGTCGGTGGTGGTTTTGACCAGCCGCGCGAAGTGGTGACGTCCGTCCTCGGTGGTGAGCTCAACGCCGCCGCGGAGCTGAATCGCGGCGATATTCGCCTCCGTGCGGTTGTACAGCGTCACGGGGAAGCCCTTGATCGCCAAATCGGCTGCCATCGACTTCCCACCATGACCGGCCCCGATAACTGTGATACACAGACTCTCTCGATCTGCGTCCATGCGACTCACCTCCATAGTCTGGCGCGTGAAAGATTAGCACAACCCAGGCATCAATTGGATCTGGGTACGTTCACCGACAAAGGCAACGCGCTGGCAACGCTGGTGGGATCGAGGGTGCGTCACACCTACAGTATAGCACAAGCTGGCCCGAGGCCCAAACAAGGGATTCCACAGTAAGTCGAGAGGGTGAAAGTCAACCCAAGCGGTAGCGAGAGCT
>JBNGDU010000004.1:0-3006 GCA_049975025.1 Anaerolineae bacterium
CCGGTCAGCAAACTGGGCCGGGTCACTCAAGACCTCAGCCACCGTCACCTGAGGCGGGGGCGTCTGGGCGGAGACCACGTTGACCGACACGTTCAGGCGCGAAGCGGGCGCTGCAGAAGAGGGCGTTTCAGGTTCGAGCTCACCTCGCTCTCGGCTTGTACCCGTTTCGTTGGCGATCTCCGCCCCCGAGGCATCCTCCATTTGGGTGCGTGTCACCAATGCATCCATGGATGAGGTCAAGGCCGGCCCATAGTTGCTCAGCAGCTCGATCCCGAGATACAGGAGACCGGCGCTTATCACAGTTGCAGCCAACAGAAGCGTTATTATTCGCTTGATCATCTTACTATCCTTTCGCTACTCAGGCCGATGCACCACCAGTGCACGGCTATTAGGTTCTTACGTTCTTTAGGATAGAGGATCAAACTGAAAGGAGACTTTGGGGTTCCTGAATGCCAGCTGAATAAACCAGCGACCCGACGTCACGTTTTCAGTGTTAGTTGCCTGAACGACAACCTGAAACGCGTGCCTTCTCCGAGCTCGCTCTCAACCTCGACCTCGCCATTGTGCGCCCGCACGATCGCTGCGACGATGGCTAGTCCCAGCCCCGTGCCGCGCGTCCGCCGATCACGCGAAGCATCACCCCGGTAGAAGCGTTCAAAGATCCTTGGCAACTGGTCTCGGGCGATACCACTACCCTCGTCCTCAACGACAAAGCACGAATAGTCGTCCTGGATCTCCAGCCGGAGCGTTATCTTCTTTCCTGCCGATGTGTGGGCGATCGCATTTTCGACGAGGTTGTTCAACGCTTCGCGGACCAGTTCGCGATCTGCACAGATCGGCGGGATCTCCACTTTGGGCCAGACCAGTTCCACCTCTTGGCCTCTCGCCAGCAGAAGCGAGCGTTCGTAGATCTCCTCCAGCAACGGCAGGGGATGGACCTCCTCGGGGTGCAGGTTCGACACCACTGTCGCTTCGGGTTGATCGAGGCGCGCCAACAGGAGTAGAGACTCCACCAGACGCGTCATCGTGTCCACCTCCTGGCGCTGCATGGCCAGAATGCCGGCGAACTGCTCCGGGTTGTCCTGACCCATCGCCTGCTCCAAGAGATCCACGCTGTTTCGGAATACCGTCAACGGAGAACGCAACTCATGCGACGCATCGGCGGCAAATCGTCGCATGGACTCAGCCTGTCGAGCCTGCGCATGGAGATCATCTGCAATCCGGTCAAGCATGGTATTGTACGTCGCAGCCAACTGACCCAGCTCCTCAATCTCAGGAACCGGAGCCCGCGTCTCCAGGTCTCCCTGCCGGACGCGCTCCACCGCCGTCAACAGGCCCTTCAGCGGGCGCGTGATCGTGGCTGACAGGGGAACAGCGACCAGCACCGACAGAGCTATAGCCGTCGTGATGATGAGGATCAGCCACCTTCGCAACGCGTCGAGTTCCCTGGTAACCATTTCTAGCGAGAGGCTCGCTTCCACACTACCGAGCACCGTCCCACTTCCGTCGGTCACCGCAGCCAAGTAGACCAGACGGGTGGCCCCGTCGGTCTCGATCATCTCCAGGCGGCTCGTGGACGCATCCCGCACGGCCCGATGTGCCTCAGGGCTCAGCCAAGGGCCCGTGCCGAATGCCGGTGGCACCGGCGCGCCGCCGGGATCCTGCACAAAGAGATCGGCGCCCAACACGCGCAACGACTCCCCCAGGCTAACAGCCAATACCGTCAGATCTGAGTCGCCCGTATACTGCGCCACCTCCGACTCTACAGTTCTCACCAGGCGCTGCTCCGACTCGCGAAGCAGATACCCTTGCTGCAATCGGTACACGACCAAACCAACTGAGATCAGCACCGGCATCATGCCGGCGACGAACAACAACATGATCATGCTGCGGAACGAAAGCGGATGCTTCATTTCGGAGCCTCACGCAGCACATACCCAGCGCCGCGGATCGTCTGAATCAGCGACGGCGGCCCCATCTTGTGGCGTAAAGAGGACACATACTGCTCCACGATGTTGACATCGCCCTGGAAGTCGTACCCCCAAACGTCCTCGAGGATCTGCTCCTTCGACAGCACCTGGCGTGCGTGACGCAGAAAGAAGGTCAACAGCTTGAACTCGGTATGGGTCAAGGTTAGCGCGCGACGACCCCGATACACCTCGTGCGTCGCCGGGTCCAGCGTGAGATCGCGAAAGGAAAGCGCGGTCTCCTGCGGACGCAGTCGCCGCAGACGGGCCCGCACCCGGGCGACGAGCTCATCCATATGGAAGGGCTTGACAACGTAGTCGTCCGCCCCGGTCTCCAGCCCGATCACCCGGTCCTCGACCGCTTCCCGTGCGGTGATCATGATGATCGGGACGTCCGACTGCGCGCGGATCATGCGGCACAGCGCGATGCCGTCGAGGTCAGGCAGCAGCCAGTCCAGGATGACCAGGTCGGGGTTTGCGGTCTCAAACAGCCGCAAGCCTTCCAGACCATCGCTCGCGGAGATCACCTCGTAGTCTTCATACCGCAAGCCCATCGACACCAGCGATGCCATCGCCGGGTCATCCTCGACAACCAGAATCATCACATCGCTGTCTTCGTCTGCCATCGCATGCCTCCTTGCACCTCGTCCCTGCCAGCCGGACCGCGGTGTCCTATCGTGGTTCCGTTCCGGAGAGGGGTGTCCTCCCATGCTCGTTGCACCTTAAGACCCACCAAACCGCCACTTGGAGCCCGTAAGCAATTACACCAGGTCCGGTAGCGCAACAATCGACAGTCAGCCGTTCGAAGCCTTGTGGATTGGGCGTTTCTCGTGGGCCGGCAGGCCTGTCCGCGAAACGGAGATTCGACGTGCGCGGCTCAGCTCAAGAGGCCGGCCCACGGACAGGTAACCGGGTCATTCTCTCAAACGTCATACGTGCCTACCAAGCCCGGCTGCTTACGGGGCACGTGCTCGCACTCAACGTGTCCCCATAGGCCATGGGGCAAACGTCGCTTTCCGTCAGCGGGGCTCACTATAGC
>JBNGDU010000005.1:0-5400 GCA_049975025.1 Anaerolineae bacterium
GCTAAGTAACTGCCCGGCGACTCTACCACGTGTGATCTCGTCAGGTGTGACGAAGCCGCCCGGCTATCATCCAACGCTCCTGAATGGAGCGCAAACCTCAAGCCGACCGCGTACTGACTTGGCTCTGTTGAGAGAAGGCCGGCCTCACCGCAAAGGACACAAAGATCGCGAAGCTAACTTCATATTCCTCGTTCTCTTGATTGTCTGACAGCGTGTGGGAAGATATGTGGTTTTCACTCTGCGTCCTTTGCGTTCTTTGCGGTTAACTCGCCTTCCTTCCTACGCTACCGAGCGCGTCCGCGACGTCGCCGAGGCCCAAGGCCTCCAGCCTGGCTCGGGTGGGCCGGCCCGTCTCCGGATCCCACCCGCTCAGCTCGTAGTAGGCGTCCAGCAGCTTCAGGAACCGCGCCCGATCCAGCATCACACCGTCATTCCTGCCGGGATACATGAAGCTGTCAAGCGTGGACTCATCGATGGCGCGGTTGCGCCCGAAGTTGCGCACGTCAATCGCGCGCAGTTGTGTCCAGATGCGCTCCCCGGCAAGGTCGAGCTCCGCCTCGCTGACGTCATAGCCCGTGCAGGCGGAGAACAGCTTCGACATCAAGGCCGTGTCGGCGGCGCCGTCCTCGCTCAACATGCTGAAGACGCGGGTGTTTTCGTAGTCACACAGGACCAACGAGTCCACGAGCATGCCGCGGTGGCTGTGCCAGATCGCCGGGATCGCCCTGGCCTCCGGTGGATCGTAGGTGACCGCCGGATCGCAGACGTCCGGGTTGCCGTAGACCTTGGCGCAGACGGCGCGCACCTTCTCCAACGAGAAGGGGCCCCGCTTCGGGCCGCTCTCAGTCAGATAGTGCTGCACGTGTGAGGTCCATTGATGTGACGAGTCGTTCGCCGGATCCCGCGTGTCCACGCACCACTGCAGCATGGGTGGCAGCCACCAGGGCCAGTAGATAACGCCGCCGGGCCCCCAGTGCCCGGTCCAATGCGTCGTCTGCCCGCCTTGACGGGGGTAGATGCGCTCCAGAAGCGGCACACCTGCGCCGCCGAAGAGCCGCTCCGCGGCGTAGCAGGTGCCTTCGGCGAGGGCATCGCCCAGGACGCCCTCGCGGAACGTGATCTTGTGCACCAGCATGTGGACAAACTCGGAGCCGTAGGGCGCGATATCATAGACGTACTCGATCGGCTTGTCCGGAGCGGGAATCTCGATACCGTCGATCTCGTCGATCAGGCCGTGCTGCTTGCACATCTGCAGCCACGGGATCATGCCGAACGAGAGCTCCCACCCGTTCAGACCGTAGTCGTTGGTCATCGCCCTGGCGACGGCCCCCACCTTGGCAGAGGCGCCGATGTAACCCCAGCAGTGCAGCGCCACTCTGGGCACCTCGAAACCATCCGATGACTGCGCGTTCTCCGCCACCGGGAAGGCGCAAGGCGTCGCGCAGAAGCCGCACTTACGCCAGCGGAAGGTGGCGCCCGTCCGGCTCGCCCGCTTGGCCATCCGCTCGTGATACTCCAAGATCGAGGATGGCATGCCGGGATCAGGTCCCTCGCGACTCGCGTGCATACACAGATCGAGGAACGCCTGGGGCCGCGCGATCCTGACGCCCTGAGTTCCTCTCACAGCGATGGCCTTCAGGTTCTTGGAGCCCATCACGCCGCCGAAGCCCCCCTGACCGGCAGCGTTGCCGGTCTCGGTCTGGATGACGGCGATCCGCGATAGTCTCTCCCCCGCCTGACCGCAGGAGATAATCCGGGTCCGGGGGCCGTGCAGCATCCGCAAGGCCCTCGTCGTGGCGTAGTTGCCCTTGCCCCAGAGGGAGGCAGCATCGCGTATCTCCACCTGTCCGTCGTCGATCCAGACGTAGACGGGCTTGCTCGCCTGGCCCTGGACGATGACGCCGTCGTAGCCCGCGTACTTGAGCTCCGCGCCCCAGTGACCGCCCATCCCCGAGCGCGAGAAGACCGGCGGATGCTGCTGTGGCGCGATGCCCAGGACCTCCAAGCGCCCGGCGCCTGAAGCCAGGGTCCCGGTCAGCGGCCCGACCATGATGAAGAGCATGTTCTCCGGGTCGAACGGCCCTATGCCGGGCCGCAGCTCCTCCCACGCGATCCGGGCCGCGACGCCGAGCCCCCCGACAAAAGCGGGGACGTAGCGCATGGTATCGATCGTCGAGGTCGCCCCGGTCGAGAGGTCCACGCGCAGGATCTTGCCGGTCCAGCCGTAGGGCCCGTCACCCGTGCCTATGTCTGTGTGTCGGGGCGTGGTCAACCTGTCACCTCGGCCTCTCCTCGGCGGGGACGAGCGTCAGCGCACCGCCGGGGCAGATCTCCACGCATATGGGCCCCTCAGGTCGATCGTAGCAGAGGTCGCATTTGAAATAGACGCTCTTGCGCCCCGCGCTCCGAGGCGCGATCACGACACGTTCCGGCGTCAGCGGACAGGCGCGCATGCATACGCCGCAGCCGCGGCATTTCTCGGGGTCGATGGCACGCGCGCCCGTCGCTTCATCGATGAAAATGGCGGGGTCATCCCAAAGGGACGCGCACGCATAGTAGCAGGCAGGCCAATCGCACTGCTTGCAGACCGTGACGGTCGGCGGACCGGGGATGAAGTCATCGAAGTCAATGCGGATTCGCGACAAGCTCGGGTTGCATTCGCCCTCGTGGTAGAGCGAACACGCGACCTCACACTCACGGCACGCCAAGCAACGACTTAGGTCCGCCACGATAACGCCGGAGCGGGCCAGCTTAGGGATTTCGACCACACGGGCTCCTTTCGATGATAGGTTTGACGTCGTCTCAACCATGCGAAATCCTCGTCCATCATCATAGGTGAGAGCCGTTTTTATGCAAAACGTGCTCTGCGCGAGGGCTTTCGCCAGGGGCATCGAGGCGTGGCCCTGGATGATGTGCTGGTCAACCGGGACTGGGGCTTTGATCTGGAGAGCATCGAGCCCCGCATCGACGTTTGGCACGGGGATGCCGACGTGAACGTGCCGCTTCACGCGGGCGAGTACCTGTGCGACAGGTTACCCAACGCGCGGACGACGTTCCTGCCGGGTGCGGGCCATTTACTCGTGTTGGCGCGCTGTCAGCAGATCCTCTCGGCGCTCGCAGCATGATCGGCAGGTGAAAGAGAGAGCAGGCGTGGCGGCGAAGAACACCGCTTTAACGCGGGAAACGTCTTCTCGGGAACTTCGATCACGACCGCGATCATGCTCAAGCCGGCGCTTCTACTCAACTACCCAACCGTTTTTGGATACGTCCCACCCGACTGAGCGTGTGTACCCCTGCAGTTATGTACAAGTTCTAGGCCAAGTGTGGCCCCCGCCGCGCGATCTCCAGGCCTAATCCCACCCCGATTCGTCGGGATAGACGTTCTCGTACTTGATACTGTGGCGATCCTCCGCCATCATGTCGGCGACGGTCTCGCGCCAGCGCTTGTAGTGCGCCGTCTTCTTGTGCTCGGCGGGATCGTCGGCGGTGCGGTAGACCTCGACCAGCACGAAGCGGTTGGGATCGTCCAGCTGTTGAACGACGTCGAACCTGGCGATACCGGGCTCGAGCACGCTGTTGCGGGCGTTGACCAGCGTCGCCTCCTTGAACGCCTCCACCGACTCCGGCTTCACGTGGACAAAAACGTGGACGACCAACATAGCACACGCTCCTTTCTGATGAGGAGGGCCGAGCGAAGTGGCCCATCTCCGTGAACCAACCGTTATCCTCGATTTTACCTGGAGCGCGGGGATTGCAAGGTGAGCGAGACGCGCCACGCTACGCCGGTCCTTGTTACGGCTAACGGTCTCAAGCAATCTCCCGTGCTGAACACGGGTTTGTCGGTTTCGGGAATCTGCACTAGACTATAGAGTGCTCGATGATAAAGTGTCATGTGGAACTTTGACCTGGCTACGGACACCAAGTCCCCACAAGCCAGAGCAGAAGGATAAGCCTTATGACCGAAACGACCTTTGCCCCCGGCTCCGTGATCTCCGCCCGCAACCGCCTATGGCGCGTCGACGGACAGCCCGAGGACGACGTCCTCATCGCCTCCACCATCGACGGCGGCGAGATGCAGCGACTCAAGCTCTACATCCCCTTTGAGGACGTCCGGCCCGGGCACTTGGACCCCCCATCACGGGAGCTGGTGGGCACGGTTCAGGCGCAGGACCTGCTGCTGCGCGCCTATCGCCTGAATCTGCTCCACGGCACGGCGCCGCTCCTGAGCCTCCAGCGCAGCCGCGTGATCCCCAAGGACTACCAGCTCGTCCCCGTGGTGATGTCTCTGGAGATGCCACGGGTGCGGATGCTCCTGGCCGACGACGTCGGGCTGGGCAAGACCATCGAGGCCGGCCTGATCGCGACGGAGCTCCTGGCGCGGCAGATGGCGACGCGGATGCTGGTCATCGTCCCGGCGAGCCTGCGGGAGCAGTGGCGCGAGGCGCTGGACTACTTCTTCCACATCCCGGCGCGCATCATCTCCACCCGCCATCGACGCGAGATGGAGCGCGAGCTGCCGGCAGGCGCCAACCCCTGGGCCTATTACTCCTACTTGATCGCGTCGGTCGACTACGCCAAACAGGCGGCGATCAAGAACCAGATCCTGGAGCAGAACTGGGATATCGTCATCATCGATGAGGCGCATCAGGTCGCCAAACCCCACCAGAGCGGTCCTGATCAATCGGTGAGCATGGACCGCTGGGACCTGGCCAAGGCGCTGGCGACGAGCGACCGCGTGCGCCATCTGATGCTACTCACAGCGACGCCACACGACGGGTATACCGACAGCTTCGCCAGCCTCCTGCGGATGCTCGACGTCGATGCCGTGGAGGGACCGCCCCACGATCCGCGCATTTTGCGCTCGACGGCTGCGCGTTACGTCTGCCAGCGGCGACGGAAGGACGTTGAGGCGTGGTTCGCGGAGGAGGCTGCGCGCGGGCGCAGGGTTCAGAGCCCCTTCCCCGAACGCGATCAGGACGAGGTCATCGTGCCGCCGACCACCTACGAGATGGATGCGATCCGGGCGGTCGAGGCCTACGGCGAGCAGGTGTTGGCCCAGGCGTCGGCGGGCACCGTGCAAGCACGGACGCTGGCGCACTGGACCGTGCTCCACTTCCACAAGCGCGCGCTGAGCTCGCCGGAGGCCCTGCGTTGCTCCCTGCGGAACCGCCGCAAGCGTCTTCGGCTGCTCCTGAAGGAACGTCTGGCCGAGGTCGAGGACGTGACGGGCTTCACGACGGACGCTTCGATCCCTGTGGACGTCGCCAAGGCGAACGTCCTGGACGAGGACACCGGCGAGCGACTCACCGACGAGGAGGTCGGCGAGCGGACCGAGCGCGTGGCGTACGGCTCCCCGGCGCAGATCCGCCGCGAGCTGGCGCTGCTGGAGGAGGTCCTGGC
>JBNGDU010000006.1:0-3339 GCA_049975025.1 Anaerolineae bacterium
AACATCGTGCAGGTCTATGACTTCGACTACAACGATGAGCTCGCCATTTACTATATGGTGATGGAGTATATCGACGGCCCGACCCTCAAGGACCTCCTGGCAAAGGCCCGCATGCCCCCGGTCGAGGTCGCCCGGATAGGCGCGGCAATAGCCGACGCTCTCGACTACGCGCATCAGCGCGCCATGGTCCACCGCGATATCAAACCGGCTAACATCATGTTCATCGATGACCAGGAGCCGGTGCTTACGGATTTTGGCATCGCCAAGATGCTCACGCTCTCCGGACTGACGGCGAGCGGGGCGATGGTGGGAACCCCGGCGTATATGGCGCCGGAGGTCGGCATCGGCAAGCCCGGCACGGCTTTCTCCGATCTATACTCCCTAGGCGTGGTGCTTTACGAAGCTTTGACCGGCGCCCTTCCCTTCGATGCCGAGACGCCGATGGCCATGGTGATGCACCATATCAACGATCCACCACCGCCGCCGTCGCAATTGGCGACCGAGATTCCGGAGCCGCTGGAACGGGTGATCATGCAGGCGCTGGAAAAACAACCTGAAGCTCGCTTCGCGAGCGGCGCGGAGATGGCGGCTAAGCTCCGCCAGGCTGCCGGCCTGGACCCGATCGCCGACGCGCAAGTCATCGGCAACGAAGTCCCAACGGTGGGTATAGCCGTCGAAGAAGCTCAACCCCAGGACGACGGAGCGAGGGACGAACCGGCGTATGACGATCAGGAGCGCTTCGTGAAGTCCTGGCCCCCAGAAGACCAAGAAGCGGCGACCCCCGAAGGGACAACCGCTGAACCCGCTATCGAGCCGGCGGCTCCCGCGGATGGCGGCAGTCAACGTGGGCAGGGGGCGTCCATCTGGTGGCGCGCCCTGCGCATCGCCACCTTACTGCTCCTCATTTTGGTGGCCGGCAGCGGCACATGGTTCATCGCCAACGACACCACGCCCCCACCGTTCCGGAATTTCATCTCCCTGGGCCCCGGAGACGTCGCCCCGGCCGGTGCTACATCCCTGGAGTCCCCGACCCCTACACCCACGCCCACGATGACATCCTCTCCGACGGCGACGCCCACGCCCGCCCCTACATCGACCCCCACACCATCGCCGACCCCTCAAGCCGTCTGTAGCCCCAGGGTACGGCTGCTGGGGGTACGCATTGAACCCAATGCAACGGTCCCACCGGGAACTTCACTGGTCGCGTACGTGACCCTGCAGAACAACAGCGCCTGTCTCTGGCCCGCCGGATCCGCCTTGCACTTCACCAGCGGCGACCAGCTGGGAGCCCCCGAGAACTTCCCGATCAATGCCTTGGAGCCTGAGGAAAGCATCCAGTTGGTGATCCCGCTGCAGGCCCCGGAAGAGCTGGGTAGCTATACCTCAAGGTGGCAAGTACAGCGCGAGGACGGAAGCACGGTCGGCAGCAGCTTGCCGGTGGAGGTCGTCGTGAGCGACTTACCCCCCTTGACGCCCACACCAACCGCGCCGGTGAGCGTGGAGACCCTCGAACCGGAACCGCTGACGCTTGCGGAGCCGCGGATTTTGGAGTGGGAGGACCAACCGGCAAGAAACCGCTGGTCGGGGGTCGCGATTCTGGAGGCCCAAGGTGGGGCCGGAGAGTATCGATATTATCAGACCGAAGTGAGCGAAAGCACGTTGCTTGAGGACGGGAAGCTGGCGTTTGAATGGCGCCGGTGTGAGTCGTTGCCCCTCAGCATATGGGTTCTGTCCGGGGAGGAGATCATCAACTGGCGCGGTGAGATCCCGTATCCGGCCCCGGAGAGATGTGAGTAAGGAAAGAAGCGAAACCATGACTCGAGAAGAACGAGAAGCGATGGTCGAATTGATCAGAAAGCGCGGTGTGCGCGATCAGAACGTATTGGACGCCCTCGCCTCCGTGTCCCGGACCGCGTTCGTTCCAGAATCGCGGGAAGATCGCGCCTATGGAGATTATGCCCTTCCCATCGGTCATCAACAGACCATCTCTCAACCTTACATTGTCGCCTTGATGACCGAAGCTCTGGAGGTGACCCCTGGCGATCGCGTTCTGGAGGTCGGCACGGGCTCGGGATATCAGGCTGCCGTCCTTGCCGAGATGGGAGCAGAGGTCTATACCATCGAGCGCATTCCCGAGCTCCAGGAAGAAGCCGAAAGGCGTCTTAAGGGGCAGGGTTACGACGTGCACTGCAAACTGAGCGATGGATATGGCGGCTGGCCTGAGCACGCTCCCTACGACGGCATCATCGTCACGGCTGCGGCGCCTGAGGTGCCCCAGCCCCTCATCGACCAGTTGGCCGACGGCGGGCGCATGGTCATCCCGGTCGGGCGCGTCCATAGCTACCAAACCCTGTGGAAGCTGATCAAGGAAGACGGAAAGATCCGCAGGGTCAACCTGGGCGGGGTGGCCTTCGTCCCCTTTATCTCCCATGAGATGTAGTCTATCTCACGAGATGTAGGAAGCCTGCCTCTCAGTCGTCTTCAGCTGCCGCTCTGTCTTTGAAGAGCGTCAGGAGTCGTTTGCCGGGGATCTGACGGAAGGTCGCGGCCTGCTTCACAGCCTGTAACGCAACAGCAGGGTCCACAACCAAGGTCCCGGCGACCGCGTCGACACCGACGTCGAAGAAAACGGTGCTCAATGGCGCCGTCGCTCCCAAGATAATGACGAACGCATCCTCTCGGCACAACTCGATCAATCCTTCAAAGGTCTTGTTGAGCAGCGACGTGCCGGTCAACGCGACCACATCCGCCCGGGGCAGGATCTCAGGTGCCCTCGCCGCCGGCAGGTCTCCCGGTCCCGGATTGAGCTCCAGCACCCACAGCTTGCCCGCCGACTCGCGAAGACTGGGGACGAAGGGGAAATGTCCCACCACCGCGGCTTCACGTCCGGCGGCGCGTCGGGCGATCACATCGGCTGCGTTCACCTCTGTACACGCCTGCTCGTCCACCTCCAGCAGCGCGTTGACCGCTGCCATGCCCACGCTGGCCTCAAGCAAGCTGTCGGAGTTGATGAGCGAAGCCAGCGAAAAGGCGCTGTACGAGAGCAAATTGGCGGCGTCCCTGACCGGCGGCTTACCGCCGTGGTGATGGTCGTGCGACGTCCCGGAGAGCGTCGATGCCAGCCCGCCCTGCAACTTGCCGTCAACTTCCATGCCCACAAACGTCCAGTGTGCCCCAATGCAGATCTCAACCGGACGCGCGCGGGCAGCTCTACCCTCTACCTGAGCGAGAATTCTTGAGATGATATCGGTCACTATCCAGTTCCTCCCATCTCCCTCGATCAATAGGGTAATCGCATCTAAGGCTCAAAGCCCCGTCCTCGGGGCGGCCTGAGCACGG
>JBNGDU010000007.1:0-2832 GCA_049975025.1 Anaerolineae bacterium
GATCGTCCTACTTCAAGATGACGGACAAAACCGGGTTTGGGCACTTCGATGACACTGATTTGGTCTATATGAACAGCTTCTACGTCTACGCACGGTATAGCGAGGGCGCGGATCGGCGGCTGCAACTGATCCCGCCTCACAACTTCGGTCCGCCGGAGCGGACCTACTACGACCTGGTCGTCGATCATCCCGGAGTCGTGGTGAATCCGGTCGGGAGGGGACGGGCGATCTACCTGCCGTGGCTGCCGGGGACGCTCTTTCACCGTCAGGGCCATCTCAACACGGCGTGGTTCTGCGCCGATCTGCTGATGGGCGACAAGGACGCGGGCTTCGCAGGCGTCAAGCCGATCGGAGGCAACCTCTCACCTCAGGTCGAGGTTGGGCTATTGGCGTCGGACGATGGGAGTTACCATCTGCTCCACCTTGTCAACACCTCGGGGCACTTTGGCAACAGCTTCTATCCACCGGTCGTGATGGCAGATGTAGAGGTCCGGCTACCGTACACTGACGTGCCATCTGCGGTTGTGGGTTTGCGTTCGGGCAAGGCCTTGCACTACGACTTCACCGGGGGGCATCTGACGATCCAGGTACCGGAGCTGCGTCTGTTCGAGGCCATCAAGATCACGGGGTGACACCGACCGACCGCGCTCTCACCGTAGTTCACTCCATTGCGGTGCTAGGATGATGAGAGCCCCGCACCTGAGTTGAGTTACCGATGCCGGGTCGTGGCTCTGGATCCGCCCGATGTTGTGCGGCTGATTGGGCTATCGCTGGATTTCGCAACCTGCGCTTGGCGAAGACGATGGGACAGCTAGCTTGCCCCTATGCTCAGGGCTTTGAGCCCCTTGAGGACAGGGGGATCTCGATATTGCGGTTTTCTGAGCCCACGATTGGGACTTCGCGGATGAAGTGCTCAAAGCCGTCACGGACGTGCCTGGCGCATTGTACGCCTTACTAGGTCTGGATCACAGCTCCGACCAGCCACACAGACACCCTCGGTTTCTCATCTCGATCTACGACGGATTGCTCTCCCAACGCCCACGATGGGGCAACGCCTCGATGTCTGCCTTGGCGAGTTCACCCAATGATCGCGGCATTTCGGTCAGGCGAGCGGTGGCTTAGGCAACGCGGGGGACGTTACCTCGCAGGCGCTTGAGGCCGTAGAAGCCGTTCATCGCCGCGTTCATCAGAAAAGCTCCAGGCCGCAGGTAGCGGGCCGATCGGACGATTCGCCTCGCCACGTGACCGGGCGAAAAGGCGCGTCGCCATAGCGCGCGGTGGGCCTCCAATAGCGTGTCCGGACTCATCAGTTTGGGTCGGAAGGCGACATTGTAGCCGTTATAGAAGTCAGCCCCGCGATCCCCGAGCAAGCGCCCCTCCGCCTCGAACTGATCGTAAATAGGCGTGCCCTTATAGGGGGTGAGTATGCTGATAAACGGGACGTCGACGCCAATGTCGTAGAGGTGATCCGCCATAGCCACGATGCTCTCCGGTGTGTCGCCGTCGAAACCCGCGACGAAGCCAGCCATGACACAGATTCCGCGTTGGTGGAGCGCTCTGATGGCGTGACGATACCGGGAGATCTGGTTCTGGGGCTTGTTCGCTGCCTTGAGAGAGGCCGGCCCGAAGGTCTCGATGCCGAAAAAGACGCCGATGCAGCCCGAGCGTGCCATGAGATCCAGCAGGGATGGGTCGTTGGCGATGTCCATGCTGGCCTGAGTGAGCCACCAGCGTTTGAGCGGCACCATTGCTTCGAGCAGGGCCTTGACATAGGCGCGGTCAGCGGTGAGGTTGTCATCCCAGAACCAGACGATCTTCCGCTGCCACCAGTGCTTGAAGTCATCGTACCGGATATCCCGGATCACATCCCTGACAGGGCGCGGGCGAAAGCCAGGATTGAGCTCCGGAACACTGCAGAAGCTGCAGGCAAAGGGACAGCCGCGGGTCGCCTGGACGACGCGTTTCACGAAGAAGCGATCCGGCAACAGGTCGTATCGTGGCGTTGGGAGGTCCGCGAGGGTGGTGGGCTCACCCTGGTAGATCGGCGCCAGGCGCCCTTGCTCGGCGTCACGGATCAGCGACGCCCAACACGACTCGGCCTCACCCAGGACAACGGCGTCCAAATGACCAAGGGTTTCCTCGGGCCAGAAGGTAGCATGCGGTCCGCCGGCGACTACGGTTGTGCCACGGCGGCGGAGGGCATCGGCAAGGCGGTACGCTTCGTCTGCGAAGCCGCTGAAGAAGGAGATCGCGACGAGATCTGCATCACTGTCCAAATCCACGGCGGTAACCTGCTGGTGAATGACGCGCACCTCGTGCTCGGGCGGCGTCAGAGCGGCGAGGTGGATGCCGGTCAGGGGCGGGACGAAATCCTTCTCGTGGCCCATGGGGTATCGCGGCACATACACGATCACGATGTCGATCTTCATTGCAGACCTCCTTGACTGGGTGCTTGCTTGTTGTCAGTATACTTACCGTTGCCCTCCAGAAACTACCGATTTACGGGAGCCGTTTCTCAGCTCTGGGGCCGGTAGTATCTGGTAGCTCGTGGTAGTTTCTGGGAGCCATGTAGGGTCGGGCCCGCTCAGGATAACAGGCCAGAACCGGATCGAGATAAGGGTGCTCTTTGGTATTCATCTGCGGTAGCCGAATCCGCGTGCTTGTCGGGCGATGGGGACGATCGAGGCGCCAGGCGCGGGGCGTCCGGTGCCCAAACGCCCATCTTCTTTCCATGGATCGTGCCTGTCCGCTGGACGGCGTAGGGCAATCGCATCTAAGGCTCAAAGCCCCGTCCTCGGGGCGGCCTGAGCACGGACCAGCCTCTGCAGCGGG
>JBNGDU010000008.1:0-6866 GCA_049975025.1 Anaerolineae bacterium
GGCAGTGGCCCGACGGCGGTTGGAACTGCGACCGGAATTGGGATGCCAGGACATCTTCGTTCCACGAGACACTGCTGCCGTTGCGTGGTTTGACGTGGCACACGAAAGCGACTGGGTCAAGGGCGTCCCGGGATGCCGCAGAGAGGGCGGCTGAGGTCTTTCTTGAGCGACGGCTCTTCCGGCGCCGGAGAGATGGCTCCGTTATCCACGAGAGCTTCCTCAAGTTGAGGTACCCGCACTACTGGCACTACGACATCCTGATCGCGCTCAAGGTGATGGCAGAGGCCGGCTACATCGACGACCCGCGCTGTGAGGAGGCGTTGGACCTTCTGGAGTCGAAGCGGCTGCCCGACGGTGGCTGGCGCGCCGAGGGTAAGCACTATCGGGTTGTCGACGCGCCCGCGAGCGGCGGCTCAATGGTCGGGTGGGGCCCCGTGTCGCGCAAGAAGGTGATGAACCCCTTTGTGACGCTGGACGCGCTCTATGTGCTGCGCGTTGCAGGGCGGTTCTGATTCGAACTGCGCTCTATGTGGGTCATGAGTTGGGGAGGACAAACGTGAAGACTGACTGGCAGTTGATTCGCGACGTGATGAACGCGACGATTGACGCGTGTGAGGAGCTTGAGGCGCTGGAGGTGACCGCTCAGGAGAAGGGTGACCCTCAAGCGCGATGGGGCGATTACGAGACCGGGGTGTCGGTCGGTGACTTCTTCGATCGGTTCTGGCGTTACCCCGAGGGCTCACAGCGAGATATCATCCGGCTTCGCTCGCGGCTCGGCATCGGCGATCAGAAGTACTACTCGGAGTTTGCTAGGGCGCTGATCAACACGGCCGCCGCCTGCGCAGAGATCATCGGGGTATCCCAAGAGGATCTAGATCGACAGGATGAGGGCTTCGAGTCGCACTGCGGCTCAGCTGGAACCTCGATCCGGTATCAGCTCGAGAGGATCGGGTGGATCTATGAGAACTGGATGATCCCCGAAGTCACAGACGCGATCAAGCGATACCGGGAGGGAGCGAAAGCGTGAACATCGGCATTATCGTCTATTCTCATTTCGGCAACACTCTCTCCGTGGCCAAAAGGTTGCAGGAGAGGCTCTGTGCGGATGGGCACGCGGTGACGTTGCAGGAGCTGGAAACCGTTGCAGATGAGCGACACGACCGCCGAGCTCAAGTCGCATCCTGTCGTTGATGACTACGATGCGCTGGTCTTCGCTTGTCCGGTGCGAGGAGGGATGCCGGCGCCGCCGATGCGCGTCTATCTAGAGCAGGTTCGCTCGCTAGAGGGGAAGAAGGTCGCCTGTTTTGTTGGCGGCATCTTCCCCAAGGCTTGGGGCCGCGACCAGACCCTCGCCCAGATGACAGAGCTGTGCGAAGCCCAAGGCGCGACCGTCGTCGGGTCAGCGAGCGCGGGGTGGTTAAGCCTGCGCCGCAAGCGACAGATCGCTCAGGCTGTGGATGAACTGAGCGCGCTCTTCTAGTTGCGAAGGTCGAGACGTGGAGGTTCAGATGCAAGTCTTCACCTTGCCCGGCTTGACCAACCAGGCTCTCTATGGTGAGCGCTACTTCACTTCAGGCGAACGCTAGCGTCCACCCACATTGTCGCCTGCGGTCTTGGCCTCGTGTGTCCGCGCGAGGTCAGCTTGAAGCCCAGCGATCCGCTGTTCCTGGCCCAGCCTTCTCACAATGCCGAGGCCTTCTTCGAGGTGGCGCCGCGCCTGGGTGAGATCGCCCTCCTCCAGCGCGAGCTGACCGAGCTGACGCAGCATCTCCGCCGTGTTGCCGTCCTGATCGACGATGCGGTATCTCTCCAGCGCGGATTCGAATACCGATCTGGCGCGTGCCGGATCTCCGCGCTCCCGAGCGATGTACCCCAGATGCGCAAGGGCGGTTGCCGTGGCGCCGATGTCGCCGACCTCCTGGTAGCCTTGCACACTCCGCTGGTGTAGTTCTTGAGCCGTTGCGAGATCCCCGGAGTGCGCGATCAAAGCTGCCATCAGAGTCTGGCAGATGGCGACACCTCGGATATCGCCGATCTGCTCTCGCAGGGCTATGCTTTCTTTGAGATAGCGCAGGGCTTCCGGCATCTTTTCCTGTGAGGCTTCGTTTCCACCCAAGGCGTGGAGCGTCATAGCGGTGCCCCAGACGTCACCCATGCTGCGCCGCAGTGCTAGGCTCTCCTTGAGCAAGGACTCCGCTGGCGCGTAGTTCCGAGTTTGCGTCATAAGCTCGCCAAGGACTTCCCGGCTCAAAGCGATGCCCCAGGCGTCATCCAACTTTTGATAGGTCCGGAGGCTGCTCTCCAGCCGCTTTTGCTTTTCCTCAGGGGAGAGCGCGACGCCGATGTACGCGCTCAGGATCTGCACCAGCGCGCGCGAGGCTCTCTCCGGCCCTGCCGCTAGTAGGTCGTGAGCACGTTCCAAGATCGCACAGCCTTCGCGTATGTGGCCATATCTGCACAGAAACTGACCTTGCATGGCGAGAAGAAGCCCCAGAAGCTCAGTCCGCATATCCCCGGCTTGAGCTCGTAGCGCGTTCTCGGCTCCGCGGAACATCGCTACGCCTTCTCGAAACCGGCCGCGCATCTCGCAGAAAAGGGCCAGGCTCATCGTTGCACTCTCGATTGCCTCGAACTCCCCAGCCTCGGCGGCCCAGTACCAGCCTGATCGGATGTTGTCGAGTTCTCGCTGGAGGGTATCAAGAGCTGTCCGCTGGTCCATAGCCGCGCTCCTGCAAAGACCTCCTTTGAGGGCGCCCTCCAGCCGTTGAAGCAGGCGTAAGTAGTAGAGCGCGTGTTGCCTTCGCACCGCTTCTGTCTCCCCTTGTATGGCAAGCAGCTGCTCCTCTGCGTACTGCCGGAGCACCTCGAGGATCTCATAGCGCCCCTCGACGGTCCGGCGAAGCAAGGACTTGTCCATCAGGCTCGATAGGACGGATAGATCCGCGCCCGCCACGATCTGAGCTGCCTCGCGAGTGAATCCGCCGCGGAAGACGGCTAGTGCGCGGAAGCTGCGGCGCTCGACCTCAGAGAGCAATCCCCAAGAGCGGGCGAAGACGGCGCGGAGGCTTTGGTGACGCTCCGGCAGGTCACGCAAGGTCATCGTCAGGAAGTCCAGGCTGGTCTCCACCTCCTCAGCGATCTCGGCACAGGACAGCATTTTCGTCCACGCAGCTGCCAGCTCGATCCCGAGGGGCATGCCTTCCACCAGCCGACAGATGCGAGCAATCGCGGCCAGCTCGTCGGCGTCCGGTTCGAAGTCCGCGCCGATCCGTTGAGCGGCCTCGATGAAAAGGAGGGGGGCATCAAAGGATGCGGCATCCGCTGTGTCAGGCGACCCGTTCCCGGGCGTGATCTCTGACGGATATGGCAGGCCGCGCAACTCGAGAATCCACTCGCCACGGACGTTGAGCCGTTCTCGGGAGGTCACCAGGAGCTTCGTGTTGGGCGTTCCTTCCAGAATCTGCACCAATAACTCGACCCATTCGAGAAGGTGTTCGAGATTGTCCAAGACCAAGAGTGTTCTCTTCTGACCGACATAGGTCAGAAGTTGCTTTATCGGACTGATCGAGCTCTGGGGATAGAAAGTCGCGCCTAGGGCTTCCGCGATCGCCAGGACCATCGACTCGGCCCTCGTCACCGGGGCCAGCGCGACAAAGATCACACCATCGGGAAAGGCGCCGATTTGCTCATAGGCGGCCTGGATCGCCAAACGCGTCTTGCCGATGCCGCCCGGCCCGGTGAGGGTCACGAGACGGCACTCGGGGAGCAGCAGCAGATCGTACAGCTCTGCCAGTTCGTTTTCACGTCCCACGAACGCCGTCGTTTGTGCCGGGAGATTTTGTCGATGCCGCGGTGTCGCAGGAGCGGTCGGTGTCTCCGGCACGACGCGCGTGATCTCCTCCTTGATCTCGCCCCCGCGAATTTGCCGATAGAGCGTCACGGTCCCGGAAGACGGCTCAAGTCGCGCTGCCCTCAAATTGCGCAGTAGCGTCTCATACTGGTGAAGCGCCGTGCCTCGCTGCCCGGTCTGCGCATAGAGCGTCATCAATGCCCGATGCGCCGTCTCGTTAAGGGGATCCAATGCCGACCAATGCCGGCCCATCGAAAGGGCCGCATCAGGATCACCTCGAGCGCTATGATAGCGTGTGAGGGTTTCCATTGCGTAGGCAGCGCCCTGGCGTAGGTGTTCGGCCTGCAGAAACTGCCATTCCTCGAAGTCAGGACTGTCACTGAGCGTGAATCCTGCCATGAAATCGCCTTGAAAGAGTGATACCGCCTCGACGAGGTGGGAGACGCATTCGGGACAGAGACTCTCCGGGGCGTGAGCATGCGCACGGGTCGCCGCAAGATGGGCCTCTAGTTGTGGTACGTCGACCACGAGCGCTTCGTCGACGAGGACAGTTTCCTGCTCGGTGATGAGCCACGGGCCCAGGGGGGTCTGACCCAACTGCCAAATCGCGTTACGCAGGTACGCGTACGCGCGCGACGTGTCGTGCTCCGGCCACAGCAACGTCGCGAGCGTTTCGCGACTCTGGATCCGCCGGGTCACGGCGAGGTAGGCCAGCAGGCCCAGTGGCTTTCGATGCGAGAATGTGACGACCTGCTCGCCAATCTCGGCGTGAGGGGTTCCGAGGAGAAAGAGTCGCGCTTTGGGTAAAGCCGATGATTTCTCGACCATCACTCCAATCATACCCCAATTTCTCGAATCATGGAAGGGAATTCGCGGATTGTCCGTTCATCCCGCACCAGCAGGGCGCCGGACGGGAATTCGGTGCGAGGAAAAGACGCTCGTAAGACGTTCCCTCTCTATGATGGAGTCAGAATCCAAGTTCCGGGACGTAAAGGCTGGTGGTAGATGTTTGATGAGAGCACTGTTTTCCCTCACGGGAACTTACCTTTTGAGATCAAGGTGATCGAGCCGCAGTTGGTGGCCTGCGTTCGCTTCCGCGGTCTCCTCAACGTGGCTTCCAGCATGTGGATCCTGCGCGACTGGGCGAAGCGGAAGGGGTGCACCCTGATAGGACCTCCTAGCTGTGTTTTTGGGCTCGGTGGCGAAGAGCTGCAGCAGACGCCGTGTGAGATCCAGTGGGCCGTGTCGGCGCCTGTGAGCCCCACCGACGCGGAAATCGTCGTTAAGTGGTTAGCACGACGTACCGTGTTGGCTGCCTGTCATCGTGGGAACATCACCGAATTGCACACAACCATCGAGGCTCTTCGTGTCTGGGCGCATGCCCAAGGCTATCAGACGACGGGCGAACGGCGTGAGGTTTACCATTCCAACGTGAAGGTCCCAAAGGAGGATCGGGTCACCGAGATTCAGCTTTACGTCGAAGCCGATAGCCGAAAGCCCAACCCTATCGGCTTCGACGTTAGCGGGGCCCGGTTAGAAGCTCCTTCGAGCCTTCTGGGAGGCTGCGATCCTCTCTTTAGAGGCAGGAAGCAGGCTTAGTTGTCTCTTCTTGCTCGCAGCCCGTCCTTGTGGTCTCCCAGAAGCTGGCAACAGAGCGGTTATTTGCGTCGTCCGTCAATCATCGGCAAACCTATCTCAAGCGTCGCCCGACCTCCCGCAGGGTCGCGATGTCCTCTGGGTGGATCGACCCGTCGGGTAGTGGACCGGTGTTGAGCAGGAGGTTGCAGTTCTGCGTCTCGGCCTGGTCCAGCATCTCCATCACCTGATCGGGCCCTTTGTGGCTACCATCGTCGGCCTTTGCATAACCCCAAGCGCTCGGCTGAAGCGTATCGCAGATCTCGTTGTGCTGATGCTTGTTGCCCTCCCAGGCCCGTTGCGCCACCTCAGCCTGCCTATCTCCGATGCGCTCACGCACCCGATCGGCCAGGGAGTGGCCGTGGCGCTCGGGAGAGGCGAAGTCCTCGTCGCCGTTGGCCCCCTGCTTAAAGGCGATCAGCGCCTGCGGCTGGAGCTCTCGGATCATCGCGTAGGTCTCCGCGATCGGGAAGAGGTCCGGTCGGGCGTAGTAGCCCATGATCGGGTCGAACCAGATGCCTGCCAGCGGCCCGTAGTTGATGAGCAGCTCGCGGACCTGGGTGTGGACGAAGTCGATGTAGTGCTGGAAATCCTCATCCTTCTCCCACCTATAGCGCGGCTCCGGTTCGTCGTAGTCGGGACGCGCCATCTCGAAGACATCCCGCGAGTAGAAGTAAGGGTGGCGCCAGTCCAGGGCGTAGGAGTAGTAGAGGAAGAGGCCCAAGCCTTTCTCGGCGCAGGCCTTGACCAACTCCCCGACCAGGTCGCGCCCGGCGGGAGCCTGAACGCTGGTGTAGTCGGAGGCAGCGCTTCCGAAGAGGCAGAAGCTGTCGTGGTGGCGTGATGTGATGTTGACGTACCGCATGCCGGCGTCCAACGCCAGGTCTGTGATGAAGTCCGCGTCGAAGTTCTCAGCCGTGAACTGAGCCTGCAGTTTCTCGTATTCCGCGATCGGGATCGCCTCGCGGTACATGACCCACTCGCCGCGGCCCAACGAGCTGTAGAGCCCGTAGTGCATAAAGAGGCCGAATCTGGCGTCGGCGAACCACGCCAGCGCCGCCGCTCGCGGGTCGCGGCGGTAGAGCTCGGCATAGTCGGTGAGGTAGGACGGAATCGTAAAGGACATGGCATTGCTCCTTTGCTCGTGAAACGTCACGGGTCACGGTATGAAACGTGAAAACGTGAGGACTTCATAGCTGTTTGATCCATTGGGTTCGTCATCCGATGGTGGACCTATCCTGGTTCAGATAGATGCTCTCCTGGGTGAAGTAGCGGTCGAAGTGGAGCGCGTGGGCGATGCTATAAGAACCGATGTTGGTGACCAGGCATCGATATTGGGCGATGATGGCGCGGTCGATGCACCAGGTGCAGAGCGCGCTGA
>JBNGDU010000009.1:0-4808 GCA_049975025.1 Anaerolineae bacterium
CAACCCTAAAGGTGCGGCGGTGATGTCTCACAGTGATCAGGCGTGCTGCCATGGTGCTTTCATGACCCGCACCTTTAGGGTTGGGCGGGACACGATGCGGAAATCTGACCCGCACCCAAACCGCGTCCCAGGGCAATTGCATTGGATGTAGAGGCTCGTAGCCCCCGTCTCGGGGGTAGTTTCGGTGCGAAAAGCCCCGCTGCAAAGGCCATCCTGTGCTCAAGCCGCCCCGAGGACGGGGCTACGAGCCCTAAACGCGATTACCCTAACCGCGTCCTAACTGAGGTACCTACCGGCAACGCGGCGGAATTCGGCGACGCGGGCGTCGACGACGTCGGGGCCGTCGAGCATGGAGACGCCGAAGGCAGACCCCAAACCGGGATCGATGACGCCGATGCCGATGTTGATGGCCCGCGCGAGCAAGGCGTCGGTCTGCGGCAGCATCCCGGCATAGTACTCGACCTCGTCGCCGGTATAGCGCGGATGGGTATCGGGCCACCCCTCGGCGGTCGGCACGCGCTTCTGAAGTAGATGCTCCATATTCCGGTAGACGTGCCAACCCGACTCCGCCACCACCCGGGTGTTCAGGTCGGCCGCGATGGCTCGCGCGATTTCCTCGGTGGGCAGGAAGACGGTCAACAGCGTCGCCAGCTCACCCTCAGGATCGGGCAGGTTTCGGAACTCGAGCCCGGGCAGGTCGGCGATCCCCTCCTTGAAGCGCTGCTTATTTGCGTGCAAGTGAGTCAGGATGCGGTCGAGCTTCCCGAGCTGCGCCAGGATAACGGCGGCCGCGATCTCGGTCATGCGGAAATCCAAACCCATGAAAGGGCGTTGCCCCACCTCCACGCCCATCCGCAGCGGCGAGTGGCCCTGATCGTGAACGGCGAAGGCCCTCCGGTAGGTGGTCTCGTCGGCGGTGACCACCATGCCGCCGTCGCCCGCTGTGATCGTCTTGAAGACATTGAAGCTGTAGGTGCCCACGTCCCCGATCGTGCCCAGCATGCGGCCCTTGTAACTTGCGCCGAAGGCCTGAGCGCTATCCTCGATCAAGAGCAGATCGTGCTCGTCGGCGATGGCCTTGAGCTCGTCCATCCGCGCCGGGTTGCCCAGCATGTGAACCGCCATGATCGCCTTGGTCCGCGGCGTGATCTTCTTTCTCACATCCTCGGGATCGAGATTGAGCGTCTCGTCGATCTCGGCCAGGATCGGGACAGCGCGGGCATAGACGATCGACGAGATACTGGCGATGAAGGTGTAGCCGGGGACGATGACCTCGTCGCCCGCCCCAACGCCGAGCGCCAGCAGGGCCACCAGGAGCGCCGTCGTGCCGGAGTTGACGGCCACAGCGTAGTCGACGTCCATCAGGTCGGCGACCGCTTGCTCCAGGTTGTAGACCTTGGCCTTGAAGGCCGGGTTGTCGGCGCTTCCATAGCGAAAGAGATAACCGCCCTCGATCACCTCCAAGATCTGTCGTTTTTCCTCCTCACCGATAAGGTCCATTCCGGGTCCGGGCATGGGTTACCTCCGTGTTGCTCGCAAAGAGCCGGTGTGAAACGTAAAGCTACGAGTAACGAGTGACAATTGACGAGTGATCGGTCCCGCGGGACGTCGCCGTTTACTCGTTATCGATTGCTCGTTACTCGTTCATTCCTTCCATTGACACATCCGCTTACGCGCCTAAGATCAGCATACATCCATGAGACAGGAGGCGCAACCTATGACTCGTACCTTACGCACCGCCGTGATCGGTCTCGGGCGCATCGGGTGGCAGTTCCATCTCCCCGAGGTCAAGTCGCACGAGGGATTCGAGCTGGTCGCCGTGGTCGATCCCCTCGCCGACAGACGTGAGGAGGCCGAGACGACGTATGACGTCCACGCCTACGCCGATGCCGAGGCGCTCCTTGACAAAGAGAATCTCGATCTTGTCGTGATCGCCTCGCCCACCCCCTTCCACGCGGATCAGACAGTCGCCGCCTTCGAGCATGGATGCGATGTCTTCTGCGACAAGCCCATGGCCCCGAAGCTGGCCGAGGCGGAGCGCATGATCGCCGCGATGGCAGCCCACGATCGGAAGCTGATGATCTACCAGCCCCACCGCGCGAGGGTCGAGGTTGTAGCGCTGCAGGACATCCTGCGCCGACGCCTCATCGGTCCCCTCTACATGCTCAAGCGCGGGCGCTCTGACTACTATCGCCGCAACGATTGGCAGGCCTTCAGTCAATACGGCGGCGGGATGCTCAACAACTACGGCGCCCACTACATCGATGAGCTGATCTACCTGGCGGGCTCATCCGCGAAGAGGGTGAGCTGCGCCCTGCGCACCATCGCCAGCCTCGGCGACGCCGAGGACGTCGTCAAGACCGTCATCGAGACCCAGAGCGGCGTCATCCTCGACGTCGACATCAACATGGCAGCGGCGCACGCCATCCGCCCCTGGCATATCCTGGGCGCCCACGGCAGTATCGTGATGACCGAGGATGAAGCGGCCTGGCACGTGCGCTACTACCGGCCCGACGAGCTTGGGGACGGCGTCGTCCACACAGAACTGGTGGCGCCTGAGCGTAAGTACGGCAACATCGACGAATCTATCCCCTGGCGAGAGGAGATCGTGCCCTTCTCAGACTATGAACCGGTCGACTTCTACGCACAATGCTACGAGTACTATGCCCTGGATAAGCCTCCGTTCGTGCCCATTGAGGAGACCCACGACCTGATGCGTGTCCTGAACGCGTGTCGGCGCGACGCCGGGGCCTGAGGAACGACACGCCGGCCCGACACGCCTCGCCGCCGTGCCCTTAACGAACCCGACATCCGAGAGGAGCTAAGAAAATGACAGACACACCAGACCGCGTCATAGGATCACGCCTTGAGCTCTTTGTCAACGATGGGTTCATCGACCGTCTCGATGGCGCGCACCTGAGACTCCACCATCCCGAACGGCGCGAGGTCGTCTTCGAGGCCGACGCCGCCTGGGAGGACAACGTCGCGGGCTTCAAGAGCCTCGTCCAGGACGGCGGGAGCGTGCGCCTCTACTACCGGGCCGCGATCCCCGACCGCGAGGATGAGGACCTGCAGCGCATCGCCCTGGCTGAGAGCACCGATGGCGGCCTCAGCTTCACCCGCCCAAACCTCGGCCTGGTCGAGTTCGAGGGCAGCCGCGACAACAACCTGCTGGCCGTCCAGTCCGCGCCGCGCATCCCACCGGCGTTCCTGGATACGAACCCGGACTGCGATCCCGATGCCCGCTACAAGGGCCTCTCCAGCGCCTGGCGCAAGCTCTACGCCCTCGGCTCTCCCGACGGGCTTCGCTGGCATCTGCTGCAGGACAACCCGATCGAGATGTCCGGTACCTTCGACACGATCAACACCGCCTTTTGGGACGCCCTCGCCGGCCACTATCGCTGTTACACGCGCTACTTCGAAGGCCTGGGCGAGCAGGACGAGGAGGACCTGCTGGGTGCTGAGGCCACACCGGTTCGAGCCATTCAGAGCGCGACGTCGCTCGATTGCGTGAACTGGACCCCACCCAAAACCAACCGCTACATCGACGGACGGCGCGACGTGCAGCTTTACACCAACGCTGTGGTCCCCTGTCCTGGCGCCGAGCACATCCTCCTCTCCTTCCCCAACCGGTATGTCCAGGATCGGGTCCCCCAACCTGACCATCCCTATCCCGGCGTCAACGACGCGCTCTTCATGGCCAGCCGCGACGGCGTGACCTGGACGCGTTACCTGGACGCCTGGGTACGGCCCGGCCTCGATCCGCTCAACTGGACGGATAGGAACAACTATCCCACCTGGGGTCTCGTGCAAACCTCGGCGACCGAATGGTCGCTCTACATCAGCGAGCACTACCGCCACGCGACGGCGCGACCGCGCCTGCGACGGCTGAGCGTGCGCCCCCACGGCTTTGTGTCGCTGCACGCGGATTATCGTGGCGGCGAATGCGTCACGGAGCCGCTCAGCTTCGCGACGCCCCGGCGAGAGGCCGGTCCGTTTGCTCTCCATCTCAACGCCAGCACCTCCGCTGCGGGCTCGATCCGCGTCGAGATCCAGGACGAAGAGGGCGCGCCGCTACCCGGCTATACGCTGGCGGACGCGGATCCCTGGTACGGCGACAGCCTCGACGCCATGATGACGTGGCGCGGCAAGCGCGACCTGGGCGCGCTCGTGGATCGCCCGATCCGGCTGCGGTTCAGGCTGGCAGACGCCGACGTCTTCGCGCTACAGGTCCGCTAAGATCCACAGATCACGCAGATTACAAAGATTACATACGCTCAACCCTGTATGGATCACCCCTACCGCTGAAGGAGGCATGATGAAGATCACCGGCACGTTCCTGGACGAGATCACCCACGACATTCCGTCGAACAACTGGGGGCGCCGGCAGTGGGCCCGGGAGTTTGAGATCATGAAAGCGGTCGGGATCGACACCGTGATCCTGATACGCGCGGGGTGCGGACGGACCGCCACCTATCCTTCCGAGGTCTTGCAGCGCGAGGTCGGTATCTACCCCGTCTACGAGGACCTGGTGGACCTGTTCCTCTCGCTGGCCGAGGCGCAAGATATGGATTTCTACTTCGGGACCTACGACTCCGTCACCTATGCACCACGGAAGCGGACGATTGCGGAGCATCTGGATCTAGGACGCGCGTTCATCGACGAGGCCTGGGCGCGATATAGCGACCGGGAGGCGTTCAAGGGCTGGTACCTGACCTTCGAGGTCGGGCGCAAGGATCCCACCAGGTTAGCATGCCTGCACGACCTCGGCGCTCACTGCAAGGCGCTGGCGCCGGAGCTTCCGACGC
>JBNGDU010000010.1:0-620 GCA_049975025.1 Anaerolineae bacterium
CCCGTAGGACCTGCGCTTCACAGCGGAACGTACAATGCCCCGCCTGTCTTGGTCGCCAGCATTCGCGCGCTCCTCGATGAGGTCACCGCTCCCGGCTTCTACGAGCACCTGGACGCCTTGGGGCAGCGGCTCTACAGCGGCATGCGCGAGATCCTGGATCGTCGCGGGGTCAAAGCCTGGGTGCAAGGGGTGGGGGCGCGCTTCGGCCTGCTGTTTGGGCTCGATGAGGAGCCGCGCAACTATCGCGAGGTGGCCAAGCAGGACCTGCAGATGATGCGCAAGTTCCACCTGGCTTGTTTGAAACGGGGGGTCTATCTGCACTATCTCTCACCGCACCACGGCTATTCCAGTGCTCACACGATGGACGACATCGAAGAGACGTTGAACGTGATGGATGACGCGCTCCAGACGCTGGTTTAGACGTTCAATTTGGGAATAACGAGATCCACAGATCCACAGATCCACAGATTACGCAGATTACACAGATCCACGGATTGCGCAGATCCACAGATTACGCAGATTACACAGATACACAAACACACAGACTAGAGCGATGAAACAGAGGAACAACTAAGGGAAGGAGAGAAGGCTCTCTGTATGAGTCTCTGGGGTGCTCTGCG
>JBNGDU010000010.1:630-7056 GCA_049975025.1 Anaerolineae bacterium
GTGATGGATGACGCGCTCCAGACGCTGGTTTAGGCGTTTAGTTTGGGAACAACGAGATCCACAAATCCACAGATTACGCAGATCCACAGATTACGCAGATTACACAGATCCGCAGCCGACAGATTAAGATTACACAGATACACAAACACACAGATTACATCGATGAAACAGAGGAACAACTAAGCGAAGGAGAGAGGGCTCTCTGTATGAGTCTCTGGGGTGCTCTGCGGGGCTCCGTTTTCCTCCGATTCTCAAGTTGTCGGCTATATGCAGCGAGCTCTTAGTATTGGAGGGGTTGACCCATGATGAAAGGGAGAGGATTGGAAGGCAAAGTGGTTTGGGTGACAGGCTCCTCGCGCGGCATCGGCCGGGTGATCGCGGATCACCTGGCGAGTTTGGGGGCACGGGTGGTCGTGCACGGCACCGGACCCTACTCAACTCGGGCGTTTGGCGAGGCCGAATCGCTGGAGGCGGTGGCGCAAGCCATCGCAGGCGAGCACGACGCCAAGGTGATGTCTGTCTGGGGGGATCTCACGACGGAGTCGACGGTCAAACGGGTGGTCGGCGAGGTCCGGGAGCGCTTCGGTCATATCGACATCCTGGTCAATTGCGCTGGCGGCGATATCGGGTCCCAAGGCACGATGGGTGAGAACGCCGGAAAGCCTTCAGGCAACGATCCCGTGAACATCTCCGTGGAGGACATCCGGACGGTGCTGGATCGCAACCTGATGACGTGCATCCTGTGCTGCCGGGAGGTCGCGCCGGAGATGATGGCCCGCGGGTCCGGCTGGATCGTCAACATCGGCAGCATCGCGGGCATGAGCGGGCACGCGTCCGGGGCGATCTACAGCACCGCGAAGGCCGCCGTGCACGAGTACTCGCGCTGTTTGGCGGCGATGTTGCGTCCCCATAACGTCTACGTCAACGTTGTGGCGCCCGGATTGATCGTCACGCCGCGCTTCCTCGCCAGCCGGCCCACCGACGAGGACATGAAGGTGCACGATGGCACGCTGGAGCGCTACGGCTGGCCGATTGAGGTGGCGCGCACGGTGGCGTTTCTCGTCAGCGGCGCGTCCTCCTTCGTCACCGGTCAGGTGCTCCGCGTCGACGGCGGTCGACAGCTCTGGCCCGGATGATAGGGCCGGCATGATCATGACGGTACGCAGCTTCTTGACCGCGGCTACTACACGATGTGGCGACGCCGCCAAAAGGATGCGAGAGCCGCGCGAGGACGAAGTTCCGTGCGGCTCTCAGGCTCACACTGTGGCGATACTGCCGGCTGCGAATCTATACCACTAACTGGTAATCGGAAACGGGAAACCGATAACTGCCGCTTACCAATCCATCACCGATCCATCGAAGGCGTCGTAAGCCTCACGGTTGCGCCAGTCGTGGTCGATCTTGTCTGCCATCGCATCCTCGTCCAGCTCAATACCCAGGCCGGGCTTGGTGGGCAGTTCCACGTAACCATCCCTGAAAGTAAAGGGCTTTTTGAGGTAACCCTCGCCCAGCGTCGTGTGCTCCTGCGCTAGGAAGTTGGGAATCGAGGCGTCGAGCTGGATGCAGGCCGCCAACGCGATGGGGCCCAGGGGATTGTGGGGGGCGATGCCGGCGTAGTAGGCTTCGGCCATGCCCGCGATCAACCGCACCTCGGAGATGCCGCCGGCGTGGCAGAGATCTGGCTGTAGGATGCTGGCGGCCCGCTTCTCCAGCACCTCGCGGAAGCCCCACTTGGTGAAGACCCGCTCGCCGGTGGCGATGGGGAGGTGCGTGCTGCGGGCCAGATCCGCGAGCACGTCGACGTTCTGACACTGCACGGGTTCCTCGATGAACATGGGCTGGTAGGGCTCCAGTTCGTGGATCAGGATCTTCGCCGTCTGCGGGCTGATGGCGCCGTGGAAATCGATGGCGATATCGATCTCGGGCCCTGCCGTCTCGCGCAGCGCCGCGAAGTGCGCGACGGCCTTGTCGATGAACGCTTTGCTCTCGATGATGCGCGCCGGGCGCTCCTTTGCGACGCCGGTCTTGAAGGCCGTGAAGCCTTTGTCGATCCACTCTTTGATATTCTCCGGGCGGGCGCCCCCCTTGTAGATGCGGACTCGATCCCGCGTGGGGCCACCCAGCAACTTGTAGACAGGCACGCCAAGCGCCTTGCCCGCCAGGTCCCAGAGCGCCTGATCCACGCCGCTCAGGGCGCTGGTGAGCAATGGGCCGCCGCGGTAGAAGGCATGACGATACATCGCCTGCCAATGATGCACGACCCGGGTGGGGTCCTTGCCGATCAGGTAGGGCTCAAGCTCCGCCACGGCTTGGGCGCAGGTCAGTGCGCGTCCCTCCAGAATTGGCTCGCCGAGTCCCACCAGGCCCTCATCGGTGTGGATCCTCAGGAAGAGCCAGCGGGGTTTCACCAGGAACGTCTCAAGTTTCGTGATTCTCATCCAGTTGTCCTCCTTAGAAGCTAAGTGACCATAACCATGCTTATGGTTCGACAGCGAGCGTAGAAGCCGATGCCGACTTCAGCTACCAGTGTTTCGTCGAGCGTGTCGGCAGCATCAGACAGGTAGAGGTTGTAAATGTCGTCTTTTCTAACGCGGCGGGCCCACCTGAAGTCACTTGTCTCAAGAAATCGCATCATCCCTCCCCAGTCTACGACCATCGGATCATCTACTGCACGGCATAGTGTAGTCGGATGCCGATTGTAGAACAGTAGACGCTCACAGGGATCGGGCAGCTAGCTGCTTCCCGGTCCGGGCTCGCTGTCGAGGTCGCCGATGAGAGCTCGAAGTTCCGGCACGCTCGTCTTGCGGGCATAGGCTCTGAGTTGGTCGCCGGGTTGGATGACGACGTCACCGTGTCCGACCAAGACCTCGTCATCGCGGTGGACGGCGACGATCAGCGAGCCGTCGGGCCAGGAGACCGCGCGGATCGGCAAACCGACCAACGGGGAGTCGGGCGGCACGTCCAGATCGACGACGACTTCGGCGGCCTGCGCCTCCAGGCGCTGCCGCACCGCGTCACGGCGCGACACACCCCGCTCCTGGAGCGCGCGCTGGTAAGCCGTGCCGACATCGCTGCGATGGATAATGCCCACGATGTGTTGGGGATTGTCCCGATTCACCACTGCTAACCAGCCGACGTTATGCACGCCCATGCGCTGCAGAGCGACAGAGACCGATTCGTCGGGGTAGGCGGAGATCACCTTCTGCTTGTAGATCTCGCTGATCCGATGCTCGTCCCAGTCCTCCCATCGTTCGCGAGCCGCTGCCAGATCCTGTCGTGATACGATGCCCGCGATCGCGCCGTCGGACTCCAGTACGGGATAGGCGCCGTGGTGGGTCCGGTCGATGAGTGTCGCCAGCTCGTTCAGGTGTTTGGTCGACTGTATCGTCACCGGTTCGTCGATCATGGCCTGGTCCACTCGCACATTCTGCAGGACGTCCATCTCCTGACCGCGCTCAACGTGAATTCCTTGCCTCGCCAGCGAAAGCGTGTAGATGGACTCTGGTTCTAATGCGCGCGCAATCACCGTACTGAGTCCCGTCGCCAGCATCAAGGGCAGAATCAGGTTGTAGCTGTTCGACATCTCGAAGACGATGAGCAGAGCCGTCATCGGTGCGTGAGCTGCCGCACCAAAGACGGCGGCCATCCCGACCAGTGCATATGTGCCTGAGGGTGCGATCGGCATGGTGGGCAGCAGGAGGTGAAGCGCTTCGCCGAAAGCGCCGCCCAGCATTGCGCCCATAAAGAGCGCCGGCGCAAAGACGCCGCCGGAGCTGCCGGTTCCCATCGTCGCGTCGGTTGCGACCAGCTTGGCCACGACAAGCACGGCCATCAGAGGCAGGGCCAGCTGCCCGTTGAGCGCCACCTCGACTTGGTCGAAGCCGCCACCCAGTACCTGAGGTACGATGAGCGCTAAGGCACCCAGCAGCAGTCCGCCGAGCGCCGGGCGCAGGGGAGGCGGTATGCGATGCGCTCTCTCGGTCAGGTCCCTGGTGGCGTAGAAGGACTTGATGAAGGCCCAAGCGACGAGCGCCGCCAGCGTGCCCAGGGGTACGTAGAAAAGGATCTCCAGCGGTTGGGCCAGCCCGTGAGCCGGTATCTCAAAGGCCACATCGGTTCCCAGCACGCTGCGGCTGATGATGCTGGACGTGACGGCTGAGATCACGATGGTGGCGAAGAAGGTCTCGGTGAACTCGCCCAAGATGACCTCCAGCGCAAAGATCACGCCGGCGATGGGCGCGTTGAAGGTTGTGGCGATGCCCGCTGCCGCGCCGCAGGCTGCGAGGTTGCGGATGCGCTCATCGGTCAAGCGGAACCGTTGACCGACCTGGGAACCCAGGGCTGCACCGATTAGGACGATCGGCCCAACCCGACCAGCGGCTCCCCCTGTGCCGATGCAGAGCGCCGTTGCCAGCAGCTTGGCCCAGATGATGCGACCGCGCAAACGGGAACCTCGCAGCGCGATCGCCTGCAACACCTCGGAGATACCTCCGTAGCGGATTTCAACGGCAATGTAGGTGATGAGAAGGCCCGCCGCCAGCCCGCCCAGCGCCGGGATCAGCACCGTTAGGAGCGGTGCGATGCCCATCCACGAGCTTCGGAGTTCGTCAAACCACCGCGTCAGCAGGCGGATCAGCCAAACGAAGCCAATGGAGACGCCGCTGGTGAGCACGCCTACCAGCACCGCTGTCACCATAAAAGCAGCGGTGCTGGAGAGCCCCAAGCCCTTGAGAACGGGGCGAGATGATGTTGGGTCGGGCGAGTCAGTCACCATGAGGGACCTCCGCAAGCTCACTCGCGATCTGTCACTCAAGTCTACACATACGTGGACACGATGCAACCCGGCAGGGGCCTAACGGACATGGCTCAATTTCCAGGGATCAACCGGACCCCTGACAGGATCTCTGACGTGGGGAATGACAGGCGCTCAGGTGCCACGTCAGGCCTAACTCGTGGCGAGAATGAGGGGCGCCTCACGCGGTCGAGCTTGTGCTTTGGACAAAGTGCGGGTAACATAAAAACGGGACGGGATCCTACAGGATTTGTCTTTACCAACTACCCCTATGTGAGGACGGCATATCGTGGTCATCTGTCCGAAATGCCAGGCGCCTAATCGCGATGGCGTTCGTTTTTGCCGGCAGTGTGGTCAGCCCTTGGACGGCATCACACCAGCGCCGCGCGCCGATACCTCCGTGAGGATCTGTGCCAACTGCGGCGAGGAGCTTCCCTCGCGAGCCCTGTTCTGCAGACATTGTGGTGCTCCCGTGGCGGCGGCACAGTCTGCGGGGATGGAGGCGATGACTTCCGATGAGGTCGACAGTTCAGTCAATGACGTTGGCAGCTCAGTCCAAGATAGTAGTAGCCCGCAGCTCACCTGTCCCTTCTGTGGTGCCGCGTTTCGTGAGCGTTCCCGCTTCTGCAACCAGTGCGGTCACCCGTTGCCTTCGCCGGATGAGGTTCCTTCATCGAAAGAGGTGGCGCCGCAAGTCCCCGAGCTTCGGTGTCCGCAGTGCGGCGGTCGACTGAGGCCGGGCGCGCGTTTCTGCCGTAAGTGCGGCGCCCCGACAACGCCTATTGAGACAGCGGCGGCATCTCAGGATCGCCCCACCTGGCCTCCGCCGACGTCCGGCTTTGGCACCGGCAGCCTCCTGCCGATGCAGACGATCGCCGGACGTTATCTAATCCTGGAAAAGATCGCCCAGGGAGGGATGGGCGCGATCTACAAGGCGCAAGACCAGCGATTGCAGGGCAAGATCGTGGTTATCAAGGAGATGTCGGAAACGGCGATTGTGCCTTCTGAGCGGGAAAGCGTGCTCGAGTCCTTCACAAGAGAGGCAGAGCTGCTGGCGCGCTTAGACCATCCGAACCTCGTCAAGGTAACTGACTATCTACAGGAAGGTGAGCGCCACTATATGGTTATGGAGTTCATCGAGGGCAACACGCTCCAGAATTTGCTGGAGTCGTGCATCGATCCTTTCCAGGAGGAGCAGGTGCTCGATTGGGCAGAACAGCTTTGTAGCGTATTGGCCTTCCTCCACAGTCAATCCCCGCCCATCGTCTATCGCGATATGAAGCCCGGCAACATTATGATTAGCGAGGACGGCAACCAGGTCAAGCTCATCGATTTCGGCATTGCGCGCTTCTACAAACCGGGCAAGCGCCGGGATACGATACAGTTCGGCACAGATGGCTACGCGCCTCCGGAGCAGTATGGCAAAGCCCAGACGGACGCTCGTGCCGATGTCTATGCCCTTGGCGCCACCCTCCACCAGTTGCTGACCTTGCGGGATCCGGGAGATCAGCTTTTTCACTTCGACACGGTCCGCCGACACACCAAATCTGTAAGCACGCGCGTCAACGATGCTATCGCCAAAGCCGTTGAGATGAACAAGGAACGCCGCCACCAGTCTATGGAAGAGCTGTGGC
>JBNGDU010000011.1:0-7948 GCA_049975025.1 Anaerolineae bacterium
TTGGATGTTGGATGTTGGATGTTCGATTTTGGTTAGTGCTAACGAGATCGTTACTCCGCATCCAATATCAAACATCCAATACCTAATACCCAATCCCGAGTATTGACAATTTGACCATAGAGTCCTATAATCGATTCCGACGATGAAGACTTACCTAGATTGCTATCCGTGTTTCCTGCGTCAGGCCCTGGACGCCGCGCGATTTGCCGGCGCGAGCGACGAACAGCAGGCCCGCGTGTTGCAGGATACGCTGGAAATACTCCAGACCGTGACCCCGGATATGACACCGCCCACGGTCGGCGACAAGATCCACCGTCATGTGCGAGAGTTGGTGAACCACAACGATCCCTACGCTGAGGTCAAGCAACGAGCTACCGAAAGGGCGCAGCACCTCCTCCCGCAGGTGCGCGAGATGATCAGGAAGGCTGACGATCCCTTTGAACAGGCCGTCAGAATGGCCATCGCCGGTAACATCATCGACTTCGGGCCCGGCTCAAGCTATGATCTGTCAGGCGCTCTCGCCGAGGTCACGCAACGGCCTTTGATCGCCGATGGCCTGGAAGCACTCCGTCACGCTCTGGACCGGCACCGCAGCATGCTCTACATCGGCGACAACGCCGGTGAGACGGTCTTCGACCGCGCGCTGATCGAGGTTCTGGATGTCGACGTCACCTACGTCACGAAGGGAGCGCCGGTGCTCAACGACGCGACCCTGGACGACGCCAAAGCGGCGGGTTTGCACGAGGTCGCCCACCTTATCACCACCGGGTCAGACGCCCCTGGGACCATCCTCGCGCGAGCCTCCACCGAGTTCCGGCGCGCGTATGACCAGGCGCGGGTCATCATCGCCAAGGGGCAAGCGAACTACGAGACGCTCAGTCCCGGCGACGAACGGCTCTTCTTCTTGCTCAAGGCCAAGTGTCCCGTCATCGCTCGCGACCTGGGTGTCGAGACAGGCAGTCTTGTCGTGAAACAGGGGCAAGCGAGAGGCTAGCCTTTCTTATCTGCGAACGATACATTAGATCTGCTCTGCTGAAAGAAGGTGGTCCACCGCAGAGGCCGCAAAGATCGCAAAGATAACTTACTGTTTCTCGATTTCGCAATAAAAATCACTGAATACTCCTGGTTTTACCTTTGCGTTCTCCGCGTTCTCTGCGGTGAGAAAAGCGTTCTCTGCGGTGAGTGAACCTTTCTTCAAGGGCGTCAAGATGGATGAACGAAAGGAGCGTCTATGAGGATTCTGGTAACCGGCGGTTTAGGCGAGGTCGGACGCCCGACGGTCCGCTGGCTGCTGGATCGCGGACACGAGGTGCGTGTCCTGGATCTGGTGGTCGACGATCCCATCCCCGGCGCGGACTGCCGGCAGGGCGACGTGATGGACCTCGCAGGCTTGCACGAGCATATGGAAAGCATGGAAGGCGTGATCCACTTAGCTGCCTACCGGCACCCCAGTATGGCGCCGGAGCCCGAGCTCTTTCAGGTCAACGTCCTCGGCACCTTCAACGTCTTCCGGTCCGCTGTCGACGCGGGGATCAAGCGCGTGGTCTGTGCCAGCTCGATCAACGCACTGGGCTATAACTTCGGCATCACCTTTCCCGAGGGTCAACTGCTCTACTTCCCGATCGACGAAGCGCATCCCCTCTACACCACGGACCCCTACTCCTTCTCCAAGCAGACCATCGAGGAGGTGGGACGCTATTTCTGGCGACGCGAGGGCGTGACCAGCCTCTTCATGCGCTTCCCGGCGGTCTACGACCGTAGCGTGCCGGGGCCTTCCCTTCTGCGGGACTTCCTCGAAGGATGCAAGGAGCAGACGCCGGAGGTCATGGCGCTGCCCGAGCCCCGGCGGAGCCAAAGGGTCCGGGGGATCATCGAAGACTTCAGGGCGCGGGCCCGCTCGCGCGAGTGGGAGGCCGAGTTCGACCTCTCGTTCCCCGACGGCTACATCATGTTCGGACGGTCCAACTTCTGGACCAGCCTGGATGCCCGCGACGCGGCTCAGGCTGCCGAAAAAGGACTGCTGGCGGACTACGAGGGCAGCCACGCCGTCTTCGTCACCGACGATCACAACTTCGTCGACATCCCCTCACGGGACCTCATCGAGGTCTGGTTCCCCAGCGTCAAGGTCTGGAAGCGCCCGGTGAAGGGCACGGAGGCGTTGGTGAGCATCGGGAAGGCGCGGAACCTCATCGGATTCGAGCCGGCTTTCCCGTACAACGCGACGTAGGACGAGGCGTGGTCGGATCACGCGGCGCAGGGCGAGGCATTCCCGACATCAGTCATCGGATTCGCCATCTATCACGCGCCCACAGGGGCCTCTGTCCACGGCCACCATTTCGGGAATGCTTCGCCCCTACATCGACAAACGGTTCAACGAACTAGATTAACTCACAACTACCATTAGGAGGTAACATGTCCAGAGAACTGTTCGGTATCATTCCACCCCTCACCACACCCTTCACACCTGAGGGCGATGTCTACGAGGAGGGCCTACGCCGCCTCGTCGACTTCCAGGCCGAAGGCGGGTCGCACGGGCTCTTCATCTGTGGGACCTACGGCTCCGGCCCTATTATGACCGTTGAGCAGCGCAAGCAGGTCCATGAGATCGTCATCGATCAAAACCAAGGCCGCCTCACGATCGTGGCCCACGTCGGGACGACGTCGACGGCTCAGTCCGTCGAGCTGGCCCAGCACGCCGAGGCCGTCGGGGCCGACTACGTCGCGTCGGTCTCGCCCTACTATCATCGGCACGCCGAGCGCGCTGTGATCGAATACTTCCGGGAACTCGTGGCAGCTGTCGACACCCCCGTCTTCGTCTACAACAACCCTAAGGCCTCGGGCGTGGACATCTCGCCAAGCTTCCTGCACCACCTGGCCGACGTCGGCGTTCAGGGCATCAAGGACAGCGGGTTCGGCTACATTGAATTCGCCCACTTCGTCTTGGAGATGGAAGAGGACTATCCGGACTTCCACTTCGTCGTCGGCACCGAGGGCATCGCGCTGCCGGCCTTTATGGCGGGTGCCAAGGGCTGCGTCTCTGGTTTGGCCAACGTCTTCCCCGAGCTGATGGCGGAGTTGTGGGACACCTTCAAGGCCGGTGAGTATGAGAAGGCAGCCCGGCTGCAGATGCGCGTCCTCAAGGCCCGCAAGATCCTCCACATCCCAGAGTCGACCAACGCCGCGTGCTACACCGTACTCCAGGCGCGGGGCGTCGACGCCGGCGTACCCAAGCGCCCGATCCTGCCCGTGGCGGCGGACAGGGCCGAGGCGATGCTGGCGGCGTACAGGGAGATGGGACTTCTGGAAAACGGATAGTTACCAGTTTCCCGTTATCGGTTGTCAGTTAAGAATCTCGGCTGCTGTGGACAATCCGGCGCCCACTCTCACAGTTGGCGTGGATCGGTAGGTATGAAGACCTTTACCGTCAGAACCGGTAACTGATAACTGGTAACGGACAACTGGAGATAGCGAAAGCCTAAGACCATGACTTCTCCTCCGCGCGTCATCTGCCTCGGCGAGACGATGATCATGTTCGGGCCGCCGAGGCACGAGCTGATGGAGCACAGCGAGACCTTCCGCGCGCTGATCGGCGGCGCGGAGGCCAACGTCGCCGTCGGCTTGGAGCGCCTGGGCCTGCACGCCGGGTGGATCGGCAAGCTGCCGCGCAACGCGCTGGGGCGGTGGGTGGTGAACGGCACGCGCCGCTACGGCGTCGACACGTCCGGCGTGGTCTGGAGCGATTCGGGCCGCGTCGGCACCTTCTTCGTCGAGTTCGGCGCCAAGCCCCGCCCCACGAAGACCATCTATGACCGTGCCGACAGCGCCGCCACGACGCTTGAGGCCGAAGAACTCGATTGGGACTACATCGCGCAGGCGGAATGGCTCCATATGACGGGGATCACCCCGGCGCTGAGTGAGACCTGCCGCCGGAGCACGGTCGAGATCGCACGTCGCGCCAGCGAGGCCGGGTGCAAGATCTCGTTCGACCTCAACTACCGCTCGAAGCTGTGGACCCCGGAGGACGCCCGGACCTCTTGGAAAGAAGTACTCGCCTACGTCGACCTGATCATCACCACGGAGGCCGACGCCGCGATCCTGCTGGGCGAGGAGCCGGAGCGCGAGACCGCTCTGCGAAGGATATTCGAGCTCACCACGCCCTACGCCGCGGTGATGACGTGCGGGGGCGCCGGGAGTATGGCGTTCGACGGAGACGCCGTCATCAGCCTGCCCTCCTGGCCGCTGGAGCTCGTGAATCGGCTGGGCGCCGGTGACGCCTTCGCGGCGGGCCTGCTCTACGGTCTCATGGAGGCCGACCTCAAGACGGGCCTCGCCTACGGCAACGCGATGTCGGCCCTCAAGTTCACGGTCCCGCAGAACCTGCCCCTGATCGACCGGGAGGACGTCGAGCGGTTGCTCTCGGGCAGCGACCTACGCCTGGTGCGCTAGAAAGCGACCTTTGAGCTCTGCCTTTCGAGCTCAAAGGTCTTCCACCAATCGCGACCGCCATCCGATATCGCCGTCACCTCCCCCGCCGGTGTTGGCACGCGCCATGCTATAATAGAAGTACGAATGTTGTGCCCTCATCGGCATTGCGTCGCACCCGTTTCCTGCAGGGAGGAAGAGCATGGCACACCTAGCGTTGTCCCTGTTTGGTACGTTCTCCGCGACCCTGGATGGCGTCCCGATCACGGACTTTCGGTCCAACAAGGTGCGCGCGCTCCTGGCCTATCTGGCGGCGGAGAAGACGCGCTCCCACAGCCGCGAGTCCTTGGCTGGTCTACTGTGGCCAGAGTCTCCTGACAAGGCCGCGCGCGCGAGCCTGCGCAAGGCGCTGTCGAATCTCCGCGGGGCACTTGACGACCACCACGCGGATCCTCCTTTCCTTCTGATCACGCGCCGCTCGCTGCAATTCAACCCCGACAGCGACTACTCGGTGGACGTCGTCAGATTCTCCGCCCTCACTGACAAGGCGCGGCGATCCAGGATCGAGCTCGAGGAAGCCGTAGCAGTCTATCAAGGCGAGTTTCTGGAGGGGCTGTCCATCGGGGATAGCGTGGCCTTCGACGACTGGGTCCTGATATTGCGAGAGCGGCTGCACCGCCAACTGATGAGTGCACTGCGGGACCTGTCGGCTGGCTATGCGGCGGACGGCGAGTACAAACGCGCCATCGAGACCGCACGTCGGGCGGTGAACCTGGAGCCGTGGTGCGAGGAAGCGCAGCGTGACTTGATGCGGTGGCTGGCCCTAAGCGGCCGGCGGAGCGCTGCCTTGAAGCAGTTCTTGCGTGCGCGCGAGGTCCTAAGCAATGAACTGGGTGTCAAGCCTGCACCTGAGACGAAAGATCTGTATCAAGCCATCAAGGCAGGAAGTGTGAGGGCTTTGGCCAAAAGAGAGACCCCGTCCTGGCAGGCAAAGAGCCCAAGGTCTCGACCACGACTGCCGACGCAGCTTACACCTTTTCTGGGACGGGAAACCGAAATGATAGAGATCCAACAGTCATTGGCGACACCGGATCGCCGCCTACTGACCTTGGTGGGTCCTGGTGGCAGCGGTAAGACGCGACTCGCGCTGGCAGTCGCCGAAGAGCAAGCCGAACGCTTCACTGATGGTGTCCACTGGGCACCTCTGGCGACAGCGCAATCCCCGGACGCGGTGGTTTCCGCGGTCGCCGCGGCTTTGGGTCAGCCATTCAGCCAACCAGGTGATCTCCGACAGCAGCTGCTCAGCTATTTAGGCGGACGACACATGCTTCTGATGCTTGACAACGTCGAGCATCTGCTCACCCCGGCTGATCGTGAGCAGGTACTGGCCCTGCTGACCGATATCCTTAACGCTGCTCCCCGTCTCAAGCTTCTGGTCACCTCGCGGTCGAGGTTAGGCGTGATGGGCGAAGTTCTCTTCCCCGTCGGCGGCATGAGCTACCCAAAGAAACCTGAGACTGAGACTGAACTTGATCAGATCGCGGAATACGGCGCGGTCAAACTCTTCGTGATGAGCGCGCAGCGTACCTGTCCAGACTTCACCCTCAACGAAGGCAACTGCGCCGATGTCATACGTGTCTGTCGGCGTGTGCACGGTATACCCTTGGCCCTCGTGTTGGCGGCGAGCTGGACAAGGATGCTATCCTCGGCTGAGATCGCCGCACAGATTCCGGGGGACCTCGACTTCCTGTCGACGGACCTGCATGGATTGCCTGAACGACAACGCAGTATGCGAGTGGTCTTGGACCACTCCTGGGCATTGCTAAGCGAGCGCGACCGGGAGGTGCTGGCAAAACTCTCGGTCTTCGAGGACAGCTTCAGTCACACGGCTGCACAGGCCGTGACCGGCGCGTCACTCCACGAACTGCGATCACTGATCGACAAATCATTGCTGCAATTCACCAGCAAGGACCTCTACGAAGTCCACAAATTGGTGCAGCAGTACGGGGCTGGCAAGCTCGCGGGGTCCCAAACCAACGAGGAAGCCGTGCGAGACCGACACAGTGCCTTCTATTCAGCAGCTGTAGCCCAGTGGTGGAAGGATATGCAAGGACCTCGGCAGTCAATCGCTTTCAGCGAGATGGCACAGGAGACCGACAACGTGTACCAAGCCTGGAAATGGACTGTTGAACACGATAGAGTGTCCAGGCTCGATCAAGCGGCCTTGGGCTTTTTCTGGTTCCATATGGCCCACGCCATACCCAGGAAAAGGGGCGCCGACTACCTCGGGCTGGCAGCTGACCGCCTAAAAGCCTCTACGGGTTACGCTTTGAATGACGTCGCCGAGCTGTATAGCGACGCTCGGCCTGAGAGAAGCAATGAGTTACGAGTGCTGGCTCTGGTGCTGGCACTCCACTCCTGTCTGCAGCTTTGGGTTCCAGGCAGGACAGAACAAGCTCGGGAACTGGCGCAACAGAGCCTTGCGTTGCTGGAACTGCTCGAGCTTACTGATCAAGACCTTCGTTTTGAGCGGGCCGTGGTTCTGCTACTGACTGCTTCGTTAGGGAACCGCGCTGCTCAGGATGAGCAAAGTCTATCTCTGCTGCGAGCCGTTGGCGGTCAACCTTGGTGGATCAGGACGGCGCTATGGGACCTTGGTCAGGACCACTGGATTCGGGGACGCTTCGAACGGGCGAAGGTTGTCTTGGAGGAAAGCCTGGCGCTGACGCACCAGCTCGGCGTACCCGAGAATACGGCGGAGCTTCTGAGGTCCCTTGGCAGCGCTGCCTGGGAATCCGGAGACTACGGGACGGCGGAGGAGCTATGGCACGAGGTGCTCGATATGCTTCGGGAGCTGGAGATTCCCCCCGATGGGCTCATGTATCTCCTCCCCGCTAACCTGGCCTTGTTCAAGGGCCGACTCGACGAGGCTGAGCGCCTGGCGAGAGGGTGCCTCGCCCTTGGTAAAGAGATAGGATCGCTGCTAACGACCGTATGGGGCTATCGTCGCCTGGGTCAGGTGTTGATGGCTGCCGGCCGGCACGAAGAAGCGAACGCTTCGCTGACTAAGGGACTCGAAGAAGCAGAAGAGCTGAGATGGGATTATGAGTCCACCTCCACACTCTTCTACGCGGGCATGGCCAAGCTACACCTGGGCGACTACGAAGAGGCCAGGGCGCTGGTGGCAGAATGCCTGCACACCGCTCGCGACCACGACTTCCTTCGCAACGTCGGGTTGGGTCTATGGGCGCAGGGCCGGGTTGCCCTTGCCGAGAACGCCTTCGCCGAGGCGTACCAAGCGCTGCAGGAGAGTATCGAAGTGCTGAAGGGCTTCGGCCCCCGCAGGGAGCTCGGTCCGGCGCGCGCGGACCTCTGTGTCGCGGCGTTGGGGTTGGGCCAGCCGAAAGAGGCGCGACAGCACCTACAGACCGCGTTGCAGATGCCGCTGCAGACCAGGGACTACCTCTCACGCATCGACGTTCTCCCCGCAGCCGCTCTGTACGTGCTTGATCAGGGAGAGATCGCT
>JBNGDU010000012.1:0-4092 GCA_049975025.1 Anaerolineae bacterium
CCCAGGAAGAGCCCCAATAGCGTGTCCTGGAGTTTCTCCTTCCGGGCGCGAGAACCCAACCGCGACGATATCACGGTCGTCGCATACCCAAAGGAGACCAGGATGGCGAAGATCATCAGGCGCACATAGAACCACGTCTGCGGATCGGTCTCCTGCAAACTGCGCAGCGACGTGCTCAGCACCGGAACATAGACCAACGCGACGTACTCAATGAAGCGCGCCAGGATCACGCTGAAGCTGACAAGCAGCTCTTTGGCCCATCCGCGTAGCGCGCCGATGATCGCAAAGAGAATGACCAAGCCGATAAAGACGGTCTGCAAAGGTACCATAACTCTACCCCCGCTCCTTGGTAAGGTGCCAGCTCGCCACTACGCTGCTCCCAAGTTCAGCAGCATCTGTGCCACGGAGTTCGCGGCCTCAGGGCGAGCCAGCTCGCGCGCCGCCGTCGACATCCTCGCCCGCCGCACTTCGTCGGTGAGCAGGTCTCGGACAGCCGGGACCATTGCCTGTGTCAAATCCGCATCCTCCACCACGATCGCCGCCCCACGATCAGCCAACCAGGCCGCATTTACCCTTTGATACCGCCACGCATGCGGATAGGGCACCAGAATCGCGGGAAGTCCGAAATATGGAAACTCCCCCAGCACACTGGCTCCGGCCCTTGAAACCACCAGGTCTGCAGCAGCGAGCGCCGCCCCCATTCTCTCGTGAAGATAGGCATAGACGTTGTACCGCTGGCGGATGGCGTCCGGCAGGCGCCCATAGGCACCCTCAATCTCCGGCCAATCCAACTTGCCTGTGACGTGGACGACATGCGCCAGCTCGGTCAATTCATCCACCTGCGCCATCACCGCGCGATTGATCGATCGCGCCCCCCGACTGCCGCCGAAGACCAATAGCATCGGCTCCTCAGAATCCAGCCCCAACGCCTCCCGCCCCTTGGCTCGCGACCAACGCGTGATGCGCTCTCCCAACGGATAGCCCGTGACCTCACCCTTGCCTTCGAGGAAGTAGGGTAGTGATGCTGATACCGTGACGGCTACCCGCTTTGCCCAGCGCCCGATCGTCTTGACAGATCGAGCCGGCTCGATATCCGGCACGAAGACCAGCGAAGGGACCCTCAGATAACGCGCCGCGACGGCGACTGGGCCGCTCACGAATCCCCCGGTGCTCAAGATCGCGTCAGGACGCTCGCGACGCATACGTCTGCCCACGACAAAGACCGACCGCGTCAGATCCCAACCGTTGCGGATCGCGTTAAGCAGCGCCACGCCGTGCAAGCCGCCGCCGGGGATGCCCAGGAAGCGAAATCCCTCCCGCTCGACCAACTCCCTCTCCATACCGTCTACGGTTCCGATCCAGGTTATCTCAGACTCAGGAGCGATGTCGAGCAAAGCCTGCGTCACGGCGAGCGCGGGATAGACGTGACCGCCAGTTCCGCCCCCAACGATCCAAAACTGCATTCCAATCTCTCCTAGGCCGACCCCGCGACACGCCGAGCAGCAGGCCGATGCCGGATAGGGTGACCAGCATCTCGGATCCCCCATAGCTGAAAAACGGCAAGGCTGTACCGGTGAATGGGATCAGACCAATCATCACCATAACGTTCAGAAGCGCCTCACTTACAATCATCACCGTAACCCCAAAGGCCAACAGAGAGCCAAACGGATCCGGCGTGCCCAACGTGACTCGAAAGCCCCGGAAGGTCAGCAAACCGAAGAGCGCGAGGACCAACATCGTCCCGATGAGCCCAGCTTCCTCGCCAATGACCGCGAAGATACTGTCTGTGTGCGGGAAGGGTAAGTAGCCGAACTTCAGCTTACCACTTCCCAAACCGGTGCCGAAAACGCCTCCCTCGCTGATCGCCAGAATCGCGCGATGGACGTGATAGGGCATCTCGGACGGATCCCGCAAAGATACCACGTAGTCCAGAAGCCGCTGTCGCGCGTGCGGGAACTGCCAGGCGAGAAAGCCGAAAGCCGCAGCGCCGATGACCACCGAGACGAAAATCTGCACCGGATCGCCTCCCGCGAAGAAGAACATGGCCAAGCCGGTGACGGCGATCAGAACCGCCGTGCTCAGATCGGGCTGGAGGGCAACCAGGCCCGCCACGATACCCATAATGACACCAAACGGAAAGAGACCGTAGTTCACCTTGTTGAGCTGATCGCCCTTCGAGGCAAGCCATGCAGCGATATAGACCACGGCCACCAGCCGAGCCGCCACACCCGGTTGCACCGAACGCCCTAACAGGGAGCGTAACGCACCAAAGACCGGCGTGCCAAAGATAAGCAAGACGAGCAACAACGCCAGGTTGATCAGCATCAGACCGAGCGCCATCTTCTGCCAAATCGTATAAGGCGCCCAGTACATGAAAGTCATCGCGAGCAAGCCGGCGCCCACCCAGATCAACTGCCGCCGCCAGAAGTCGACGCCCACGTAGAAAGTCGCGCTATACAGGGCCAGAAGCCCGTAGGCAAGCAGAACCAACACCACCGCCAGCAGCATAGTGTCTACACTCTCGGTCAGGATCTTGCGCTTAGTCGCCATCCTTGAATCTCCCCAATAACCTATATAATGACCGCTATTCCGTCACATCGACCGAACCAGTTCGCGGAACTTGTCACCCCGCTCGGCGAAGTCCTGAAAGGCGTCGAAACTCGTCCCCCCCGGGGACAGCAAGACCACGTCTCCGGGCCGCACCCGCTCTGCAGCCATGTGGACCGCATTCTCGAGATCGCCGGCCCTGACCATCTCCTCCAACGCTACCGCCTCGTCCCGCTCTCTGGCGATCTGCCAGGCCCTGGAGACCTCGCGTTCGATCAGCGAAGCGGCCTCACCGAAGAGAACCAGCTGCCTGACGCGGCGCACGACCTCCTGCGCGAACCGGCCCCACGGCAAGTCCTTGTCGCGTCCGCCGGCCAGAAGGACTAACGGCTCATCAAAGGCGTCCAACGCCGCGAGCACCCGCTCCGGCGCCGTCGCGATCGAGTCGTTGATCCAGAGAGCACCGCCCCATCGACGGACCTCCTCGAGTCTGTGCTCCACGCCGGTGAACGTCCCGATAGCCGATCGCATCCCTGCGATTGTGGCCCCCGCCGCGTCCGCCAGCGCGATCGCCGCCAGGGTGTTCATCACATTGTGAAATCCCCGTAGGCGCACGTCCCTCCGGGTGCAGACCACCATCTCCTCACCTGAGCTGCGCAGAATCAGGTCCGTCCCCCGTAGGAACGACCCGTCCGCGACCTCGACAAGACCACTGAAATAGCGGATCTCGGCGCGCGTGCTCTCGCGCAAGCCACGAGCATTGGGCTCATCGTACCCCAACACGGCGACATCGCCTCGATGTTGGTGAGCCACGATATTGCGCTTCGCCGCGATATAGGCCTCCATCGTTTTGTGGCGATCCAGATGGTTAGGCGTGATATTCAGGACGCCGGCAATCTGCGGACTCCGGCTCATCACGTCCAACTGAAAGCTGGATAGCTCCATCACGATACGGTGCGCCGGCTCAATCGCCTCCAGGTCCCCAATCAGCGGATTGCCGATGTTGCCACCTACCCAGGTCGCGAAGCCCGACGCCTCGAGCATGCATCCCACCAGAGTCGTCGTCGTCGTCTTGCCGGCAGAACCGGTGACACCGACAACCGGTGCGGGACAACGAGCTAGGAATTCCTGCGCGTCATTGCTGAGCGGAATGCCCCGACGCATCGCCTCTTGCACAATGGGAATGTCCAACGGGACCCCTCCGCTCACGCAGAGAAGATCGCAGTCGTCCAGCAGGTCCAGCGGATGGCCGCCCAACCGGTACGCAATCTCCAGGTCCGACAGCGCGTCCAGAGCTGGGCGAAGCGCCTCCGCCGTTCGACTATCTGAGACGACGACCCGTCTTCCCTTTTCGGCAAAGAACCGGGCGAGAGCTGTGCCCTGTCTCGCAAGGCCCAGGATGACGATATGTTGGCCCCTGTCCGTCGTTCTGTTCATGTCGATATGGTAATGTGCTATTTACAACGATAATACGGCGAACCAGATATGGCTCATGACTCAGATTCAACAAGCTCCTGGACGATCCGCTCCATTCTCACCCCACGG
>JBNGDU010000013.1:0-2856 GCA_049975025.1 Anaerolineae bacterium
GGGCCGGCCCTTTGAACTCGCTACTCCCAACAAAAACGCCCGGCGTTTGCCGGGCGTCTTTGCTGGAGTTTCGACTACTGATGAATGTTTACCAGGGTGCCGACGTCGGCGAAGTTGAAGAGCCACTCCGCCATCTCGTTGGGCTGGTTGACGCAGCCGTGGCTCATCGGGTGGCCCCAGTTGGCGTGCCACCAGACGCCGTGGAAGCCGTAGCCCTGGTAGAAGTACATCACCCACGGCACGTCCTCCAGGTAATAGTCCGCGCCCGCCATATCGTCGTAACGGAACTTGACCCAGATCCGGAACTGCCCCTCCGGTGTCGGCGTGCTCGGCAGACCCGTGGAGACCAGATAGCTCTTGACCGGCGTCTGGCCCTCGTAGGCCGTCACCCGCTGCTCAGAGAGATCCACATCGATCCAGCGGTCCTCGTCGATGGCCCAGATCGGCGCAGGCTCGAAGACCGGTTCATCGATCGTAGGACTCGGCACTTCGGGTGGCGTGACCTCCGGTACGTCAGCGACGTCAAAGGCGGTCACAATCTCACCGAATACGAAGGCCTCTTCGCCACCGTAGTCGATCTGCCACCAACCGTGGCTCTCCCCCGTCACAGGAACCTCGGCGCTGGGCTCCAAATAGCCGATCTTCTCGTAGACCGTGCTGGGCCCCACCCGCACGTTGACGCCGTTCTCGCCGGCGATCAAGCGAGGATTAAGCGGCACGGGCGTTGGCTCCAAAGTCGCCGTCGGCATAGGTGTAGCGGTCGGCGTCGGTGTCGCGGTCGGCATCGACTCTTCTGTAGGCAGCGCCGTGGATTCCGGAGTCGGCGACGCGGCAACGACGGTCTCAACGACCACGGGGGTCGCGGTGACAGCAGGAGCAGCCTCTGCCCCCTCAGCGTCTAGCAGATTAGCAACACCAGACCCAATCTTGACAGCCAGGGCGAGCACGAAGACGGCGGCGGCGATGGTCAGAGCTAGCGTGATGACAGCGTTTGCTGCTTTTAGATTAGATCCTTGTTGGTTACCCATTCTGTTTTTCCTCCCGAACTTCTGCCTCTTGTAAGTTTCTAAGTAGTTAACGTCGCCAGCCACAAGAAAGTTCCATCTAGAAGGCGTAAACGGACGGGTTGTCCGGCACCCGACCACAACCATCGAGCACACTTTCTTAACCAACTTTCAATGTCCATTCTGTCTCTAGCATAGTGGAGAAAGTGACCCTCCACATCGGGCATCGGAAGGGTTTTCCCTTCCAACATAAGGATGAACACCTTCAGATCAAAAGATCAGGGCCGACCTAGACTTTCGGTCAGGTCTAGGCAGGGAGTAGAGCCGTCCCTGCTGGCAGACGCTCACTAGTTCCCGCCTTTACGAGCATCACATCCTGCGTCGGAACCTGACCAAAGCCTCCTCCGGATCGCGCAATTAGATACTATTTATATCATAAATATCTTTTTAAACCTGTCAAGTGCCAAGTCGCTGATGTGTGGATCGTCGATCCACCTATTGTTTTTTGTCCCGACACCGATGTCCACGTGTACAAAATCTGTGGTATCGATGTACAATGCGGACGGTCCGCCGTGGAATTGACCGCTTGCAGTGAGTGCAGATCCGGAGGCAGATTGAAGACATCGCAGACAGGCTTCGTGCGCCGTGAGGATGACGCGAGTATGTACCACACGGTCAACTTCGTGATCCGCGACAAGCAGCGGCTCATGCTTATGGAGCTGGGCCGCGACCCACTCCGCCATACGGACGTCCCTTGATGGCCACGCGGGTCGGTCTGATCGTCAACCCCATCGCCGGCATGGGCGGCAGCGTGGGCCTGAAGGGCACCGACGGCGAGATGGTGGCGCGCGCGCGGGAGCTGGGCGCCACCCCCGTCACGCCGGACCGCACGGCGTGCTTCCTCTCGCACGTCGACCACAGAGAGGAGATCACGTGGCTGGCTGCGCCGAATGAGATGGGAGCTGACTACCTGACAGGGGCGGGGGTGCACCACACCATCGTGGGTGAGGCGACGTGGGATGAGAAGCCCACGACTGCCGACAATACCCGGCGGATCGCCCGAGAGATGGCGGCTGGAGCCGATGCTGATCTCATCGTTTTCGTCGGCGGCGACGGCACAGCCCGCGACATCTACGACGCGGTAGGCACCGAGATCCCAGTCGTCGGCGTGCCCGCGGGCGTGAAGGTCTACAGCGCGGCCTTCGCTTACAGCCCAAAGGCAGCCGCCGGGATGGTCGACGCTTTCTGCGAAGGGGCGGACGTGACGGAAGCTGAGGTCCTGGACATCGATGAAGCGGCCTTTCGCGACGACAGGCTGGACGCCAAACTCTACGGTTATCTCCTGGTCCCGAACGCGGAATCGCTGCGCCAGCCGGGTAAGGAGGGGACCCACACAACGCCGGGGACGCAGGAGAACAAGAAGGAGATCGCTGCAGCTATCGTCGAGGCGATGGAGAATGAAACACTCTACCTGCTGGGCCCCGGCACCACCGTCAAGGCCATCACCGATGAGCTCGGAATCGAAAAAACTTTGCTGGGCATCGATGCGGTCATCGGCGGCGCGATCGTGGGCCGGGACCTCAATGAGCGCGGCATCCTAACGCTGCTGGATCAACACGACAAATGCGAGATCATTGTCACACCTTTGGGCGGCAACGGTTTCATCTTCGGGCGGGGTAACAAACCCTTCACGCCGAAGGTCATCGCGACTGTCGGGTGTGACGGCATCACCGTCATCGCCACCGAGCGCAAGATGCGCGAACTCGGCGTCCTCAGGGTCGACACCGGTGATCCGAAGGTGGACGAGATGCTGAGCGGGTATATCGAGGTGATCATCTGCTACGACGTGGCG
>JBNGDU010000014.1:0-4667 GCA_049975025.1 Anaerolineae bacterium
ACCGCCGATGATCTAGGCGATGCCGGCTGGGACCCGCAATTCGGATATGGTCTGGTCGACGCACTGGAGGCGGCACTGTCCGTTAACCCGCCTGATCCCATCCTCGACCTCGCCATTACCGCCATCCAGGCACCTGAAACGGCACGCCAAGGTGACGCTGTGCAGGTAAACGTCACTCTCACAAACGTCGGCAACGAGATCATCACGACCGACATACGCGTCGCGCTCGCCGTTGATGGCAGCGAGGCAGATGCTCAATTTGTCACGCCCCCGGCCCCCGGTGAGAGCGACGTCGTGACGCTCGGGTGGGACACTGCTGGCGTGTCGATTGGCGATCACACACTCACCGCCAGCCACGATCTGGTCGATGATAGGAGCACCAACGATAGTCTCAGCACCGTGACCACTGTTGAGTTGCCTGCGATAGACATCACAGTCGACACCATAAGTCCATCCACAATCTCGAGCGGCACTACCACCGATGTTATAATCTCCGGTGCGGGCTTTGCGTCGAACGCCGCTGTCAGCTTCGAGGGTGGCAGAGGTCCCTCACCGGATCCTGCAGACGTCACCGTGGTTGACGATCAGACCATTGGGTTGACCATTGTCGCCAAGGCCCCGAAGACGACCGTGTGGGACGTGCGAGTCACTAATCCCGACGGGGCCTCAGGCGTCCTGCTGAATGGTCTGACGGTCCAGCCCTGAGGTCGAGGAGGCCGGTGCCGCTGACGGTTGCCGACTGTCATAGCTCATCTATGACAGAAGATTCGATGAAACTGGTTCGAGGACTCGTCGCGTGGCTTCTCGTTCTCATCGTTCTGAGCAACTGCGCCGCACCGACCAGCGTTCAGCGCGCACCAATCGACCCCAAACCGCGGATCGCGGTGATGTCTGCCTTCCAGCCCGAGCTAAAAGCGCTCCGCGATCGCGCCCAAATCGACGCCAGCTACAACATCCACGGGCGCATCTATACTACCGGCAGACTGGCTGGCGCCGACGTCGTCATGGTTATGACCGGGGTGAGCATGGTCAATGCGGCCATGACGACCCAAGCGCTTCTGGACCACTTTGCTGTCCAGGCAATCGTCTATTCCGGCATCGCCGGTGGCACCAATCCAGACCTCGATATCGGAGACGTGGTGGTTCCAAAACGCTGGGGCCAGTACCAGGAGCAGCTTTTCGCCCGTGAGACAGCGGATGGTTGGGACACAGGATGGCACGACGCGCCTTTTGGCCACTTTGGGATGATGTTTCCCCAGAAGGTCTCCGTAGCGAGAGGCGGCACAAGTCCCCATCCCGATCGCGACCTGTTCTGGTTCGAGGTCGACGCCGAGATGTTCGCTGAAGCGCAGCAGATCGTCGATACAGTGGAGCTATCCCGCTGTACGGACAAGAACGTTTGTATCAGTGAGACGCCGGCGCTCATCACGGGCGGCAATGGCGTCAGCGGTCCTACCTTCGTCGACAACGCCGCTTACCGGAAGTGGGTCTGGGACACCTTTGAGGCCGACGCCGCCGACATGGAAACCGCAGCGATGGCCCACGTCGCCTATGCCAATGACGTCCCCTTCATTGCCTTCAGATCCCTATCAGATCTTGCGGGCGGCGGAGCGGCAGAGAACGAGGTGAATGCCTTCCTCCATCTTGCGGCAGACAACTCAGCGGCTGTGGTTAAGGCATTCCTGAGCGCTTGGGCAACGCGAACGCCGCCGGATTGACGGAGTCGGGCGCGCTCGGGGCGCGTCGATCGTGATCTTGTCGCCCTGCGCCCTCAACCTTCCCAGGCGTTATGCACCTCGATCTTGTAGGTCACGCGGGTTTCGTCAGCGCTGTGACCTGGATACCGCTCCTTGCCAAGGTACTTGTAGGCCAGCTGATCGATCACGTCGTCGGCTCCCTTTTCGGTGATCTCGACGACCCGGCCCTGGATACCCAGGTAGCGATATGGGTCGTCGGGATCTTGGATCGACAACGCGACGTGAGGATCACGCCGCATATTCCGGTCTTTGACCCGGCCTCTGGCGCTGTTGATGATCACATAGGGCGCATCGTACATGACCCACACCGGCGTGACCTGAGGGCTTCCGTCAGCCATCATCGTCCCAAGCGCTGCAAACGCTCTCTTCTCCAGTAGATCCATAGCGCTCTCGGGTATGTCGCTCGACATCGTTGGCATCCTCCTATATCGAAAAACCTGTGTTGGGACGAAGTGTAGTCCGGACCTCCCCTTAGTCAAAGCTTGTGCAGGACGCCGCGGACACATATTGACACCCGAACATCTGCCTCCATACTGCTGACGTCCCGAACGCGACCCGGAACGGCAGCCCTTCGTGACATCGGGAGAGAGCTATGGCTGGGAAACAGGATAAGGTCGTCTTGCTGTCTCTACTACAGACGCCAACATGGCAACCTCTGACGCGCTTCATGGTCGAGAGTCTCCGCTCCTTCGGTGGCGCGCTTGCCAAGGTCCCTGTGTGGCTGTTCACCACGAGCGGCGTCGAGCTTGACTCACAAGCCCGGACCGAACTTGAGGGTGCAGATACGGCTGCTGCCTGCGGCGTACAGCTACCCCTACAATCTCCACGCCGAGGTGCCTGCGGACCGTCGGCCCAGAGCGCTCAATGAGCTCGTCTGTGTAGCCACCGAGGGCTGTTCGATGAGACCTGCGGAGCTGCGGGGTCTCGTCGTTCAGGATCCCTTGCGGACGTGGTTGCAGGAGCACGCGCCCAACGTCGCCCGCCAAAGATGAAGTTTTGCCGCTCAGGAGTCGGAGCGTGTGCAATCACCAGGACTTGGCCGTCGGGTTAGGGAGGCAACCTTACTTGCCGGACTGCCCTACTATAGCGCCGCCTCACCTGGTGGAGTTTGCACCTCCATTGTGGTATCACGTGGCCCTCAAGTCAAGCCACCTTGAGAACCTGAGGGGCTCGGATCTTCTCACGTCTAGGACTTTGTGAGTCTCCATAGCCTTATGACCCTCAACTACCTACCCGACCCGAACTGGATCTACGCCGGTCAGGTCCTCTACATCCCCTAGACTAGCGAAGGCGTCGACGAGCACGTCGGCGCGATCCCCGGGGTGCCCGGAGACCAGCAAAGCCGGGGGCGGGAGGTGGTCATCTCACGTCCCCGTGAGTCTGTTGTCTTACAAAATCAGTGGTTGCGTACGATGGTTGAGAGAGGCAGATCAGAGAAAGCGGCAACTTGCGCTCTGCACAATATGCTTTACAATAGTTGTCGACTGCTCGGGCAGTCTGACTCAACATCGACACCGGCTACGCCAACCTATCTCATCTCGCTACGTCTCCCTCCGCGCCCACCCACTGCGCTCACCATCTGCTACACCGTGTGCTAGCGATTTGCTGACGTCCTTATGCGACGACGCGGCTCATGTTCTACGACGACCATCTCAACATCCTGCTCACCAACGCGCCTACCATACCTTCAGCGCCCATTCTGGGTCGCACATAAGACTACCCGGGCAGTCATCCTAATTCTTCATAAGTCTCAACGCCTGGATATAGCGAATGTCCACATGACGCGCGGTCTCCCTCCCCACCCAGACTGAGACGCCCAAGCCTTCGGGAGAGCGTTGCAAGAAGGACGACCTGTGAACTCCGGCTCCGTGTGTGATCTCAGGCTTCTGAGACTCAACCATGTCCTCCGCGGCCTGAACAAGATCACTCAATTGCGTTTCAAGATGGGTGCACGGGTTACTCACTGCCGTTGAGATGGACCCTTTGAGGAATTCGCCCCCCGTCGGTCAGGCACGCGCATTGACGCAGCCATTACCTGAACGTATACTGATCGAGACAGCTACTACGTCTCAAGCCTGCAGACTGGCATCATTGAGAGGAAACGCACCTATGACAGACCAAGATGTGATCAGAGAACGTATCCTGAACGGGCTGGACCACCTCGAAAACCGAATTGGGCAACTTCAGAGGGCTAACAGGAGTCTGTTGGCCTCTGGTATCATCTCCTCAGCGGCCTCCACTCTCGCCACCGGCGCGACGGCTGCTAACGGTCCCGTCGTGGGCTCCGGCACACCGGGCTGGCGCCTCGCCTGTATCGTTGCTGCGGTCTTCAGCTTTGGTGCTACCGTCGCTGTGGGCCTGAACCAACGGCTCAAGATAGGGGAGAAGCTCGCCGAGGGACGACAATGCACCGGGCATCTGCGTGCCCTGGAGGTTGCCATGGCCACAGGCAGCCGCCCTCGCGACGAAATTGTCAAAGACTACGAGGAACTCGTTCGCACTTATCCCGATCTGGTACGTTAGGACCCGACAGGAGTGACTGGCTCCGCTGAATGTCTAGCTCGATCACCCTTAACGCTGTCGAATCGGCGCTTCTTCTCCACGCCTAACACTTGCTCGAATGCGGCGACCAAACCTACCGGTTCAATAATAGGAGCAGCATAGCGTTGCTCGGGGACTGGGGGTCTGGTGGCAATCGATCCAAGGTGTCAGGGCTGAGCACTGTGGTAGTTACGATCCTGATTTCCGTTGGTATGAGATCAGCGGCCGGGTACGCAACGATGGGTCCTCAACCGTAGAGTATGTAGCACCTGTGGGCACGCTCTACGATGCCGAGGGTAACGTGGTCGGCTGCAAGTTCACCTATGCCGATGACCTGATTCTCGCTCCCGGTGAGACGAGCGCCTTCGA
>JBNGDU010000015.1:0-3241 GCA_049975025.1 Anaerolineae bacterium
GCTGCGGTGGCGCGTCGTGGTAGTAGACGAGCTTCCAGTCACCCCGACGGATCATGCGTTGATAACAGCCACCCTCAGGGCAATATCTGTCGGTGCAGTATTCGGAGAAAGCCTCGTCCTCCCAATCATGGTCCGCCTCAGGCTCACGGATCAGGTCGAGGAAACTGCTACCCGAGGCGTTGGGCAGCGGTGAGGCTCCCAATGCATCGAGCATCGTCGCCGTCAGATCCAGCCCGCTCACGACGCGATCGCACCGCTGACCCGCGGGGACCACACCGGGCCAACTGACAGTCAGCGGCACTCGGGCGGATTCCTCGTAGAAGGCGTGTTTCCACCACAATCCGTGTTCCCCGAGCATGTCGCCGTGATCCGACGTGTAGATCACCAGCGTGTTCTCCCCCAACCCATTCGCCTGCAAGGCGTCCAGGATCTGGCCGATCATCGCGTCCATCCGCGTCACGAGGCCCCAGTAGGCAGCGCGCGACCTCAAAATCTCCTCTTCGCTCACCTCGGCGGAACCGGTATGTCGCCGCCACCAGCGCAGGTGAGGATGCAGATCATCGGAATAGGGCTCCGACTTCTTAGGCATCGTCATGGTGTCCCGATAGAGATCATAGTCCTCAGGACGGGCGACATAGGGGGGATGGGGCAGCATAAAACCGACGTTCAGACAGAAGGGATCGGTCAGCATGCCCGCCCGTTTCTGAACGCCCAGCCGATTGAGCGCGTCGACTGCGGCCGCCGTGACGTACTCGTCGTGCACCTGATAGGCGCTCTGCCCTGGGCCCGACCGATCCAAACTGACGCGATCCGGTCCGGCGGTGCCGGTGAGCACCCCGCGATCGACGCTGCCGCCGCCCAAGTAGTTGGGCCCGTGGTCGCCGACCAGCCGATCCGCGTGGCCGTGGAGCTGATCAGGACCTATGGAGTGCATTCGGCCCACCGACACCGGCCAGTAGCCGGCGGCGCCAAGCGCGTGCGCGAAGGTGGGGATGCTCGAATCAAGGGTATGCTGGTTCGTCCACACCCGGTTCTCATAGGGATGGCGCCCGCTGAGCACCGACATCCGCGAAGGGACGCAGATCGGAGCGCAGCAATAACACGCATCAAAGACCACCCCCTCTTCTCCAAGGCGATCGAGATTGGGTGTCTGCACCAAGGGATCACCATAGCAGCCGGTCACGAAGGGATTGTGTTGGTCCGAATGAATCAGCAGCAGGTTAGGGCGCTCAATATCAGACATGGCTCATCTCCTCTTCAGTAGCCCGCGATAGTTTCAAGAACTCGGGGATCGTCAGTACGTCACCCGCGGAAAAGGTGGAGGGTCCTCCAACCAAGCCCGCACGATCTCTTGCCGCCACGCTCTGAGCCGGTCTCGGACGTCGGGCAGATCTTTCACGAGATCCAGTTGCTCCTCTAGAATATGCACCCGGGCGACAAAGCGACCAACGTTGTAGGCCAACCAACCGGCCGGGAAGTCGTCCACAACGGTGCCGACGGACTTCGGGCCCCGCCGTGTCAACGATGGGAATCGGGAAGCCATCTCAGCCATGTCTTCTGTGGCCAGCAAGAGCTCGACGTCGATCGGGGGCTCCAGGCGATAGGGCTTGCGTCTGCCCCGTTCCCGCATCCCCTTCTCGGCAATGCGCTCAATCTTCTCGTGGGCATCGGCGAGGGGCAAACTCCGGGCTTGCGCCCGGCTGAGCGCCTGCTTGACCACCAGAGCCGTGATCCCGGGCAATAGGGCCTCGACCTCTCGAACCACAGCATCATCTCCCGTCACCAGCAGCACCGGCACGCCGAAATGGCCGAACAACCATGCGAACTGCGGTGCCTCACCAGCAAGGCGACCGTTCACCCGCAGGGCCGTGAAAATGGTGTTCGTGTGGGGCGTGAATCCGTCGACGGTGCCTGTGGCGGCGTGCTGGCCCAACAGCAGGGCGCCGTCGTAGTCGCGCAGCGTCCCGGATCGCACCATCTCCAAGAAGATCGCCATCCAACCGTCCCCAAAGATCCGCACATCAGCGGGCAGCTTTGAGGCTACCAGATTGCCGCCCTTGCCGTGCACGTCGAAGACGTGGATGGTCGCCCCGGGATCGACCCGTCGAACCCCGCGAACGGCAGCTAGGAGGTCCTGAGTCACCAGCTCTCGGGTCTCGGCGAAGCCGGAACCGTGGAGCATCTCATTGGTCTCCACACCGGAGATACCCTCGACGTCCAACCAGATCAGTATCTTAACCACACGCGCCTCCCCCTAGAAACGACGGACCTTTCGCGAACTCATCGGACGACCGCGGGATACCGGCACCCTCGTCCATCTTTTGGTATCGCCGCCAGTATACAGAGGGGAAGACCAAAAGCCAAGCCAACCTTGCCAGCGATCGGAGACGGCAAATCAGAGGCCGTATCACTAGGCTCTGACAAGGGGTTTGCGCGAAGGCAGAACTGTCGCCTGATGCTGTCTCCCAAAGCGACACGGCCCCCGGATCTCTGGGGGCCGTGTCGGCGTACGTTTCTACAGGTTATGTCTAGCGACCGCCAGCGTGTCCGCCAAGCCCACCCATCTGAGCCGCGGTGCTGACCGCCTCGCCCCAAGCCGCGCCTGCAAGGCCGTGGGCCGCGGGCATGCCGCCGCCGTTACCGCCGCCATTGCCGCCGCTTGCGTGCTCGCCGAGCCCGCCCATCTGAGCCGCCGCGCTAACCGCTTCGCCCCACTCGGCGCCGGAAGCGCCGTGAGCAGCGGGCATGCCGCCCGGAGCAGCCAGTGTCGTCCCAGAAATCGCCAAAGTCAGTGTCAACGCCAAGATCAAAGCCAATCCTTTGCGAACCATCTTTGTCTCCTTCGTGTTTACCAATTGTATGTGTTTGAACAACTTATGTTTATAATACACGATGTTTCTGACGATGTCAAGACCCAATTTACCATTCAATACATATTCGTTAGAAACGATAAATTACTCAACCAGGGCGTTAGGCTGAAGTAGGGCCATCTGGCGAAGTCAGGAATCGGGGGGCGGATCGGGCGCAGGTTCCCAGGGTCTTTGCGTACCCAGTCACCCCTTCCCAAGCGGCAGGATCCGCCGCCCAATGAAGGAGCTGTGTTTAGGCCTGACCAAAAAGATGCAGGCGCGGTTGTGCAACCGGCTCCTGCATCTGAGCTATTCCCGGAGATCTCACGACCGATTTAGCGGCGGGAGGAGATCCTTCTGTAGCTCGCACATCTCGTCGATGAGCGCTACAG
>JBNGDU010000016.1:0-2482 GCA_049975025.1 Anaerolineae bacterium
TCCGATGGCTGGAGAGCGATGTAGGGCTCGGGGAGAAGGTCTACGCGCCCTTCAAGCCTCTGAGGATCTCCGAGAACGAGGGCGCGATCACGACGTGGGGCCACAGTTTTGTCTTGGGCACAGCTGGCCTCATCCGGCAGGTCCGGTCGGGCGAGGAGGCCGTCCTCGCTGCCCCAATCACACTGGAAGGCACCCTACAAGACGAGCAAGGTGACCGCCCCATCGTCTGGGAAGCTAGCCACGTCGACATCGTTGAGCAGCGACCGGACCACGCCACGTGGCGCGGGCACGCCCTAGCCGGTGCGCTGCGCTTGAGCGTGCAAGGCCGCGTCGAATTCGACGGCTGCGCGATCCTGACCTTGGAGCTGCACGCTGGCGAAGCGTGCCGCATCCATGATCTCGCCCTGCGCGTCTCATGGCGTGTCGCGCACGCTGAGTTAGCAACCGGGATGGGCTATCGCGGGCGGCGCACGGGCAACCGCACATGGCGACACCTGCCACAGCAGTATCACTTCGGGCCGTGCATCTGGATGGGCTCCATCAACGCGGGCTTAGGCTGGCTGACCGAGAGCGGGGAACCCTGGGACGATCCCACAAGGGTGGACGCCGCTACAGTGATCGAGGACGGCAACGCGGTCACGCTCAAGGCCGACTTCGGCACCCACACCGTCGCGCCCGACAGGCCCTGGCGCCTCCGCTTTGCGCTGCGCCCCACCCCGGTCAAGCCCCCGGACCCGCGCCATTGGCAGTTCCGATATATGCACGTGGGCGGCGACTTTCAACCCGGCGACGACGACACCCCGCAGAGCTTTCTAAAGGAAGACTGCAGACGCCTGGATGAGATACGCGAGCTGGGCGTGCGGCGGCTCAACCTCCACGATTGGTGGGGGCCGGCGTTCAACTACCCCTGGCAGTGGGACGGGCCGAAAAATCTGTCGCGGCTCACCACCGAAGCGCACAAGCGCGGTCTCTTCGTCAAAGTCTACAACTCAGGGCGGGAGCTCTCCACCTTGGCCCCGGAGTTCTGGGCGCTCGTCGAGGAGGCCTCGCGCGGCGAGATCAGCGTGGTCAGCGACCCGCACCTCGCGCACCAGCGATTCCAGGACGCGTGGCATGAGAACCACCACCCCGACGACTTCGCCCAGGGTTGGCCCCGTCTCTCCCCGGGGTATGGCAATGAGCATACCGTCGTGGTCGGATGTGCTCACCGCTATGGCAACTTCTACCTGGAAAGCCTGCGCTACATGACGCGCTTCTTCGGCACCGACGGCGCCTATTGGGATGGCGCTGAAAATCCTTACCCGAGCAAGAACCGCTTCGCCGGCTTCGGCTACGTCGACCGGGACGGCAATCTGCGCTCCACCAGGACCTATCTTGCGGTGCGCGAGCTGGCAAAGCGCGCGTGGACGATGCTGCGCCAGGAGAATCCTGACGCGACCATCGACAGCCATCACGGCAACACGATGCTCTCCTCCCCCATCGCGGAGCACATGCTCTGCCTGCCCTTCATCGACAGTATCTGGCACGGGGAGGGGTTTGACTACGACCGCCTGGCCCCATGGGCATGGCTGGTGGAGATCGCCGCGCTGCCCTTTGGTGTACCCTCGGAGCTTCTCGGGGGCGAGGCGTACATCGGGCGCGCCATGCTCTTCGGCATCTGGCCTCGCGCGGGATGGAACGCGGGCACAGAGAAGCAGCGGCGGCTTTGGGACTTTTTCGATCGTTTTGGCATCCAGGAGGCCCGTATGGTCGGGTGGTGGGAGAGAGACCATCCCGTGGTCGTGGATCGCCCGGAGACGTACGTCACGGCGTTTGTGCATCCTGAACGTGGTGTCCTGCTCGCCATCAGCAGTTGGCATCCGCCGATTGCTGACTGGATCGGACAGACGTTCGATGTCTCGCTGTTGCTCGATCGCGACCGGCTGGACCTCGGCGCAGCTCCGCTGCAGGCCACGGACATCCTGACCGATGAACCCCTCGACATCGAAGCACCGATCCCACTGGCGAACCCTCAAGAGGGCCGCCTGATCTGGGTCCGCCGTTGATATGAGCTGTATCCATCATCCTACGAGGAGGTCGACATGAGAGTCGTTCAGCTGGGTGTGGGCAGTTTCGCCAAGACGTGGCGCGTGGGCTTGAGCGGGATCCCAGACGTCGAGGTTGTGGGGCTCCTGGATGTTGATCGGGACGCCCTGGAGGAGGCTCGGGATCACTTCGGTCTGTCGCAGGAACACTGCTATGTGGACCCTCACGGGGATTGGCCTGAGCAGCTCGAGGCGGACATGGTCATCGATTCGACGCCGCATCCATCCCACTACGAGAACGCGATCCGGGCGTTCCGGGCCGGTATGGACGTGCTGGTGGTCAAACCGATGAGCGATGACGAGCGCTGCGCTCGCGCGATGGTGAACAAGGCCGAGAGAACCGAACAGAAGCTGGTGGTGGCCCAGCAGATCAGGTTCTTCGAGCCTTGTCTGAGATT
>JBNGDU010000017.1:0-1868 GCA_049975025.1 Anaerolineae bacterium
CGGACCCAAGGGTCTTGGGCAGTTTTGGCCTGTCTTTGCGGAGCACTTTGGTGCGAAGGAACCAAAACTGCATATCTGGTAAGTGGTTTCAACGATAATCATCTTGTCATTTCCCCAAAAGCCGAATGCACCCGGTGACGGGGGGCGTTTCGTTTTGGGAGAAATAGATAGATATCTATCGTCGTAGCTATGACGAAGTTCAGTGTTATCGATCCGGATATGTCTGCGCCCTTCGACCGACGCAGGACACAGAGACCGGACCCGGAACGACCGCGTTCCGGTCCGGCCTCTCTAGGCAGAGCTTAGCGCGCTGCCGCTATTCCCCGCCGGCGCTCAGCTTGCGCGCGACGAAAGCGGCCTCGGTCTCGCCGGCATCGATGCCCGACATCGCCTCCGCTGTGGCGCTCAGGCGCTCACAGAGGCTGATCGCCGCCTCGACGTCCAGCTCCCGGGGCTGTGGCCCCGCGAGGCGTACGAAGTTGTCGTGGTAGATGCGGGTCAGCACGTCGTCGGGCAAGGCCATGCCTCGAATCACGCCATCCTCGGGCGGCCCGAGCAGGAAATCGGCCTCCTCCGGCACGCGGAAGGTATCCCCGGTCTCAAGCCAGCGGTAGACGATACCGGCGCGGGCGCGCCCCTCCGCTACGGTCATCCGGCTGGCGAGGTCGGTGCCGAAGACGATGCGGTCGGCATAGGTCGTGAAGAACTCGCGGCTGGCGTCGGGATCCTTGGAGAGATTGTAGAGCATCTCGATGCCGGGCGCCAGGTCGAAGTGGACGGTAGGGTGAGCGTCGAAGAAACCGGCGGCGCGCGGCAGGTCTGCCGACAGGAAGTAGAAGTGCGCGAACATGATGTGGAGGTGGGGGTGCCGACCCAGTATCTCATCGCCCTCGGTGTAGAGCTCCTCCTTCTGCACGTCCTCCGGGCCATAGCCCCAGTCCCTCTCCTTGGCCCAGTCCGGGATACGATCGGGGTCCCAGAACTCCTCCGGATCGTTGACGTGCCAGACGATGGGGAGACCAAGCTCCTCGACGCGCGCCCAGTAGTCGGCGAAGTAGGGATCGGTCACCGGGATGTCCATGCGCTGTCGGGAGGTGGGCTTGCCCTCGATCATCTTGATGCCGTCGCAGCCCATCTCGACAAAGGTGTCGACCTGCGAAGCGAGGCTCTGAGTCTTGACCTCGCCCTCCGTCAGCTTCTCCGCGTGGTTCAGGCCGGCGAGGACGTAGAACGTCTCTGGGTGTTTGGCCTTCATATAGAGGGACTCTGGCAGTCCGGCGCCGGCCCCTGCGTCTTGGATCGAGACCAATCCCATTTTTCCGATGCCGGTGGCCTTCCGGATCGCCAGGATCGAGCTCTCACCGCCCTCGGCGATGCTGCCCATGTGAACGTGGTTGTCGATGATCTCAATCGTTCCGGTCATTCTCGATGTCCATTTATCCATCGCTCTTCCTCGCTTTCATGTCCGTACGGTAACTACTTAGCGACCGTGGATAGAATCTTCCGGTGATCTGCAAACCTGCCTGCGCGCGGCATCAGCTCATACCGCCCTCAGGTAGCTTTCAGGCGCGAGGCTTGTAGCCAACATCACCCGGTTGATATCGTAGTGGGCGATCCAGCTTTCAGACCTTCGGTTTTCAGAGTCGAGCCAGCAACTCTCAATCGTCTCCGCCAAAGGCGTGTAGTCCTCCAGGTCCTGGGCGCGACTGGGGACAGGATGCTCCTTTGAAAAGAGGTCGGAATGCTCCTCGGCCCAGGCCCGCATCTCATCCACGGCGTGAAGTCCAATCGACAGCCCGAGCTCTCGAAAGGCCAGCCGGTATTGGGTCGGCTGGCTTAGGGGGTTCAGTCGGGTGTAGGACCTGAGG
>JBNGDU010000018.1:0-2685 GCA_049975025.1 Anaerolineae bacterium
AGCGGGCCGATGCCTGCATCCAGTGCCGCGAGTGCGAGGAGAAATGCCCGCAGTCAATTCCGATTAGCGAGTGGATGGTCCACGTCCATGAGATCCTGGGTGAGGGCATGGACGTCGACGCCTGCCTGGCGGAGATGGCGGCGTAGCGTTGTGATTGGATGACCTGACGTAGCTTATGCCCCCGGCTGATTGCCGGGGGCGTTGTGACAGATGCACTTGTAAGACTTCAATCTGAAGGTGTCGCAGCGTCCTGCTATCAAGGCTCCGATATATGCCGGAGCAGGCTTATCGTCAACCCGACGGCGATCAGGCTGAGGGAGACGAACGGCACCACGAAGGCCGCGAACTGTCCGGCGCTGAGGACGATCCCGTCGAGGATCTGCATCACCGTCTGGCTTGCCACGATCAAGCCGATGAGCGTGAGCAGGATGAGGATTGTGGACGCCAGTGGGTAGCCAAGGGATTTGCGGCGAAGGAGCAGGATCCCGGCGAGGAACGAGGCCGGCAAGATGATCCCCACGTCAAGCACCGCCGTGACGTCGGTCGTGTAGTGCGCCAGCCCCGACGGCACGTGACCCGCGATCAGTCCGGCGACGATCTCGATGAGCCACACGGTGGGCGACAGGCCGGCGATGAAGATGAAGATGGCGAGTGCGCGATGTGGCATGCCGGGCAGAACGCGACTCGGCAGGTCATCGAGATCGATCGACGTCAAGGCGAGCACGAAAGCGTAAAGGCTTGCGGAGAAGGAAGCGAGATAGACCAGGAAGAGCTCGTTGTAGGCGGCACCGAAGGCCAAGGAGGCTGCGTTGTAGAGGAAACAGGAGAGTATCCCAGTCAAGAGCAATCTGCCCCTGAGCGAGCCCCGTTGGTAGAGCATCAGTGCGACAACCAGTAGGGGAATCCCGATGAAGAGCAAGATAGCGTCGGCGCCGCGAAGGACCGGTGCCTTGAAGGCCGACTCGTTGCGGTAAAGGCCACGACCGTAGATCTCCACGGTGAGTCCGTGTATCGTAGTGAATGTGAAAGACTCACCCTTGGCTGGCCAGAAGAGGCCGCCGGCGGCGGCGACCAGCGTCAGTAGGGCGGCGAGCGTCGAGAGGGTGATAAGGACTCTGGAATGCTCTTTTCTCATCGGTGTGGTGAATCTCCTTCGCTAGAATGGGTCCTCTGCCTTAAGCCTTGCGCGGTCGAGACCAGATTATATCATACGTAGAGGATACCAGAACAGAAGGGCTTTAGAATCGGGAGACATCCAGGGAGGTCCGATGACCCACGACGTGTTTGACGGCACGATGGCTCACATGAGCTGGCCGGATATCGAAGAGCGCGGCCAAGCCGGCACCTTGGTCATATGGACCATCTCGGTGCTGGAGGAACACGGCCCTCATCTGCCCATCGCCGTGGATGTCTACTATGGCATCGTCCTCGGCAGGAAAATCAAGGAGCAGCTATGCCGACGGGACATCTCGTCGCTTGTCGCGCCTCCCTGCTACTGGGGCATCAACAACGTCACCGCGGCCTTCCCCGGTTCGTTTACCATTCGGAAGGAGACCCTCAAGGCCCTGATCTATGACACCTTGGCTTCTCTGAAGCGTTGGGGTTTCGAGCGGGTCTTTATCTTCGAGTCTCACGGTGATGTCAACCATCGGCGCGCCGTGTTAGGGGGCGTCGCCGAAGCCCGTCTGGGCTGCGGCACCCGCGCGATGTGTATCATCCCCTATCGATACGCGCGGCATGCAGGCTTCACAGGCAAGGAAGAGCATGTCCTGATTCTGCCCCAAGATGCCAACCCGATCCCCTTCACGGACTTCACATCTCACCAGGACATCCACGCCGGTGCGTTGGAGACGAGCTTGATGCAGCGCCACTATCCGGAGCATGTTGCTCTGGATATCGCCCGCGACTTGAGCCGCACCTTGTTCGAGCCGGCTGATTGGAAGAATTGGGCTGCCGGTTGGTCGGATGCCAGGGAGGTCGTGCCCGAGGGCTACAACGGTGACCCTGCCACGATTAAGCCCGACCTGGCGGAGGCCTTCTTCGACGAGGAGGCCAAGAGTATCGCTACCCTTATCGCAGACTACGTTCAGGACGCGTACCGAGCTCCTGATATGGGACGACTGCCGGCTCGTGGTTTAGGCGGGCAACTTGCTCTCGTCCACGACCAAGACGTCGGGCCCCAGTGCGTAGGTTGCTTCGACGCCGATGCGTTTGGATTTGGCTACGGGACCCTCGATGTCGACCTTCCCCAAATCGTAGCCCACCAAGCGTCCCTCGTCGTCGATGAGGACGTCGCTGAGCGTGCCGATGCGCGTGCCATCCTGACCGACCACTTCGCGTCCCTTGATCTGGTTGACGAGGCTTAGGCACTGCTCATGACACGGCAGCTCCTCCTTGTTGATGAAGATGTCGGGTCCGGTCACGATCACGACGTCCTCGCCCCAGACCTGAATCTCGGTAGCGGGGATGACCTTCGTTGTGCGGCTTAGCAGGCCCCCTTCGGTCGAGAGCAGGGCCGAGACCGATCGGCTTTGGGGGTTGATGAGCATGTCGGTGACCTTGGCGATGATCTCGCCGTTGCTGAAACTGACAATGGGCATCTCCTTCATCGCTTGCGCTTTGCGCATGACGGGCATTGCTGGCTCCTCTCGGTTAGGAAAACGGTTACAACATCACAGACTACGC
>JBNGDU010000019.1:0-4674 GCA_049975025.1 Anaerolineae bacterium
GTTCAGAGTGGACGTATTAGGGGTGGGGGCATGCGGAAAGGGATTCTGAGGATGCTGGGCAAGGTTAAACATTACGACGTCATCGTCATTGGTTCCGGCAGCGGTGGGGCAATTGTTGATGCGGCCCTCAACCAGGGACTCCGCGTGGCTTGGGTGGACAAGGGTCCGGTGGGAGGGACGTGCATCAACGTGGGCTGCGTGCCGTCCAAGATCCTGGTGGTGCCAGCTAATCACATCGTGGAGATCCACGAAGCCGGAAAACTCGGCATTGAGGCTGAGTTGGGCGAAGTTGACTTCGCTGCGATCATGGAGCGCGCCCGACAGCCGCGAACCCGCACGCAGCAGCACATTCGCGGCGCGATCGAGCACGTCGATGCGCTCGACTTCTATGAGACCGAAGCGCACTTTGTCGATAGCCACACGCTGCAGGTCGGCGAGACGCGCATTCAGGGAGACAAGGTCTTCATCGTAGCCGGTGCACGTCCGGCGATACCGCCCATAGAGGGCCTGGACGAGATCCCATACCTGACAAATGACACGGTCTTCGAACTCAACGAGCGACCGGAGAGTTTGGTGATCATCGGCGGCGGGTACATCGCTTGTGAGCTGGGGCACTTCTTCTCCGCGGTGGGCACCGATGCGACCATTGTCCAGCGCAACGAACGCCTGGTGCCGGACGAGGAGCCGGAGATCTCGGACCTCCTGCTCCGCAAGATGTCCGAGCGGATGCGCATCCTAACCGCCACCGAGGCCGTTGCGGTGCACTCGGAGGGCAGCGGCTACACCGTGGTCGGCGAGAACCGCCGCACAAGTGAGCAGATGGAGGTCACGGGGACGCACGTCCTGGTCGCCACGGGGCGCACCTCCAATGCGGACTTGCTGCAGGTGGCCAACGCGGGTATCGAGACTGATACGCGCGGCTACATCGTCGCCAATCCCTACCTGCAAACCAACGTGGAGAATATCTGGGCCCTCGGCGACGCTATCGGAAAGCCCATGTTCAAACACACGGCCAACCGCGAGGCGACCATAGCCTGGCACAACAGCCAACACACACATCAGACGCCGATGGACTACCGTGCCGTCCCGCACGCCGTCTTCACCTACCCTGAGATTGCATCGGTTGGTCTGACCGAGGCGCAGGCGCGACAGGAACACGATATCCGGGTGGGCAAAGCTATGTACGATGATGTGGCCTACGGAATAGCGCTGGTTGAGAAGGAGGGCTTCGCTAAGGCCGTCGTCGATGCTGACAGCCGCGAACTTCTGGGGTTCCATATCGTGGGGCCATACGCAGCCATCCTGATTCAAGAAGTCGTCAACGCGATGGCTGCTGGCAACGTCATCGGTCAACTCCGGCAAGGCCTCCACATCCATCCCGCCCTGCCGGAGCTGATCCTGACCACATTGGGCAATCTGGCCGCATAAAGGAGATTTCGATGATAGAAGATCAAACACTGGACGGAAGAAGCATCAATACCATTCGCTTCCTGGCGGCTGACGCGGTGCAGAAGGCTGGGTCAGGCCATCCCGGAACACCGATGGGAGCGGCAACGGTGGCCTATACGCTCTGGGACCGCTTTCTTAAGCATAACCCAGCGAACCCGGATTGGCCCGACCGCGATCGGTTCGTCCTGTCACCGGGCCACGCTTCAATGTTACTCTACAGCCTGCTGCACCTCACCGGATACGATCTCTCGCTGGACGAGATCGAGCGTTTTCGTCAGTGGGAGAGCAAGACACCCGGTCACCCAGAGTACGGCGAGACGCCCGGTGTGGAAGTCACTACCGGCCCCCTGGGCCAGGGCTTTGCCCACGGTGTGGGGATGGCGATTGCTGAGCGCCGGCTGGCGGCTCACTATAACAGGCCGGGACACGAGATCATCAACCACTTCACGTATGCCCTCGTCTCTGATGGCGATATGCAGGAAGGCGTCACCAGTGAGGCTGCCAGCCTGGCAGGCGGTCTCGGATTGGGCAAGCTGATCTATCTCTACGACGACAACGGCATTCAGATCGAGGGAAGCACCGACCTGACGTTTCGTGAGAACGTGGCGCAGCGCTTCAAAGCCTACGGCTGGCACGTGTTGGGTCCCATTGATGGAGACAGCATCACGAGAATCGAGGAAGCTATCCGCGAAGCGCAGGAAGATCAAACCCGCCCGTCACTGATCATCTGCAGGACGGTGATCGGCTATGGCAGCCCCGAACAAGGAACGGCTAAAGTCCACGGAGAACCATTGGGCGAGGCGGGTGTGCGCGCCGCCAAGGAGACGTTGGGATGGCCGCAAGAACCGCCTTTTATTGTTCCCGGCGACGTACGAGATCATATGCGACAGGCGGTGGAGCGGGGGCAAGCGGCTGAGCGCGCTTGGCAGGAACGGTGGGAGAGCTACGCCGAGGCCTATCCCGAGCCGGCCGCCGATCTACAGGGCGCCCTACGTGGCGAATTGCCCGCGGACTGGGATGCAGCGCTTGGTGATCTATTCCCGCCCGGGACGGCCCCGATGGCGACCCGCAATGCCTCCGGCAAGGTTCTCAATGCTCTGGCTCAGCAGGTCCCCACACTGATAGGCGGGGCGGCCGATCTGGCGCCCAGCACGAAGACGATGCTCTCCGGCTATGAGGATTTCAGTCAGCGAGAACCCGGGGGTCGCAATCTGCACTTCGGCGTGCGCGAGCATGCGATGGGCGCCATTGCCGGGGGCATGGCGCTGCACGGCGGCCTCATCCCTTACACGGCCACCTTCCTCACCTTCTCCGACTATATGCGACCGCCGATGCGGTTGGCGGCGCTGATGGGCCTGCGCGTGATCTATATCTTCACACACGACAGCATCGGGATGGGAGAGGATGGCCCCACCCACCAACCCATCGAACATCTGATGAGCCTGCGTAGCGTGCCTAACCTAACCGTCATTCGACCTGCTGACGCTACCGAGTCTGCGGAGGCGTGGCGGGCAGCTCTGTTGAACCGCAACGGCCCCACCGCACTTGTCTTTACCCGGCAGAACCTGCCGGTCCTGGATCGGACCCAATATCCCTCGGCCGAGGGCGCGCAGCGAGGCGGCTATGTACTATGGGAGTCTGATGACGCCGTCCCGGATGTGATCTTGATCGGTACAGGTTCTGAGATCCACATCGCCCTGGAGGCGGGCCGGCAGCTCGCCAGCCAGGACATCAAGGTCCGCGTGGTGTCACTGCCCAGTTGGGAGCTGTTCGATCGACAACCTGCCGACTATCGCGAAAGTGTGCTGCCGTCTGCCGTGCGTGCGCGGGTGGCCGTAGAAGCCGGGGTGAGACTCGGATGGGAACACTATGTCGGCCTTGACGGGGCCATCATCGGCATGGACGGCTTTGGCGCCAGTGCCCCGGGGCCTGTGCTCTATCAGCAGTTCGGTATCACCGCTGATGCTGTTGGGGCTGCGACGCAGGCGCTGTTGAAGAGGTGATCAACGTGGTCAGGGAAACGGTGAATGCGATGAACGATCAGCAGAGTCATCAAGAGCTCACTCTGGATGTGCGTGGGATGACCTGTGATGCCTGTGCCATGCATGTGACCAAGGCACTCGAAGGCGTGACAGGCGTGTTCCATGTAGATGTGCCAGATTGGTCCTCAGGGGAGGCCTCGTTGTCGGCCGAACCCGACGTCACTGAGGATGAATTGATCCACGCCGTGGAACGGGCCGGCTATCGTGCCAGTGTGCGGCGGCCCGTGGAGACCCGATCCGACGTGGAATCGGCACGAGAGGCGCCCGTGGTGGACGGGCAAGACGCCGAGTATGACCTGGTCGTCATCGGCACAGGGGCAGCCGGGATGGCAGCCGCGATAAGGGCGACCGAGTTGGGTCGCCGCGCGGCGATCATTGAGGCTGGTGTGCTCGGCGGCACTTGCGTCAACACGGGGTGCGTGCCGTCCAAAACCCTGATCCGCGCCGCCGACCTCTACCATCGCGCCGGGCACCATCCCTTTGCCGGCCTGCAGACCCGGACCGCGGGGGTCGATTGGCAAATGCTGATCGAACAGAAGGATCAACTGATCGCCGATATGCGCCGGGACAAGTACGCGGATGTGCTGGCCTCCTATGGCGATGCCATCGCGCTGATACGTGGGCGGGCCAGACTGGGGACCGACGGCCAAGTTGTCGTGGATGACGGGCGCGCCATCACCGCAAATCGTGTTGTTGTCGCCACCGGCGCAAGGTCCCGCATACTCCGCTTGGACGGCATCGAGAATGTGGATGTGCTGACCAGCACCTCTGCGATGGCGCTGGCCGAGCAGCCGCGCTCCCTGATCGTCATAGGTGGGGGAGCGGTGGGTCTGGAACTCGGCCAGCTTTTCGCCCGCTTGGGAACAGAGGTCACCGTCTTGGAATATATGCCGCAGATCGTGCCTGGGCAGGAGCCCGAGATCGCTGCGGCGCTCGCCGACTACTTGGACCAGGAGGGGCTGGCGATCCACACGGGTGTCCGACCTCGGGCCATCCGCCGGGAGGCTGACAAGAAGGTCCTCGTGGCCGACATAGACGGTCACGCCCACGAGTTCCGTGCTGAACAGGTCCTTGTCGCGGTGGGGCGCGCGCCTCGCACAGCGGAGTTGGGACTCGTCGGGGCCGGTGTGGAGCTGGACGACGGTGGCTTCATCCAGGTGAACGCCCAATTGCAGACCAGCAA
>JBNGDU010000020.1:0-3447 GCA_049975025.1 Anaerolineae bacterium
CATCGAGGTCTTGAAAACTAAGCCGGTCGCGCAGGCTTATGAGCCGGCCTTTCACAACGTAGACGTCTTGACCATCCGCGTCCTGAATCGTGAACGCATCCCTTAGAGAGAAAAGCTTCTGTCTCATCCGATATCGGCGCACGTTTTCCTCCTTACGCTGCTAGACGCGTCTTGAATAGACGAGGCTTGCCAGACACGTCGTCAGTAGACATGTCGGATCACGTCAAACTGTCGCAGAATCGGGTCCCCCAGGCGAACCATGTGCTCGCGCATCTGCGCCATCAGTTGCTCCTGCAGTTCCCGGGTCTCGGGCAGATCGATGAGATTGTGCATCTCCCAAGGATCGTTGACCAGATCATAGAGCTCGCCGATATCGCTGTGATTGTAGACGAACTTGTGCGTCCTCGTGCGTATCATGCGCTGCTCAAAGCGGAAGAGCTGCGCGAAGAACTGTGCATAGACGCTATCCCGCCCGGTGAGCGCATCGATCCCCTTGACCTGATCCAGAATGCTCTGGGTATCCGGTTCCTCGGGCAAGGGGCGTCCCACCATCTCGAGGAAGGTAGGGTAGAGATCCTGCAGGTAGATAAACTCGTCACAGACGCTCCCGGGCGCCTCGCAACCGGGATGCGCCACCACCAACGGCAGGCGATAGCACTGTTCGTAGGTGAAGGGACCCTTCTCGATCAACCGGTGTGCTCCCATATTGTCGCCATGATCGGTGCCGAAGATCACCAAGGTGTTATCGGCACATCCAAGGGCCTCTAGCTCTGTGAGGATCATCCCCACGAGATCGTCGATCATGGTCACGTAACCCCAGTAGCGCGCTACGATCTCGCGCCATCGCGCCCAGCCGCCGTTTGACAGCCCCCAGTAGCGCTCAACCAAGTGCTGCACAAAGGGTTTGCGCTCCCAAGTCTCGCCGAAACTGGGCTCAATCGGGATGTCCTCGGGATCGTACATCGAGTAGTAGGGCTCCGGCACAAGACAGGGCGTATGTGGTCCCCAGAAATTGGTCCACATAAAGAAGGGCTTACCCTCCTGGTCACGCTCCGCTTTCATAGAACGCAGCAACTCAACCGTCTGTTCCATCACCATGTACTCGAAGCTCTGCTCGATGCTGCCCGACTGCAGAGCATACATCTCCTGCTGCTGCTTGCCGGGATTGTCCCCATAGTGCGCTTCCAGCACCTTGGGTGGGTCATAGCCGTGCGACTTCAGGTATTCCTCATAGTGTCGGGTCGCACCAGAGCTGTCAGCCCCAGGACCAAACCGCAATCCTTCGACCAAACCGCGATAGATCGGGTACCCATAGCCGGGGAAGTCCTTACCCTCAAAGCCATAGTCCGACGCCACCTTGGGGTCATCGACGTGCCATTTCCCGGCGTAGCCCAGGCTGTAGCCGGCTTGCTGAAGCCCTGAAGCCAGATTCGGCACATCGGGATTGAGCTCCTGGTTGTTGACCCTCACGTGATTCTTATGCGGATACAGTCCCGTGAAAAGCGCAGCTCGCGACGGCGAACACGGGACCGTCGAGGTATAGGCGCGGTCGAAGCGCACCCCCCGTTGAGCTAAGGCATCGATATGGGGCGTCTGGCAGATATCGGCGCCATAACAGCCCAATGTGTCATAGCGTTGCTGGTCGGTCAGAATCAAGAGGATATTAGGGCGCTCGTCAGTCTCGGTCATCGCATTTTCCCTTTCTCGATAGAAGATTAACGCTAGCGCAACTGGTCAGTCACCTTTCGCGGAAGACAAGCTGGCATATCCACGGACAAAAACCGGCGACCGAGCTGGTTTCCCGTGTAGACACAGGTGCTTGCAACATCCCCGAAGGCCCGGGGCGCGCAGCCGTCCAGTTAAGCACTATCGAATTCGCCACTATAAGGTATCACGAACTTGAAGATTCGCCACAGCCCGTTAGAATGAGACCGTCGGATCGAAATTGACGCAGAGATTCTAGCGACAAGGAGGTTCCAAATGAGCATCAAGAAGCAGTTTCTGAAGACTCGCCCCGTCTGCAAGGTGACGTTCCGTCTGACCAAGGACGAGGCGGGAGATGCTGAGACGGTTCACCTGGTAGGCGACTTCAATGACTGGGACACGACGGCTACGCCAATGAAACACTTGAAGAGCGGAGACTTCAAGGCGATCCTAGATCTCGATTTGGAGACGGAATACCAATTCCGTTACCTGATCGATGAGGAGAAATGGGTCAACGAAGAGGACGCGGACAAACTGGTGGACACCCCCTACCCCGACGTCGAGAACTCGGTAATCGCTACCTAGTCTACAAACTACACACCAACTACAGCGACGATTTTACGCCGCGCCCCAGGTGAAGAGGTGCAGAGCACCTTACACCAAGGGGCGCGTTTCTCGTTCTCGGGCTTTGGTGTTTGACAGCGACCCCCGAGCCAGGTAGACTTACGCAGGGAGGCAAAATGAGCTACGACCCGACCGACAAGCCGGCTCCTTACCTCGAGGATCCCACAGGTCGCGAGCATAAGCTCGTCAACGACGTCACAAGGATCGGGAGAGCTGTCTCGAACGATATCGTCATCACGAGCAAGCGGGTTTCCAGAGAGCATGCCCGTATCCGTCGGGAGGACTGGCGTCGCATTCTCGAGGATTGTAACAGCACCAACGGGACCTTTCTCAATGGAGAGCGCCTCCTGGAGTCCAGGGGACTCAGGGATCGAGATCGCATCACTATAGGCGATGTCGTCTTCGTCTTCCACGATCCAGATATCACATATCGCGACACGAACGTCGCCAAGCTGGAGGTTGACGTCGCCGCCGGTGTTATTCGCGTCGACCGGCAGGTTGTCGATCTATCCCCCAAGGAATTCGCGCTCCTTGTCTACCTCTACCAACACGGCAACGAGGTCTGCACTAAGGACGAGATCGCGGCGGCGGTCTGGCCGGAGTATCAAAGCGACGTTTACGACTATCAGATCGAGAACCTGGTGCGCAGGTTGCGAGCCAAGATCGAGGCCGACCCGAGCGATCCCCAGCTCCTGGTCACCGCGCGGGGTCTGGGATACAAATTGCTATGTGCACAGCCCGAGCCATAGGGCGCGGGGTCTGACATGGTCAGCTTGGACGTGATCAAGCCCCGGTGGATGGCCAACTGTTAGCCGGCTGATAGGCACCATGAGGTGATCTGAGCTAGAGTACCTACGAGATGAGAAGGAAGAAAGTATGACCCGGCGGTCCAATCTTGTGGGTAACCTCAAACCACGCAAGCGCAGCAAGAGAAGGGAGCCCGCTTCGCTGGAGGGGCGAATGCTCGGTCGCTACCGCGTCCTGGAACCACTCGGGCGCGGTGGGATGGCGCGAGTCTATCGAGCCTATCACCCTCAGCTCGACCGTTACGTCGCGCTGAAAGTCCTGCGCTCTGACCTCGTGGACGATGAGGAATTCCTGGGCCGTTTTCAGCGTGAA
>JBNGDU010000021.1:0-3468 GCA_049975025.1 Anaerolineae bacterium
GCATAGACCCCTAAGGATCCCAGGTATTCACGGCTGACCCGGGTGTCGTACGCGACGACCGGGAGGCCCATCGCCATGTAGTTCAGAATCTTGCCGCTGCCTTCCGTCGTCGACAGCTTTGGCGCGACCGAGAGATCCCCCAGGCCCAGGTAGTAGGGCGCTTGCTCGTAAGGTATCTTTCCCGTGAAGACCACGTCCTGTGGCATAAGGCCGAGCGCATAGGCACGTTGGCGATAGATCTCGACGCCTGGGAAACCCATCACCAAAAAAGAGACCGGCAGGTCTTGAGCGCGCAGTTTTGCCGCAGCCTCAAGAAGTTGGGGAATGCCCTGATAGTCCGCCAGCAGACCCAGGTACGCGACGACCAGACGATCCGCCGGCAGGCCAAGGTCAGCCCGGCGCTCCGCCCGCGCCTCGGGCGATAGGCAGGTAGGAGAGAAGAAATCCAGGTTCACGCTATCCGGCAGGGGATGCACGCCCTCCTCACGGTTAAAGCCGCGGGCCAGCAGCTCGGCGCTGTGCGTCGTACTCGTGATAATGGCATCGGGCATTTCGACGATGCGCTCCTCCAGACGCCGCCACCAATAATAGGACAGGGTATCGCGCTTCAGGAAACCGTGGTCCAGCATCTCGCCCGTCAGGCTCCCCTGGAAGTCAAAGACGACGGGAGCGCCAACCAGCCGTCCCACCACGCTGCCGATGAGCGCCCCCTCGTGGAGATGACCATGGATAACGTCGGGTTGCCAGCGTGCAGCTTCCTGAAGCACACGCCACGAGAGCAGAATATCGAACACGATCTTGTGCCGGGACGAACCCACCTCGTAGTCCGGGCGCCAAGGCGTAGGGAGAGAGCGGACGATCTCCAGGCCGGGCCAGTCACGCCCCAGATAGTAGGTCACGATCCGAACCTGCTGACCTCGCGCCTGAAGCGCCCGAGCCTCCTCAAGAATGCGAACGTGACACCCGTAGTCCAAAAAGAAGGACGTGGGAGCCACCATCAGAATCCGGTGTGACTGGCTCATAGCGGCGCGCAACGTGAAGACCCGAGAGACGCTGAAGATCAAACTTCAGCGGGCGTTACTTTCGGGATCTCCGCGTTCCACCTTCTCCCGATATCGCTTGGATCGTGCGATCGAAGAGGCTTTCACGCCCCGTCGATGCCATGGCGGGCTGCCAGGAGCGGGACGCGCTCTCGACCAGCCAGCGAACTCTGCCCTCGACAGCGTCGGCAATCGCCGAGTCCAGGCGTTCGGCGTCGCCGGAGGCCACAGCCTCGCGCAGTTCGGACAACCGCGCCTGACAGGCGTCAATCCCACGCAGAACGGCTTCGCGTCCCAAGAGCGCAGCCATGCGCCGGGAGGCGACCTCACCAGCCAGCGGGGCCGTCGCCGTGGCGAAATCGCGGGCCGCTGCCTTGCGCATCTCGGCCCATCCGGGCGCCGTCACCGTAGACCCAAAGAGCGCGGTGGCGACCAGCCCCGGAACCGTGCTGACCCTGTGACGAACTGCGTCGTGCTCAACGGGGTCCATGAAGAGCGGCGTCGCCCCCAGGACAACGGCGAGGTTCGCGACCGTGCGGACGGCACCGGGATGATCCTCCGCCCGGGCTGTGACGGCATAGACCGCCGCCTCGAAGAGCTCCGGATCGGCATCGGCGACGCTCTGGAGGTGCTCCCAACCACCGACCCCAGGCGCCAAGAAGGGATCACCCCCCACGTAGTGAACGCCTTTGGGCAGGGCGTCCTGGGCCCATCTGATAGCGGGCACCTTGAGTGGCCCGGTGTCCGTGACGACGACGCCGGAGTCGGGCTCCAGACGAGCTCCCACATCCTGGAACACCTCCCGCATCGCAGACAACGGCACGGCAATGATGACCAAGTGAGCCGACCTCAAAGCAACGTGAAGGTTCACCGCGGTCCGATCAAAGGCTCCGAGTTTCTTGGCTTGCCGCGCCCGCCCGGGCGCCTTATCGTGTCCGACCACCTCGAGATGGTCGGCGTCTTCTGAAAGCCGGAGGGCCATCCCGATGGAAGCGCCGATACAACCCGTACCGATAACGGTGATTCGCTGACGTGTAGAGGGCATAGTCTCAACTATCCTTCGTCGGCGCGCTGCAGGGCGGCCAACAACTCGTCCTCACCGGCGGGTTGATCGTGCGACCGGATGAGAGCCACCGTTCTTGGGGATGCGCCGGCCTCAGCCACAAGCTCAGCGCCCCAATATGGGTGACGGCGACGCACCACGAACGCGCGCCGCAGCCCCTTCGCCATCCCGCTTGACCATCGGGCTGCGACGCGTGGCAGAAAGCGCTCGACCAGGACCACCAACACACGCCCCCACAATCTCGGCGGATCGAGCATCTTGCCGGCATCGTGGAACAACGCAGCTACGAGAAGATCGGGGTCCTCGAACCCCCGTGCTTCCAGCGCGCGACAGACCCTGATGCCATGGCGCTGCTCCGCCCTGGGCATCTCCCGGAACAACTCCAGCAGCCGATCCGAGCTTTGGCCACCGCCGGGCCCCCCAGCCAGACGAGACTTCACGTAGGCCTCGTCTATCGACAGCAACGGTGCTCCCAGAACGCCAAAGAAGCGGAGCACACGGGGCCGGAGGCGGTCCCACCACCTCACGGGAGCAGCACCCCCAGCAGGAATCTCTGCAGAGGCGCTACCAAAAGACCAACCAAATCGACACCCATCTGAGGCAGGAAAAAGAGCACAAAGATCAGAATGTAGCCTGCGTAGGGTTCCAGCCTCTCGATCACATCGCCGACGCTGGGCGGCGCCACCCCAGCCAACACGCGCGAGCCGTCTAGAGGCGGAATCGGCAACATGTTGAACGCAGCGAGTCCCACGTTGACCCCAATCGCCGCCATAAGCACGAGCTCAAGGCGCTGCGCCTGGGAAGGGCCAAAAAGCCCCTGAAGGTCCAATCGCAGCGGAATCGCGAGAATCATCGCCTGGATCACGTTGGAAAGCGGCCCAGCCAGCGCCGACAGCGCCATTCCGGTGCGCGGATTTGAGACCCTGGACATGCGATGGGGGTTGACCCGTGCAGGACGCCCCCAACCATATCCGGTCAGCAAAATGGCGATGGTTCCTATAGGGTCCAGATGGGCAAAGGGGTTCAGCGTCAAACGCCCTTGGAGCTTCGGCGTCTCATCGCCCAAGACGTGAGCCATCCATCCGTGAGCCCACTCGTGAATAGGAATGCCCAGAAAGATGACCAATATTCGCCCCAAGAGCACCGCAGGGCTTATGCCGAAAGGTATCACACTTATCTCCAGTTACGGTTGTCCGGCTTCCCGACGAAGCATCAGAATGTCGGGCCGGCGGGGCGAACCGTTATATACAAGATCGCTACTATCATGTTGTCACAGAATCAGCGTTTTTCAACGCAGGCGATGGTAGGGTAATCGCATTCAAGGCTCAAAGCCCCGTCCTCGGGGCGGCCTGAGCACGGACCAGC
>JBNGDU010000022.1:0-4152 GCA_049975025.1 Anaerolineae bacterium
TGCGCCGTTCGCGGTTGGCGTGAACGCCACGCTGCGCGATGGCTTTGAGTCGTTGACGCGGCGCCTAAGCGCCGCACGTGTATAGAGCGGCCTGCCATTAAGCAAACACCCGTGAACGGGGCTTCATCCGTTTGTAGTCGGCGCTTCAGCGCCGTTCCGGCTGCGATGCAAACCACGGCGTTGAAACGCTGACTACCAACCTGTTGCTCAACTAAATAGACAGCCCCCTCGACTTGGGGCCGGCTGATTCGCCTCTGACTCAGTACCAGTGACTGATAGAGTACTCGGGCTCGAAACCCAATAGGTTCCGCGCCTTGTCAATGCTCACCAGGCTCTCGGTGCCCTCCAGAGGACGCTTGAGCGGCACGTCCGGGTAGAAGAGATCCACCAGCTTCTGGGTCGGCACCCCGGCGGAGTTGTGGCTGTCGTTGACCCAAAGCGGATGGCTGCCTTGGTAATCCTGGACCAACCCCAGCTCAATCGCCTGCGCGGAGTCGCGGGCGTCGATGCTGGCCCAGAAGTTACTGTAGCCGAACATCATCCGGGCGTAGGGCAGCTCCCGCCACCTGCGCCGGTTCCCGCCGACCTCAAAGGCGCGCTGAGCGCGGAGATTGTCGTGCTGCGCGATAATCTGCTGAGCGATCTCGCGCTGCTCATCCTCCGGCTTCGAGAGCAACTCCTCGTAGCCCTCCATAGCTCGGGTGCGCCACCCTTTCATCCGGTCGGCGTTCTCCTCCGTCACCTCGTAGACACCGGGCAAGCGCAGGAAGACGCTGGAGACGCCCTCCCGCCGCCAGAAGTAGTTGCCGATCTCCTCCATGATCTGCTTGGAGAAGGAGTAGGGGTCGGTGGTGTAACTGGGATGCTCCTCGTCCATCGGGAAGTACTGAAGCTCAAAACGCTTGACGCCGAAATTATATCCTAAGGCGTTGATTGAGCTGGCGCTGACAATGCGCCGGATGCCGGCGTTCGCCGCCGCCCGGTAGACATTGAACGTACCGGTGTCGTTGACGTAGAAGATCTCCTCGCCGGTGCCCAGCGCGGGGTTAGGGATCGCGGCCAGATGCACGATGGCGTCCATCTCCTGTACGGACTCAGTGAGGCAGTCAAAATCCACGATATCGCACTGGCGGTAGGTGCCGCCCTCGACCTCCACATCGGGCGTACGCCCGATAACCGTCACGTCATAACCGTGCTGAACTAGACGCTTCACGGCCTCGCGTCCAACGGTGCCGGTGCCGCCCGTAATCAAGACTCGCATGTACAACCTCCAAGTGTTTGACACAATGAGTGTGTATTGTATGTCTCACCCCAAGAAGCTCAAAGATCCACTGTCACCCTATCGAGAGGGCGCCAGTAGACCTTTGAGCTCGTATGGGTAGTGCAGAATTTCGGCTCTCAACTGCTAGAAGTGGTCAGGATGCCACACGTACGGGATATCCTTCGGGAAGAGCGCGGTGAGCAGCGGCAGCGCGTCCCGATCTGCCAGCCCGACATCCGGCGTGTTCAGCACGTCGCGAACGCTGCGATAGCCGACGATCAACTGCATCAGGACGCTCTGCGGAAGCGTCAGGTCCGCTTCGGTGGACGTGCCGCGCTCAACGTGGACCTTACCCTCGCTCGCATAGAGCGTGACCGCGCCGAGGTCCGTCTCCAAAGCCACAGAGCCGCTATCCTGAGCCAGCCGCGCTCCCGAAAGGCGCCGCGTCAGCTCCGGCGCCAGCTTGTCAAAGAGCTCATCCAGGTTGAGGATGCGCATCATGCCATCGCCGTAGCGCGGGTACTCGATCTGCCACACCGCCCCCCACCTCTGTAGGTATTCAGCGAAGGCGAAGTTCGGCGGCAGATAGAGTTCTATGGATTCACATCGCTTCTCGACAGCCTGTTGAGCAAAGGCCGAGAGCATCACCGGAAAGAGAGCGGCGTCTTCGGCGCCAACCTCGACAACTCTCACTCTTTCGGGATTCCTGTCCCAGACAGCGTAGCCAATGAACTGGCCTGACGCATCCTCCCAGAGGCAGCTCTCAGTGCCGGTTCCCCAATCAGAACCCTTTGGGAATTCCGTGAATTCCTCGGGGTCCCGGACGAGGGTGCCCGAGCGGGTGGCGTTTTTGGTGTTGTAGAGCGCGACGACATCTGGCATATCCGAGATCTCAATCGGGCGCGAGGCATAGTCACCAGCCTGATCATTGACGTCCTCCGCGTCCCGCGTCGCGACCCTGACCTCGTGCTTGGCCAAACAGGTCGCGTAGCCAAACTTATTGTAGAAGTTGGGAATGCCGAAGAGCAAGCTCAAGTCGTATCCCTCATCCCTCATATATGTGACGGTGTCTTTGAAGAGATGGCGCATGTAGCCCTGCATTCTGTGCTTGCGCTCAGTATAGACACCACCGATGCCGGCCATCCGCACTTCCGCTACGCCGATTCGCATCAGGTAATCGATCACCCACAGGTGAGCGACCTGAGTGTCCTCATCCATCCACAGCTCTCGTTTGTAGCGGTTAGGGCCCTCTTTGATCGTCTTGATATGCATAGTTTTCACTTCCTGGCGATTCGCGAGCGAAACTCCGGCTTACCCTTGATCCCGAGGTTGAGATGGAAGAGCGAGCCGGCCAGCGGTCCCTCTTCCTCACGATTGTCGGCGCTGGCGGTTGTGACGTACATGTCGGTGTAGTCGGGACCGCCAAAGGTGACGCATGAGACCTTAGGCACCGGAAAGTGGACACGCTGCAGCTCCTCGCCTTCCGGATTGTACCGGACCACGCAGTGCCCGTCCCATCGCGCTGACCAGACATTGCCCTCAGCATCAACGGTCATGCCGTCGGGATGACCCTCCCCTTCCTCCTCCGGGACCTCGACGAAGACGCGTTGATGGGTGATCGCCCCGGTCGCCTCATCGTAATCGAAGAGGTAGATCTTGTGCTTGCGGGTGTCGGTGTAGTAAAGGCCGCGGCGGTCCGGGGTGAAGCCCAGACCATTGGATAGCCCGACGTCATCGAGCAGCAGCGTGAGGGTGCCGTCAGGATCCAGGCGGTAGAGGTGCGCCGGACGCTCGGGTGTGGACATCGTGCCGCAGAAGACACGACCGGCCGGGCCGGCGATGACGTCGTTGAAGCGCGTGTCGCGCTCAGCCGGAATCTGCCTGATGACGACCTCGAGGTCCCTGTTCACCTTCATCCCCGGGCGCCAAATCGCGATGGTCCCTTTAGCCATGAAGAGCAGAAGCGCGCCGTCCTCCTGAATCGTGAATCCCCCGATGGGTGGGCCCTCAAAGACCAACTCATAGTCTCCCGACGCCGGCTCATAGCTGTACAGATAGCCGTTGGGAATGTCGACCCAATAGACCCGTTGGTGCTCCGGGTGCCACAGCGGGCCCTCGCCGGTGATGCAATCCACGTTTGCGGCAACTTCGGGTTTCATCGTCCCTCCTCAATTTGATCGATACACAGAAAGACCTAAAGAAGCTTGGCAGGCGGTCGTAGCGGATATCGGCCGAACTCCTCAACAGCCTCATATAACGCCTGGATGTGAGCCTCGGGCCAAGGCATACCCTGATCCGGACCGCAGAAATAGCCGCCTGCCCGCCCTAACTGCCAAAGCCGCTCGGCAACCTCGTCGCGAATGGCCTCAACCGGCCCGCTGACGATGGTCGCCGAGCTCACGCCGCCTTGAAGCGCCATACGCCCCTGGGTGATCTGACGTAACTCGTCGAGATCGTTAGCCGTGGCCTGGATCGGGTTAAGGATATCCACACCCAGGTCGATGAAGGTCTCCAGGAGCGGCATAATATGACCACAGCTGTGAAAGTTGATCAGTACGTCGTGCGATTTGTAGAAGTCGAAAAGCCGTCGATACTCCGGTACGAGAAAGGACCCGATGATCTCTGGCGACAGAAGCAGGCCACGTTGTGTACCGAGGTCATCGCTCATCCCGACGATCTCCACGCCCACCTCCAGGTAGTGACGAGCGATACCCAGGTGGAAATCCATGATCCGGTGGAGCACCTCCCGCACGGCCTCGGGCTCGGTGTAGAAGTAGACCATCATCGCCTCCATCCCGACGAGCATGTAGCTCTTTTCCCACAACGTGTCGCGATGCGATCCGACGAGGAAGGTCTGCTCGCGGCTCCAGCCTTCGGCCTGCTCATAGATT
>JBNGDU010000023.1:0-3664 GCA_049975025.1 Anaerolineae bacterium
TAGGGTTTTCTTCCATTTGATGGGCATGGGGCCTCCTTAGGGAAAGGGAAATGTGTCGAACGAGTGACCAGTGACGATTGACGGGTGATTGGTGAGCGGAGTGCGTTCCGCCGGTGCCGGTTCCTTTGCTGAGCATCCAGCATCGAGCATCAGCTATCCAACACCCAACATCCAACACCCAACATCCAATCATCCAGCATCCAACACCCAACATCCCCCCACTACTTCCCGGTGAACAACCGAATATACTCCCGGGCGACGCGTAGGTCCTCCAAAGCCTCCGCTGCCTCGCATGGGGGTTCGGCCTCGCCCTTGACCGCGGCCACGAAGTTCATCGCTTGTTGCCGCATGGCGTGAACCCACGGGAGTTGGGGCACGACGGTCTGGGGCGTGGTCTCGCTGTCGGGATCGCGGAAGAACTCGACGCGACCCGGTCGGTTGTGAGCCAGCGGGGCGGGGAGCTCCAGGTTCACGTAGCCGCGCTCAAAGCAGACCAAGGCCGACTCCTGCCAGTCGACCGTCGTGCGGTAGGGCGACATCTCGATGGTGCCGGCGATCCCGGTCTTGCTTTGGGTCGCCAGCAGCACCCCCGACGGGTCCGCGTAGGTGACGTCGTAGGGCTCACCGAGAAGGTGGCGCATCAGATTAACCTGGTGAATGTAGTAGTTGACGAAGGCCGTGTATTGCTTATAGGTCTCGGCGTCCATGTCCGAAGCGGGTGGATCCCGTTCGACGTCGGGATAGCCGCCCGGCACCCGGATCAGGTCGTTGAAGCCCCCGGCAATCCAATCCCCGGCGGGCATAAGGATGCGAACGTAGGTCATCTTGCCCAGATCGCCCGATGCCTGGAGTCGATCGACCTCGGCTTTGGCAGCCATCGTCGCCGGATCGCTGCGCTTATGGTAGCCGACCATGTGCCAGGTGGAGCTCTCCTCCACGGCGCTCGCGATGCTCTCCCCGACCTCGACCGACGCGGCTAGCGGCTTCTCCGTGAAGATGGGCACGCCGGCCTTGAGGAGCTCCGGCACCAGGATGCCGTGGCGGTCGAAGGGTTGGGATGCGACGATGCCGTCGAGGTCTTCCTCCTCCAGCATCTCCTCGTGGGAGGCGTAGACGCGGGGCACGCTATAGCGCGCGGCCACGGCCCGTCCCAGATCCTCGCGCAGCTCGGCGAGGGCCACGACCTCGCAGTCGTCCAGTGTTGCGTAATTCTTCAGGTGGGCGCACTGTCCCATGCTGCCGACACCTACGAAACCGATCTTCACCTTGCGTTCTGACATATTCACCTCTTTCAAACAAATGAACGGAGTTACGATCAGGCTAGGTGCAACGCGCTTATTAGATGTGAACGTTCATAACCAGCGATCTTGGGAGGGATCAAACGGTTTCTTTGCGTTCTCCCTGTCCAAGTGCGTCAAACCTCGCCAGTCCTACCTATCTGCGGTCACTATCTGCTTGAGCGCCCGAGCGTAATAGGCGTAGTTCTCCCAGGAGACATCGTCCGGGACGAGATGGTCCAGGGCGGGGATGTACCGTCCGGCTTTCAAGGCCGGGCGAATCCGATCCAGTTCTTCTGCGATGGCCTGGGGGCTTTTGGCTAATGCCCGCTTGTCGATCCCGCCCAACATGCCCAACTCTGGGTACTTCCCTCGCCATACGTTCACATCACAGCCGGCAGCGACCTCCATTGGGAAGAGGAGGTTGACGCCCGCCTCGATCATCGGCGGCGCGATGAGGTCCGGATTGCCGTCGGTGTCGACGGAGATGATCGGTATCTCGTGAGCTTCCGCAAAATCCTTGATCCGTCGGTAACCGGGCCCCAGGAAGGTCTCCCACATCTCCGGAGAGATCAGTGGGCCGTTGCGGTAGCACATATCCTCCCAGAGATGGATCTCGTCGACCCTGACGTCAGCCGTGACCTTCTCGAAGACCGTGAGGTAGAGGGTTGCGAGGTGGTCCATGATCTCGTGGGCGAGATCCGGCATTGTGATAAGGGCGATTAGCCCCTCTTCATCGCCCATCAACCAACGATACGGCCCAAAGATCCCGGCGCTGGGGTAGGCGCCCAGGCGAATGGGGTAGCCGCCGGCCATCCACGCACGGCCTAGCGAACGCCAGTTGCCTTTCAGGCGCTCCGGATGATGGGGGTCAAGGTACGCTGTCTTGAAATGTTCCCAGTCCTGGCGGTTCTTGACCGGGAACTCGAGAAACGCGGACATCGACTCTCCGTGTTTGTAGTCGCGGCGTTTGATGCCCCAATCGTCGATGAAGACGACGTAGTCCTCGCTCTCCTCCAAGACGACTCGAGGTATCTCGGGACAGGGGCCTGTGTTGACAGGCAGGGCGTGCGGCAGAGCATCGGCTCCGAAGGCCAACCGTACGTCGGCGAAGGTCTGCAGATGGTCGGGCATGCCCTCCTGCCGCCAACCCTGCCAGGTCCGCGCCCAAGGCCCCCAATAGAGATAGTAGGGCGCGCGGTCAACCGGGTCGCCCAGTAGTGTCGCTAGATAACGCTCTCTGTCGCTGATTGGCAAGGCACCTCCCAATGTCCGTTTGCCATACCCTTTTGACCTGACTATAGGATAGCCCAGAACCACCAAGATGTGAATGGCTTGGGGTGCTAATCTTTGGCAATTCTTGCGGTTTTGGCGAAATCTGGGTAAGGTAGATTCGTGATGCAAAACCAGAACTTAAGAGCGAGTTTGAACCATCTCGGTCGCGTGGCGCCACAGGCGGACTGGCAGATGTCGCGCCATATGCATGCCGATTTCCATGAGCTGATCGTCGTGGTTACCGGGGCGCTGGAGGTGACGATTCGGGGGCGCCGCCTGGTTGGTCGGCGCGGCGATGTGCTCCACTACCCGGTCGGCATCTGGCACGCCGAGCGCGCGGTAGGAGAGTGCCCGCTGGAGACGCTTTTCCTGGCCTGGCAGTGGTGTGAGCCCACACCGGGTGCCTCGCTGCCTCTGCACGCCACCGACCGAAGCGGTCGAGTACAGCGGCTTATCTACTGGATGCAGGAGCTTTTCCCACCCACGCGCCGGGACGAGTCCCATATGCTCGACGTTCTGCTGGATGGATTGCTCTTTGAGGTGGAGCAGCTGAGCCAGACGCGCGAACAGCAGATGGTGTCGCAGGTGAAGGCCTTCGTGCAGAATCATCTAGCTGAGCCTCTGAGACTGGAGGACCTGGCTGCCGAGGTGGGGCTGAGCAAGTACTACTTCTGTCGTGAGTACAAAAAAGCCACGGGGACGACGCCGATGGCCTTTGTGCGGCAGGTGCGCGTTGAGATGGCCCGCTCTCTCTTATTGAGCACGTCCTGGACCCTGCGCGCGATCGCGCAACAGGTTGGCTTCAGCGACGAATTTCAGTTATCTCGCGTCTTCCGGCGGGTGACGGGCCTGTCACCGAGTGAAGTACGCTCCAGCAAGTGATCGTGTCTGGCGATCTCCGATTCACGTATCGCCCGTCACGCTTCCGACGCTACCCAACGCCGATCGCACTCGGGCGATCTCCCTTTGGCGACTTGGCAAGCTTGGCATATAATAGGCTCCCGTTGCGTGGTGACCTAAGATGGATATGATTTCAGAGGGAATAATGGCACAAGAGCGACAGCCTTTGCGTGTGATCAACAGTGTGGCGCCGATTCGTATCTGCGATAACG
>JBNGDU010000024.1:0-4410 GCA_049975025.1 Anaerolineae bacterium
GTCCAGTCTATCTACCATTTCTTCTACCACCGGCCGATGCGGGGCGTTGACCCGACGCCGGTGAGCCGCTTCAATATAGACGCTGCCGGGGACGCTTTGCGAGTCAGTGGCGCCAAGCTGGTGACCCTGGCGGGCACGGCGCGGCCCTTCCCTGGTGCTGCCCGCGAGGATCGATGGGGCGACGTGTTGGCCCACTATGCCACACTTCGATACCTTGATCAGGGTCCGCTGGACGAGTTCGTGATGCTGGCGAAACAACTCATCGCCGTATCAGAAGGTGACGAAGCGACCGAAGCGCAAGCAGAACTGGACCAAGCGCTGACCCTGATCGAAGGCGGAGATCGGAGCCAGGCAGCGCACCACGCTGTGCGGGCTTACGAACTGCTTTACTTCCCCGGTTGAAACCAAGAGTGAGAGGACCTGACAACGATGAAAAACGAGACCCTGGAGACGATATGGCGCCGCAGCAGCATCCGAAAGTACAAACCCGATCCGATCCCCGAGGAGGATCTGCGCTGGATTCTGGAGGCCGCGCGGCAGGCACCTACCGGTGGCAATCGGCAGAAGTGGCGCATGGTGGTGATTCGCGACGCCGAGCTGCGGCGCCGGACCGCCGCAGCCTGTAATGGACAGATGTGGATGGCTGAGGCCCCGGTGATTCTCTGTATGACCGTGCTGCCTGGAGAGGGCAAGGTCAACGGGACCATCGTCCTGGATCACGCGATCCTGGCGGCGACCAGTCTGGGCTACGGTACCTGCTGGATCGGCGCATATGACGCGGATGAGGTGAAGGAGGTGTTGGGCATCCCAGATGATTATGGCATCGTCTGTCTGACGCCGGTAGGTCTCGCGGCAGAAGAGGCTAGGTCCCGGCCCCGCAAGGCACCGAATGAGCTGTTCCGGAAGGAGAGCTTCAACGCGCCGCTGAACTACGAGCCGCCGGAGTGAGTTGGAGTCGCCAGGCGGGCCTAGCGCCGGGATCTCTCCTGTGATGAGCGAGATCGGGGACGCGGTTCTAAGGGATATCCTGGTCGTCCTGAACTCCGACCGCACGCTGGGTGAGATCCTTGATTATCTGGTGACGCGCGCACGGGAGCTTTTCGATTCTCAAGCGTGTGTGCTCTACCGGTTCAATCCGGAGCAGGGCTCTATCTCGATTGACGCCAGCGCGGGACTGCCTCCGGTGATGGTCGAAGGCAAGACCCCACCCATAGAGCTGCCGTTGTTCGCGCCTGGGAGCTTAGGATCACCGCTGCTGGACGATATGGTGCTAAGTGAGGCTCTTGCCGTGTACAGCGATTCGCAACTCGAAGCGATCAGCCAGGCGGTGGATCAGGTGCCCGTGTCAGTGGACCTCGCAGCTCCCGTCCGAACCTGGTTCGGGCACATTGGCCGACACTATCGAGCTGCGATGAGCGTCCCACTTGAGGTTAAGGAAGAGATCTACGGAACCCTTGGCTTCTATTACACAGCGCCCCATGAATTCACAGATGAGGCGCGTCGGCTGGCGGTTGGCTTTGCTTCTCAGGCGGCGCTGGCGATCGAAAACGCGCATCTCCGGCTTCAGGCCGAGCAGGTCGCGGCGCGCGCTGCGGTCTTGCAGGAGCGAGGCCGTCTGGCGCGCGATCTTCACGACTCGGTGACCCAATCACTCTATAGCCTGACGTTACTCTCAGAGGCTGCCCGGCGCTTGGCCGGCTCAGGGGATTTGGACAAGGTTCAGGAGGCGATCGGGCGTCTCGGCGAGATCGGACAGCAGGCTTTGAAAGAGATGCGCCTGTTGGTCTATCAATTGCGTCCATCGGTGTTGCGCCGCGAAGGACTCGTGCGGGCGCTGGCCTATCGTCTCGAGACGGTCGAGAGACGCGCCGGCATCGAGGCAACGCTTGTGGTCGAGGGCCCGGTCGATCTCTCGCCATCGTCGGAGGAGCAGGTCTACCACATTGTGCAGGAAGCCCTCAACAACGCGCTGAAGCACGCTGCGGCGACGGGCGTGACCGTTCGCATCGCGAGCCAAGAGCGGCTGACGGTCGAGGTCGCGGACAATGGCGTGGGTTTTGACTTGGAGCGCTTGAGCGAAGAGCATGGCATCGGCTTGACGAGTATGCGAGAACGCGTCGAGTCACTTGGCGGCGAGCTGACCCTTATCTCATCGCCTGGGCAAGGGACCCGCGTGGTGATCTCGCTCCGAGACGATGCCGGCGCGACGAGCGGCAGCCATGAGTGACGAGATTCGAATCTTGATCGCGGATGATCACGCGATCGTGCGAGAGGGGCTCCGGTGGCTTGTCGACACGGAGCCCGGCATGGTGTTAGTGGGAGAGGCTGCCGATGGCGTTGAGGCTGTGGAAAAGGCCACTGTCCTGCGCCCTGATGTGATCTTGATGGATCTGGTGATGCCCCGAAAAGACGGAATCGCCGCCATAGAGGAGCTTAGGCGCGCCTATCCCGAGGTGCGGATTTTGGTCTTGACAAGCTTCGCTGAGGACGAGAAGATCTTCCCGGCCATAAGAGCCGGAGCGATGGGATACCTGCTCAAAGACACGACACCCCAGGCGCTGCTCAGGGCCATACGGGAGGTGCACGCCGGGACGCCCACGATGCACCCGCTCGTCGCTCGACGGCTAATCCAGGAGTTACAGCGACCGCCGGATCTACCACCCACGACGGAACCGCTGACCGAGCGCGAGATGGAGGTGCTTCGGTTGGTGGCCAGAGGGCTGAGTAATGAGGAGATCGCCGCTCAACTCTACATCTCCGAGCGGACGGCCCGGACCCACGTCAGCAACATCCTGAGCAAGCTGCACCTGGCGAATCGGACCCAGGCCGCGCTCTACGCGCTGCGAAAGGGCTTGGCGGATTTGGAGACGCCTTAGCCAACCACGAGTTGGCCCATACGGTGTCGCATTCGTTAGAAACAAGAAGACCGGCCTGCTTGCAGGCCGGTCTTGCGGTTGGGCGACTTACCAGTCCTCGTCGTCGTCCTCGTCGTCCCAGTCCTCGTCGTCGTCCCAATCGTCTTCAAAATCATCCCAATCCAGCTCGACGGGATCGACCTCGATCACGATAAGGTCAGTTCGACAGTGTGGGCACCGGATTTTCTGATCGAGCTTTGGGTTTGCGTTCAGAATGATGGTCTCGTCACAGGCCGGGCATATTGCCGTAATAGCCATTTGTGCTGCCTCCTAATGGATATGTTTGCTTGACTGAATGTCTGAGTTGACGCCGCGACACGCTCCGTCTTGGCTACGAACTCAAGCAGATTATAGACACCGCATGTGCAAAAACGGTGCTATCCGCATTCAAAGCACATGGCAGTTAAGCTCTGGATGTGTAAATCTTGCCATGACGATCTGGACCCCGAGACATTTGACTTAGCCGGTGGCGTGGGGAACCGGACATATGTCTTGCCGGAAATGGTGCTGATGGACGATGTGCTGTCTTGAGCTCTGAGGTAGGATGTTGCGTGGTCACAAGAGGTCATCCGGCCCCGGCACGCGGCGATGTCCGTACGGTCGCTGTCGGTTCGGACGACGTTTTGACTTAACAACGCTGAGTTTGGAGTGTCAGACGATGGCCAGTAGAAGAGCCGTTTTGGTTGTGGCACGCCCTAGCCCGCTGCGCGACAGCTTGACCACGCTATTGATGACGATACCGCGTATCTCCGCCGTCCGCCATGCCGACGGCGCAGCCGCAGGCTATCATCTCGTCGAGGTCACCCGGCCCTCAATTGTGGTGCTGGACGCCAGTTTGCCCGGCGGGGAGGCTTGGGCGCTGCTACGCAGCATCAAGGCACGATGGCCACACATAGTTTGCGTGATGTTGACGGATACAACGCGCTCCCGAGATCGTGCCGAGGCAGCCGGTGCTACGCAGGCTTTTTTGAAAGGATATCCGGCAGCCAAGCTTTCTAAGATGCTTGAGCAGCTGTTGGGCAGGACCTGAGGCTCCAAGCCGTAGCCGTTGGACTGCCGAAAACACTTCGGTCTGGAGGATGCTGGAGGATGCTGGAGGATGCTGAAAGATGACCATGAACATGGTAATAGATGAAACTCGTAGTGAGGAGCCCCCTGGAACCGAGATCCGACTGCCTTTCCCCTGGGAAGACATTCCGATCGCGAGGTGGGCTGATTGGCGTTGGCAGATGACACACCGTCTGTCCTCTGTAGAGGATTTCGCCAGCTTTATGGACCTGACACCTCAGGAGAGGATCGGGTTGTCAGCGCCGGGCGCCTTCCGCGTGGGCGTCACCCCATACTTCGCAAGTCTGATGGATCCCCATGATCCGAACTGCCCCATCCGGCGCCAGGTTTTGCCTATAAGTTTGGAGTTGGTGCCGTTCGACGCTGAGCTGGCGGATTCCCTCGGAGAGGATGCCCACTCGCCGGTGCCTGGCCTGGTGCACCGGTA
>JBNGDU010000025.1:0-3296 GCA_049975025.1 Anaerolineae bacterium
CGCCGACCACCCTGTACGCGGGGACATCCAGCGGAGGAGTCTTCACGAGCACCAACGGTGGCGCGAACTGGAGCGCGGCCAGCACCGGGTTGACGGCTCTTTATGTTTCAGACCTGGCGATCGACCCGGCGACACCCACCACGATCTATTTGGCCGCACCTGGCGACGGCGTGTTCAAGAGCACCGATGGCGGCGCCAACTGGAGCGCGGTTAACACCGGCCTGACCCATAGCCATGTTCTCGCCCTGGCGATCGACCCTTCGACGCCGACCACGCTCTATGCGGGGACATGGGACGGAGGCGTTTTCAAGAGCATAGACGGCGGCGCGAACTGGAGCAACACCGGCCTCACAGATCTTTACGTTTCAGACCTGGCGATCGACCCTTCGGCGCCGACCACCCTGTATGCGGGGACATATAGCGGAGGCGTCTTCAAGAGCGCCGATGCCGGCCTGAACTGGAACGCGATCAACACTGGCCTGACGAATACCGATGTTTACGCCCTGGCGATCGACCCTTCGACGCCGACCACGCTCTATGCGGGGACATGGCACAGAGGCGTCTTCAAGAGCACGGACGGCGGCGCGAACTGGAATGCCATCAACACCAACCTGAAGGCTACGTGGCTTAACGTCCTGGCGATCCACCCGGCGACATCGACCACGCTCTATCCGGGGACATGGGGCGGCGGCGTGTTCAAGAGCACCGACCGCGGCGAGAGTTGGAGCCCGCCCGGCACCGGCCTCGCTAGGTGTCCCCGTGTTGAGTCCCTCGCGATCGACCCGGCGACGCCCACCACACTCTATGCGGGGACAATCGATTGTGGGGTATCCAAGAGCACGGACGGCGGCGCCAACTGGAGCAACACTGGCCTCACGACTCCTGACGTTCGCGCCTTGGCGATCGACCCAGCGACGCCCCGCACGCTCTATGCGGGGACGCGTGACGGTGTGTTCAAGAGCACGGACGGCGGCGCCAATTGGAACGCGATCAACACCGGCCTGACGAATACCTATGTGCTCGCCCTGGCGATCGACCCTTCGATGCCCAACACGCTCTATGCGGGCACGCCGGACGGCCTGTTCAAGACCACGGACGCCGGCGCCGACTGGAGCGCGGCCGACACCGGTCTGACGAATACTGATGTTCTCGCCCTGGCGATCGACCCCGCGACGCCCACCACGCTCTATGCGGGCACATCCGGCGGAGGCGTGTTCAAGACCACCGACGGCGGCGCCAATTGGAACGCGATCAAGACCGGCCTGACGAATACCGAGGTTCCCGCCCTGGCGATCGACCCGGCGACACCCACCATACTCTATGCGGGCACATCCGCGGGCGGTGCCTTTCGCATACAGCAGGTAGCATATCGCACTTACCTGCCGCTACTCCTAGATAGCTGGTAAGAGCTGGCACCACCGCCGCACCAAGAGACACACACTACAGGGGATGTGGGTCGACCGTACCCCAGCGCTCATACTGAGATCCACGTCTAGGCTCTGCACACGCAATACCCGATCGCCGCTTCCATACTGATGCCACCATCCGAACTGCGCATCTCGGTATACCGAGCCGGCCCAGCGCGAGCTTCAGCGCCGGGTCGACCACCTCGCCCGCGAACGAAAAAAGGCCCCCATCATCGTGGGAGCCTCGCTCGCCCATCACACAGCCACATCGCTAACCACCGGCACTTTCAGCCTGGTCGGGATTGTCAGGCCCCTTGCATACCTCTGCAAGACCTATCCACCCGTTACCCTATAGCCAGGACGTCGCCCACCGCTGTCAGGATCTTCTCAAGAAGCAGCTTTGGCGTGCTACCGATAGACCTTTGAATCATCCCCTGTTCTATCGTGAACAGCACGCCGGCCTTGACCAGCGACGGCTTGTACAATCCGGCTTCAGCTTGGTCGTACCCGTCTACCAGAACCTCGTACGGGCTGGGCGCTCGATTGATCCGGCTCGTCACCGGCACGACGACACAGTCTAGGCTTTCTCGATTGTACGCAGAGGACGAAATCACCACCGCAGGCCTCTTCTTGGTGGCCCGCAGGTCCGTGGTAGGGTAGTTAACCAGAACAACGTCCCCCTGCTCAGTAGTTGTCATAGACAGCGTCCTCGTCATTATCCCAGAAATCGCGTACGCGCCTCGTGGCGTTCAGCCACGATCGCACATCGACGTCCTCAGGGATATCGTAGAAACTCTGTCTTCGTACATGCTCAGGGAAATCAGAGGAGGACTCCTGCGTCCTTAGGACCATGGTTGGCACGGACCAGGGAGACTCCGCCACGGTCTCCGTATCTTCGTTGTAACTTGTGTTCGTTGCCGTGATGCACACCGTCTCACTCATCGCTGCGCTCGCCTCCGGATATCAATCGCTGGTAGCTCTCGAAGTTCTCCTGCAGAGCCTTTATCATGCTCCCCATCCTTGACGCCGCCACAGTAATGCGTGCTACACAAGGTGCGTAGACGTGGTCGATAGCCTGCAACTGGGCTTCACGCTCTTCAGGTGAGCCCAGAATCACAGGTGGATGAGCTTCATAGAACGAGATGACGAATTCGTGAGGTGTGTGCTGCACCGTCATGTTGGTAGCATACACACTCGGCTGATGATCATCGTCCAATATCAACCTGATCTGCTTGCCTGCCTCAACCTGGAGCTTCTCATCCTCGCTCATAAGCTCTCCCTCCGTCATGTCCTGCTATCCATCCTCAGTATAGCGCCATTCTCATCCAGAGCAATGCTTCCCTCACCATCAGCCCACGCATCACGAAGTCACAACCGCCCCACAACACCCGCCGGCTCAAAGCCCCCGCCGGCGTCACCCTCACCACCCTCAACCACAAACTCGACCGCCTCCTCGCCGCCCGGAACCACGCCCCTCCCCCAGATCACGCACAACTCCCAAAGCCCGCCCCTCCCTCAGACGGCCTCGACTGTCTAAACCACTTAGGCCTATGAAACTCATCATCCGACGGGGCGCTGTCTTAGCAGCGCCCCGTCCTAGATCACTATGGATTGTTCCCAGTGCCAATGATCATAGACGACCCGTCCTCAAATAGAGCATAGTCAATGATGAACGTCCCCGGATCGCTTCCGAACCACCATGTCTCGTCAAACACCTCTGCCAGCGACTCACTTACAAACAGATCCACAGTCAGATAGTCTTGGTCGGCAGGCACGTAGGTCTCGATAAGTTCGCTGTCTCCAGGAATGTACCATCTGGCGATCGCTTGGGCATCTTGCAGAGTGAGCTCCCCGGGCTCGCGGATTTCCAGTTGCTCTATTCTCCCATCG
>JBNGDU010000026.1:0-2560 GCA_049975025.1 Anaerolineae bacterium
GCCCCAAGGAGCCGCTGTGAGGGGCGAAGGTGATGTAGTGGGCCTCGGCCATCGCGGCGATCTTCTTCATCTGCATCAACCCGCCGGCCCGACCGGTGTCGGGCTGCACCACGTCGACGATCTCGCGCTCGATCAACTGCCGGACACCGTAGATGTGCGAGTGGCGCTCGCCGGCGGCGATGGGAAGATCGACCGCGTCGGCGACGCGCGCGAGGGCCTCGACGTCCTCCGGCGCGACCGGATCCTCGTAAAAGAGGAGGTCGTAGTCCTCCAGCGCCTGCCCCATGCGGATCGCGTCGCGGGTGGTCAGCCAGGGCGGGCCATGAATATCGACCATCAGGTCGACCTCCGGGCCGACGGCCTCGCGAATCGCCCTGATCTTGCGCAAAGGCTCGGTCACGCCGCCGGTCTTCAGCGCGGTGAAGCCCCGCTCCACCAGCTCCAGGGCGCGGTCCGGCGTGCTGGCGTGGGGATAGGCCCAGATCCGATCGCGGATCTTGCCGCCCAGCAGGTTCCACACCGGCGTCTCCAGCGCCTTGCCCTTGATGTCCCAAAGCGCCATCTCGATGCCGGTCATCGCGCCGCTGCCCACGATACCGGTCATACCGTGGCCCATCATGGCCAGAAACATCTTCTGCCACAGCGCCTCGATGTTGAAGGGGTCCTCGCCCACCAGCAGCGGGCTGAGATCCTCGATAGCCGTCTGGACCACGCGAGGCCATCCGCTGGCCTCACCGACGCCGTAGATGCCCTCGTCGGTGAAGACCTTGACGAAGAGCCAGTTACGCTTCGACCAGCCGCCGGGCCGACCGGCGTGCATCAGATATGTCTTGATTCCAGTGATCTTCATGGTACGCCTCAGCGCTCCTTGGTGTAGACATAAGGGCGCTGGCCCCAGGGCATGGGACGCCCCCGCGCGATGACCATCAGCTCATACCAATCGTCGCGGTCGAGCGTCAGGTCAATGGCCCCGGCAGCCTCGGCAATGTGGTCTGGATTGGCAGTGCCCACCAGTGGGATCACGGGACCCGGCTGTTGCATCAGCCACGCCAGGGAGAGCTGGCCCGAGGTCACGCCGTAAGCCTCGGCGAAGGGTTGCAGCTGTGCCACAACGCCCGCTTCCCGCTGTAGCTGCCAGTCCTCGTGAGACAGGGACTTGGCGGCGGTTAGCACCCCCCTGTGCAGGGGACTATAGGGCAGGATCGCCATATCCTTCTCCAGGCAAACCGACGCGAGCCCCGTCTCGAAGGGCTCCAGGTGGAGCAGACTGAACTTCGTCTGAAGGCTCTCCAGGCGCATGTAAGCCGAGAGCGCGCGTATCTCCTCGACGGTGTAGTTGCTCACGCCCACGTGGCGAACCTTTCCCTCTGCCTTTAGGTCCTCCAGCGCGCGGGCCGTCTCCTCGGGGTGGGTCAGGTAGTCGATCCGGTGTGGCTGGTAGAGATCCAGGTACTCCACACCCAGCCGCTGCAAACTCGCCTCACAGCTCGCCTTGATGTAGTCGGAGGACAGGTCGTAGGCCTTGTAGGTGTAATCGGGGTTCATCCCCGGGAAGATGATGCTGCACTTGCTCGCGATCAGGACCTCTTCCCGCGGGATGCCGGCCTCCTTTAGGGCAGCACCGAGGATCTCCTCCGAGTCGCCACGACCGTAGATGTCGGCGGTGTCAAAGAAGTTGATGCCCAGCTCATAGGCCTTCTGCACCGTGGCCTTGCTCCCCTCCAGTCGATCATATCCCAGGCTCATGCATCCCAGCGCCACAGCAGAGACCCGCAGTCCGGTCTTGCCGAATTCAACGTATCTCATCGTTCTCTCCTTTCGCTGCAGAGGTCACCCAATCCTCAGACTGTCCAGGATGGGCAATCTCCACGCAGCAGCAATACGACCATCCAACCACGCTCTAGACGACGCGATGCGTCGTCTCTACCAACGGCCCACAGCCGCCCCCCAACATCCAACATCCAACGCCCAACATCTAGCATCCAATACCCAACCCCTACTCCCCCATCCCCAACACCTCCCGAGCATACACCACACTACGCTCGACGTCATAGAGCTGCTGGGCGCGCAAGGCCTCGGCGTATTCGGGAGGCACGTCGACGGCGGCGTCGACGGTCACCATCGTCCCGGTGAAAGGCTGCCCGTGACGCACCAACCGCTCGAAGCGCGCGAACTCCCAGGCCCGCGCCTTGGGAAAGGCGGTCCAGTAGGCGTCTTCCATATAGTTGAGCACGCGCGGCGGTCGACCGGTGATGATCTCAAGCGTGAAGGACGCGCCCTGGCACCCCACCTTGTAGCGCTCGGCCAACTCCTCGATGCCCACATTGCCGTCGCCCAACGCCACCCACTGGCAGGCTGCCCCGCGAGGGTGGGACCAGACGGCGCTATCTCGGATATGGCTCGTGGCGACGTAGGGCCCTACGTGTTGAAAGGTGACCAGGGGATCCTCAGCTACCCAGACCGAGTTACCGGGGTCGAGGCAGGCGCCGACGTACTCAGGCCCCGCAGCCTCGATGAGGCCCCTCAATTCCCAACCTTGGAGATCCCCGGCGTGGTTTTC
>JBNGDU010000027.1:0-3532 GCA_049975025.1 Anaerolineae bacterium
GCTCCAGGTCGTAGAGCTCATCAAGGGCGTTGTAGTTCTGGATGTACTTGTAACGTTCGGTCCGGATACACCGGAAGTGGCGGATGGCGCTGACCGTCTCGGTGCGATGGGCTGTGGACTGAGCGCGCAGAATCGACGCCAACGAGCGGGCGTCGATCCCCGACTGTGTGGGCAGGCCCGCCAGGTCGCAGATGGTCGGGTTGACATCGATCAATTCGACCAGCGCGTCGGAGACCCGTCCGCCCTCGATGCCGGGGCCGGCGATGAGTAGAGGGACGCGCAGAGCGGCTTCGTAGGGCACGCTTTTGGTGTAGAGCCCGTGGTCGCCCAGCATCTCCCCGTGGTCGGCGCTGTAGACGATGTAGGTGTTATCCAGCATGCCGCGCGCCTCCAGCGCCTCGATCATACGTCCGATCTGGTCGTCGATGAGCTCGATCGCCGCACAATACTGCCGTCGCGTGACGGCGACCTGCTCTGGTGTGAGCCCGCGTGTCTTCTTCTTGACGGCCCCGGGCTTGCCCTCCATCGTGTCGTCGATGGCGGGGGGCATCGGCGCATCTCGGTAGCGCTCTGCGTATTCCGTCGGTGGATCGAAGGGGTTGTGCGGACCGACGAAGCTCACGAAGTAGTGCCACGGGAAGTCGTCGGGGATGGTCTCGATCCATTCGGCTGCCCTCCGCCCGATGTAGGCGTCCTCGAAGGCGTCTGTGGGTAACACCGAGTCGCGCGCGGCGTCCTTGACCCAGCCTCCCGCTGCGCGGGCAGCGTAATCCTCGTGGAAGGCCTGGTAGAGACCGCGCTCCTGAAGGTAGAACCCGTAGGGCCCTCGGGGCGTCGGAGAGCGCCCGGCGTGCATCTTGCCCTCACACTCCTCAGGATGGGTGAACCCCCACGCGTAGACACACGGGCGATCGCCATACCGTCCGTTGTAGCCATCGGGTTTGGCCAGGTCGAGTTTGCCCACGCAGCCCACGCGATAGCCGTCATCGCGGAGACGTTGGTAGTAGGTGCTCGCGCTGTTAGGCAGATAAGCGGAGTTGTCGAGCGCGCCCAAGCGCACCGGCTGGAGCCCGGTCGCCAGGCCGATGCGGGCCGGAGCGCAGACCGGGCTGTTGGTCGTGCACTGCGTGAAGCGCACGCCGCGCTCGGCGATGCGATCGAGGTTCGGCGTGCGCACGAAGGCGGCGCCGGCCGCGCCGAAGTAATCCCAGCGGTGCTGGTCTGACATGATGAAAAGGACGTTGGGACGTAGGGTCGATTGTTGACTCATCGTACCTCCTGTGTTTTAAACAGGCCCTGTGTTTTGAACAGGCCCTGTGTTGTGACAGGCTCTAGGCTTTGGTCATTCGCAGCCACACGCCGGATTCTCGCGGCAGCTTCACTGTGATTCGATCCCCACGGACGTCCACCGGCGTGCCGTCCACGGCGTCCTCGCCGGACGCGTACTGACGATCCCGCACATCCAGGAAGACGGTGCGTGCCATACCGTCGTTGATCAGGAAGTAGTGATCGGCCTCTGGGGCGCAAAGCCGGTAGACGATCGCGTCCGCGCACTCGTAGGGCGCCCGGTAGGCGCCCAGCAGATACGTCGCAAGTTGGCGCTCCGCAGCCGCGTTGCCCGGGCGGGTGCATGAGAGCGCGGCCTCGTACCCTAGGATGACGGCAGAGCCTGCGCCCCTCTTGTTCTCGGCGATGGCCGGCATCCCGGTGTCGTAGTTTGCCAGCACATCCGCGCTCGTGGGCGTCATGTCGATCACGAAGCCGCTCAAACGCTCCCCGTTGAGGTACCGGATGACGTTGGTGGTGTGCTGGAAATTGTCGATCGTGCAGCCGAACAGCTGCTCGAAGCGAGAGCCTACGCCCGTCGGGATCATCCGGGCCAACTCGTCGAAGTAGAAGGACGGCATATCGGTCACCAATCTGCCCCCGGCCCGGACGTAGTCTATCAGGACGTCGAAGACATCGTTGCTGACGGCAAGCATCGCCGGCAGGTAGAGCACGCGGTAGCGCCCGGCAAGCCCTGACCGCAGGTCCTGGGCCGTGACGTACTCCCAAGGGATGTTGGCGTTGATCAGCGCGCGCCCGGCGCCCACACGGGCGTTCACCGGCTTGTCCATGTAGAGATCCCGTCCATGGGCCGCCATCACGCTCCATTGGATGTCGTTCTCCTGGTCGAAGAGCACGCCGACCAAGGGCTCTTTGTGCGCTGCCCAGAGCTCGTCGCGGTAGCGGCGGGCAGCCTGTCCGATCTGGCCCACGCGGACCGCGCGGGGCCCCGGCTGAAGGTTGCGGTCGAGCAGCGAGTACTCCCCGGCCTCGCGGCCTGCCGTGCGGGCGGACCAGCTCCAGAAGCCGAAGCCTTTGTAACCCGCCGCCAGGTAGCTGAGCATCAACTGGGTCATCACCCCGGCATCCACCGTGTACGAGGGCGGGGCGAACTTAGACTCGAAGCTCCATCCCTTGTCCCCGCTGATCTGCTGCGGCCCACCGGTGGACTCCCAGGTCGCCGACCAGCCCCCTTTGAAGACGTCGTGGACGATGGAGGAGTACATATAGACCGGGCGGGTGATCTCGTACCCGACCTTGTCGAAGTGCCACGCCAGGTGGGTGGAGGGATAGAGGGAACCCCGCTCTGCCATCACATCGGCGATGCCTTCCATGTCGATGCCCCGCCCGGCGAGGGGGAAGAAGACGCTCATCTCGCCGCCGGCGCGCACCGGTTCATCGGGGTCGTGGGCCAGTTGGCGATCGATGCGCTCCCGGACCTGGTCGAGGAAGACGCCGGTCTTGAACCTGATAACGTCCTTGAAGCGGTTGAAATCTCGATCGCTGGGACCGTCGTGGGTGACCTGGGCGACGGCCTGTTCCCACGACGTCCAGTCGTGCCCGCTGATGCCGGCGTGGTGGGTGTTCCACGCCTCCTTCAGGTTATCAAGGGTCGTGTACCTCTCCCTGAGCCACGCTGTGAACGCCGGGATCGCCTCGTCGTCGATCCGCGCGTCGTTGGTGATCAACTCGTGGTAGACGGAGAAAGCCCAGCCCTGCTTTTCCTCCGGCTCTCGCTCCGTGAACCTCTGTTCCCGGAAGGGTAGGTTGTCGATGCGCTCTCGCAGCACCTGCTCCTGGTACGCCAGGAAGGCCCCGTTCTCGCGGAGTTCCTCGATCGGCGTGTCCCGCGGGATGCCCAGTTCGTCGAGGAGCTCGTCGGTGGGTTCCTCCCATCCGGCCTCGCCGTGCCACCACGGGATAAGCCCCTCGTCGAGCGCCATGTGCATAAAGCGTTTGCGGTCGAAGCCCGGCAGCAGCATGAAGCCCTTGAGGGCGGTGTAGCCCAGCCGTTTCATCAACTGAAGGTGATCGCGGATATCGTCCCAGTCCTGTCCGGGCCATTGGATGAAGACGACACCCACCGGCATCGGTCGGATGCGTCTGAACTTGCGCTGGATGGGCGTGTCGTAGAGCTCGTTATACTTCTCAAGCAAGAAGTCATCGTTTGACATAACCTGATCCTTTCTACAGCAGCCTATGAGAT
>JBNGDU010000027.1:3632-4988 GCA_049975025.1 Anaerolineae bacterium
GCAGAGCATGCCGGGGTCGAAGGCCAGCAGCAGCGCGCGACCACGACCGATCCTGGCCTCGGTGATCGCCGGTTTCCCGTTGTCGAAGCGGGCCAGGATCTTGCCCGTCGCGGGCACCAGATCCCCGTAGAAGCCCTCGATTGGGAGTCCGTTGAGCGTCACCTCGGCGGTACGGGCGTCGTGGATGGTATCGATGTAAGCGCCGAAGAGCCGGGCTTGCGGACCGTCCGGGCCGGCTTCGTGGAGTTTGCCCCAGGGGTCCATAAACGCGAACTGCACGTCGGCGACCAGTTGCCCGCCGACCTCGACGTAGGCCAGAAGCGTGTCCATCAGCTCCGTGGACGCAGCGCGCATGTGAGGCGCGTAGATGAGGGGATAGACCGGTGCGATCCCCTCCAGGATCTCCGGCTCGGTGACGTACTCGAAGGGGATGTGGTGGTTGATCAGCGCACGGGCCGCGCCGATACGGGCGCGGGATGCCTGCATCCGTGTGCCGGTGCTGTAGCTGGCAAACCGGCTCTCCTTCACGTCGTGCCGCTCGGGCTCCTTTTCGAGGATGGCCTCCGTGTCCCAGTTCTGTAGCAGGCCGACGCGAGGATCGTCCTGGGCGTCCCAGAGCTCTGCGTGATAGCGGTCCATTGCCCTTGCGATCCCGGCGGCCTCGGTGGCCCAGTCGGAGATCGCGCCGGAGAGTGTCGTGAGTCCGTACTCACCCGCCTCCCAGCCGCCGGGGCGGTGGTTCCACGTCCAAAAGGCGATGTTCTGATGGCCGGCGGCGAGGTAGTTGAGCATCAGACGACGCATCAGTCCGGGCGTCATCGCGTTGCCGTAGCCGCCGCTGTACTGAACGGCGCCGCCGGTTGTCTCATAGGCCGACGTCCAGCCACCCTTGAAGTAATCGCGGGTGAGGCGCGCCTGCATATAGACGGGCCGATCGACCTCGCCCTCGACGGGTTCGAAGTGCCAGGAGAGGTGAATTGAGGAGAAGTGAATGTCCGCAATACGGGCCCACCGGGCGATGTCCCAGCGGAGGTGGGCTTGGTTGGCGAAGAGCTGGTGCGATCCTGTGGAGATAGGATGGCTGGGATCGAGCTCGTGGACCAGGTCGATGACTAGTTTTGCGCGACCAATGGCCTTCTCCGCCTGGTATTTCATGAAGTCGCGCACCGCGCCGTAGTTGATGTGCTTGTCACCCTTCAAGACGTCCTCGGCGTCCTCAAAATCGCTGATGATCGTCCGATCCTCTCGTGGGTAGATGTTCCAGGCGGTGTCCAGCGCGTCCAGGGTCCCGTAGCGATCCGTGAGCCAGTTGGCGAAGCCCTCGCGGTCGACCTCAGGCACGAAATCGCGGGCGCC
>JBNGDU010000028.1:0-5532 GCA_049975025.1 Anaerolineae bacterium
GTCCGAAGGCGGTCCCGACGCGTCCCTCGGGCGCCATACGCCCGATATAGGCGCTGATGACCGCCAGTGTCCCCCCGGTTCCCAGGCCCAGGAAGGCTTGGGCGACGACCAGCACCCAATAGGCCGGCGCCAGTCCTTGGGCGATCATCGCCAGCGCAGCCAGGAACGCACTGGCCATAAGGATGGTCCTGCCGTTGTTACGGTCGGCCCACCGGCCCATCAGCGGTGCTGCGATGGCGCTGCTGATGCCGGATACCGTCGTCAGTACCCCCGAGGCTGAACCGAGAAAAGTGTTGTTGGGTAGCAGCTCCTGGATGATCAGCGGCACCGTTGGTGAGCTCATTCTCAGGCCCACACGAAGCGCGAAGCGTAGCGCTAGGACCAACCCCAGGAGTGAGCCGGCGAAGATCACCGAGAAGTCCTGCCTCATCCGTTGCCATATTGTGCCTTTCAGCGCGTCCTCCGACGGGGTGAAGTCCTCTCGAACCAAGGTGAGGATGAGGGTGCCTGAGACGACAAGGTAGGCGGCGGTCAACCAGAAGGTCGCCCGGTAACCAAAGGTGTCAGCGACCACGCCGCCGGTGGTCGGACCAAAGGCCTGTCCCAGGAAGATGGCAAGCTGCAGTTTGCCCAATGTCTCGCCCAGTCGCTCTCGGGGGGTATTGCTCGCCACCAACGCCGTGGCTGCGGTGACCGTGCCCGTCAGAGCGCCCTGGATAAGCCTCAAAAGGGCGAACTGCTCGACCGTCTGAACAAAGCCCATCAGCCCGATGATGATGGCTCCACCGAACATCGCGCGCATCACCATAACCTTGCGGCCATGGCGATCGCCCATAGCGCCCCAGATAGGCCCCAGGACCCCCATGCTCAGGGAAGACACCGACATCACGATGCCGCTCCAGCGGGCCACGAGGTTCTGCGGGACCCCGAGATACTGAATGTAGTAAGCGTAGATGGGAAATGTCGACGAGAACCCCATAATAGCCAAGAATTCGGCGATCCACACAACGCGTAGGTTACGTTTCCAGAGCTTGTTCACCGATGTTCTCCCTCTGATATAAGCTTGCTCGCGCGGTAGCCCTAAGGCTATCGAACCTCGACCTGCGCCAGCGAGATGGCGTTGTCGGGCACGGGCCCCTCTGGTCCTGTGACCGCCAGGCGGATGCCGTCCGTCAAGCCGTACATACCCACTTCAATGCTATAGAGACCGGGAGGTGCGTTAGGTGCCACAGGGATCTGATAGCGGTCAACGATGACAGCGCCGGGCGTCCACAGCGTGGTTTGAGCTTGCCCGCTCACCGGTTCATTGTCCTGTTGGCCCCAAAGAAAGTTGCCCGCATTGGCGTTGAACGTATCACCCAGCAAGTGGGTGAAGACCTTATAGCGCTCAGATATCGGCTGCTCAGCACGCCAGTAGAGTGTGAGCGGCACGGTATTGCCGGCCCTCACCGTCTTCTGGGGAAGCGCGTAGCCGATCAAATGGATAGCTTCACCCAGACGATAGTCCAAAGGATAGGGAATTTGCTCAGGTGTCACCTCCGCCCCAACGGCGCGATGGATCAACGTGAAATCGCCCACACGAAACGGAGGCATACCGGGTGGCTGGATGAGGAGGCCATAGGTTCCCCGTGGCAGCTTCGGCGTCAACGCCAGATCGATCTGGCTACGGACAGTCTCACCAGATGTGGGGACTGCCGGCACGTCTATGTCGAGACGCTGCTGTCGTCCCTGAATTCTCACGAGGGTGCCGTCTGGTGGCGAGGCGGACCAGCAGAGGCTGATATGCACTGTGTCACCGGTGCGGTACCGGGGTAATGGAACGTCATAGCCTACCAGCCCAAATGACGTGTGCGTGCGATTGGGTATCTCGACCTGGGGCGCCAAGTTCTGCTGCAGACGGGCCCGCGCGTCGGTGCGAGCGTAGAAGGTCAGGGAGTTGGCGCCGTCAACGATGCGGGCGGAGGCCACCGCGCGGCTATCCAGCCACTGCAGGACCGTCTTTTGGGGATCGGCCTGCAGCGACTCCGGCGTCGTCACCAGCCAGACCGCTTCAGATTCCTCCCATATCGGGGCAAGCCAGGAGGCTGCTGTCGCAGGATCGCTTAGGTTGGCGCCGTACGGGAGATCAGCGCGGTCCCCGGCGTAGTGGGTCGTGAAGATGGGCCAGTCACGGTCTACGTAGAGCACGACGACATCTTCGGGACGTCGATGGGCTTCCAACACCGTTGCGATGGTGACGAAGTCATCTCGGCGCGCCCGACCGGGATAGAAGGAACTGAGGCCGATGAGTGCGGTTATCAACGCCAATCCGGTTATCCCTAGGGCCAGGCTACCTCGCAAGACAGACCGTGGGCCTTCCCGTCTATGTGCTGACGTTACAGCCCACGCCAACAGCGTGTAGTAACAGGAGGATAGGGGCAACAGGTAGCGGGGTGCGAGGGGGCGTGAGATATAGAAGCCTAAGCCCGGCAATGACACCGCGACGACCGCCAGCGGAGGCAGCAGGAGTCCGGACAGCAGGAGCATCAGGCCTCCGACCTGAGGCGATGTCGTGGTCTGGCGCCAGAGGAGAATGAGCGCTACCGCAAGTCCCAGAAAGACGCTTAAGGTCAGTGGTAACTGTGCATCGAGATCCAGCGGTGAGCCTATCGTCAGCATCGTGGCATAGAGTTTGAGAAAGAAACCCGGCGCAAAAGGCGTGTCACTGGACCAGCCGTGCATCTTCGGCAAGGCGTAGGCGAGCCACGGGACAAAGAGAAGTGCCACAGCGATCTGAGCTGTGAGCCATCTGCTCAGCAAAAACCGGTAGGGCTGCTTACGCCGCGCTCGCTGTGACCAGGCGATCAGGAAGCCGAGATTGGTCACCACTGCCACAGTCACGGATAGGTAGAGGGTGTAGAGGGTTGCCAGTGTCGCGCCGACGTAGAGTGCCCAAGCTTGATCTGCCCGTCTTCCCTTGGACTCCTGCCACATGAGCGCGGCTGACCATAGCGCGGCTGTCGCCAGCATCGCCGCCAGGGCGTACATCCGGATTTCCTGAGCCCACCATATCGCGAAGCGCGAGAGCGCAAGGAAGAGGGCGGATAGCCATCCGGTTCTGGGGCCGCCGAGCTGCTTACCCAGACGGTAGATCAAGGCGACTGTCAGGAAGCTGAAGAGCGCGGAGGGAAACCGTTGAACGAATTCGCCCTCACCAGCTAATAGCCGCCACCCCCGTAATACGATGTAGTAGAGAGGGGGATGGACGTCACCTGCTGTCCAGCGAATGCTTTCAAGCACTGGCATGCGGGCCAGCCAGATGCCGATGCCCTCATCCCACCAGATGCTGTGCTGAGCCAGTCCCCAGATGCGGAGTGCAAACGCGACCAGCAGAATGAGAACATGCGCCCCCTTGAGGTTCCGGAGGTGCAAGCTTTAACCTCGCTTGCTCTGACAAGCGTTCGAATGAGAGATCATGTCTATCGTATGTATTCCGCCGCACTGTTCCATCTATGCTATGAGCAAACGAGCGCAGACAGGAGGCTCCTGGTGTACAGTGCCTATTCCGTATCGATCTCACGCGCGGGCCACGCTGTTTCGAGGTTGCCCGGTGTGCGCAGCAGTCAAACCTAAGTTAGTATCGCAGGATTGTGGGATTGTTCAAGGTCGTCTTGCTGAAGCCTCTTCATGGCATAGAATAGGGTAACTGCCTTGATCAGAGGAGCTTTTTGTGTGAAAGGAATCGCTCACTTCCTGACCGGCGTTGCGGTTGCGACGTGCTTCCCCGAGGTCGTCGCCCTAGCTCGCCAGGGGTCACTACTGCCGATGTTAGGGGGTGTTTTCGGTCTGCTACCGGATACGCTGGACTTCAAGTTCGCGCGTTATTGGGAGACCTACGACATCGCCGTCGATCCCGGCATACAACTTGGGACCCAGGCTCAGCTCGACGGCGACTCCGAGGTCCAGACCGGCGAGCCGACCGCGGCGGAGGCTGCCGGTCGGATCGCTGAGGCATTTGTGGCTGCTACGCGACGAGCCTATAGAACTGATCGCCCTGTCAGCTTGATCGCCCACACCGTGCGGATGGGGGCCGATCTCTGGCGGCGCTATACGATACGTTTGGATCCAGGGGAAGGCACGGTTGCCGCGCGTATTGGGCCGCTGGTCAGCACCAGCCAACTCATCTATCCGGGCACGGAACCTCCAGGCGCCGTTTGGTCTGTGCGGCACTTGGGGATACCGCTGGAACATACCTATCGCCGCGAATACCATGTGGATGCATTCACCGGACCCAGCTTTCGTTTTGTGCGAGAAGGCGACAGGGTGGTCGTCCACTTTCTCGACTGGCATCACCGCTGGACCCATAGCCTGCCGCTCGCGGTGGGGATTGGGATCTTGACTGGTCTCACAGTGGCCCTTGTCTGGAACTGGGAGCAGGCGCGCTACGCAGGCGCGCTGGCTGCCCTGGCTTACGGCGCTCACGTCCTTGAAGACCAGTTGGGCCATATGGGATGTAATCTTTTCTGGCCTTTGACGCGGCGGCGAATGCCTGGCTTAGGGCTCTTGCACGCTGGTGATGGACTCCCCAATTTCCTAGTGGTGTGGTCTGCTTTGGCCTTGATCTTCCTCAACCTGGACCGCTGGGGCGGCCCGGGTCTACTGCGTCCAGGGCCGTATGTATTGGGTGTGGTCGGGCTACCCTGGCTGATCCTGACACTGAACTACCTCTATCACCGTGCTCGCACCGGTACGATATCGTCCGACGCCGGAGAGGACGCCGAACGGGCGGCAGAGGCCGAGGATGTCGTGTTCGGCTAGAATCTCGGCACGCTATCGGGTTGAGCATGGTATAATCTCCAATTGTGAAGAGTTTAGAGAGCGGACTTACGCGAGAGGAGGGCGCGCGGCGGATCTTCGGTATCCTGATGTGCCTTCAGTTGATGCTCACCGGGTGCGGTTCCATTGTGACGCCACCCGCGCCGACGCCGTCTCCTACGCTTGCTGCTACAGCGCCGACCGGCATGGCGACGCCTACGATTTCACCGAATAGCTATCTGACCCCCATTCCTCCCACACCGACGTTCACCCCTTCGCCCACGCCCACACCGGTGATTCACATCGTCGAGGAGGGCGACACCCTGTTCGGCATCGCGCTCGACTATGGCGTGACAGTCGATGGACTGCTGCGAGCCAACGCGCTAAATGAAGAGGATTTCCTCCGAATTGGCCAATCGCTCGTCATTCCCCTGGAAGAGGAGGAGGACTCCGAGGCGGACGCACAGATGCCGATGGGCAATGTGATTCTTCCTACCCCGACGCCGCTGCCGCTAGCGACCTCGGGGATCGCGCTCTATCAAACCCCAGTCGGGGGCTTGTGGTGTATGGGTGAGGTGGTGAACACGACTGATGGGCCGATCACCAATCTTCAGGTCGAGGTAGTGCTCGTGGCCCAAGATGGCGTACCCCTTGCCACAGGAAGAGCGCTGGCCGCAGCCGACTATTTAGCTCCCGAGGAACGAGCGCCGTTTTCGGTGCTCTTTCGTGATCCCCCGG
>JBNGDU010000029.1:0-3772 GCA_049975025.1 Anaerolineae bacterium
TCTCTGAGGCCTTCGTAATCAGCGCAGTGGTGGTAGAAATCGGCGCGCAACGCGAGCACGACCTGCAGAGGCCCCTCAGCGGCGTCCGTATCCCCTTCTGACACCGCGGCGATCAGATTGTCGATGAAGGCCCGGCGCACATCCAGGTCCTCGCAGAGGATGAACAGCTCCTCGAATTGGTCGATCACCAGGAGCACGTCCTGCTTCAAGGGCGGGGTTTGCCTGTCGGCAAGACGCGCTTGGAGCGCGCGTGGGGCCCGCAGCATGTCGCGGCGGCATGCCTTAACCGCATCCGTCGGCGCATCGTCGTGCAAGAGCGCACGACAGAGGCTTTGCACAGGGTCGGCGGTGGGCGTCAGCAGCTTGACCTGCCGACTATAGCGCTCGGCGATCGCCCCACGCTGAAGTTGTGCGACCAGACCCGCGCGGAGCAAGGAGGATTTGCCGCTGCCTGACGCACCGATGACGGCGAGGAACGGCTCGCCACCGGCGACGCGGCGGACAAGGCGCTCGGTCAGGGCCTCGCGACCGAAGAACAGGTCGGCGTCGTCGACGTCGAAGTAGTGCAGGCCCTTGAAAGGACAGCTGCCCGGAGCGGGCGGGTGGTCTTCGACGGGGCTAAAACCTTGATCTGCCGTGATCGCACCTTGCCGGATCGCGGTGTAGAGCGCCGTGGTCGCCTCCGTGGGCTCTGCGCCCAGCTCCGCAGCCAATATATCGCGGCAGGCCTCGTACTGGGCCAAGGCGGCATTGCGGTGCCCGGCGATTGCCAGCCCACGCATCACGTGTCGGTGTGCGGACTCGCGCCACGGGTCGATCTCCAGCTGACGCCGAGCGTATTCCGCCGCCGCGTCGTGGTCTCCGCGCTGAGCATGGGCATCGCAGAGCAGCTCGAGGGCTTGGAGTGCTTGTCGACGGAACTCCTCTCTCCGCATCAGCGCCCATTCCTCGAAAGGTGCGCTGTCGCTCAGGAAGAGCTCCTCCAGGAAGTCGCCCCGATACTGATCGACGGCTCGGCTAAGATGGTCCAGACAAACGCTGCACTCCGAAAGCTCTGTGTGGGTATGGCCATGAGCCGCTCTCAGATGGTTCTCGAAGCTCTGGATATCGGCTCGGATCTCGGCGCTCGGCTTGATGCAGACCGTCTGCCGCGTCGTCTCGATGATCTGGTGATCCGCATCCAGATCGCGTTCGCCAAGGGCGGTACGTAAGCTCGATATCGCCTGGCTCAGGCTCTGGCGGGCGCGACGCTCTGGGGCGTCGGGCCAGAGCACCGCGCTCATGGCAGTGCGGCGGTGAGGATGATCGCGCTCGGTAACCAGATAGGCCAACAGGGCGCGGACCTTGTCGTAGGGAAATTGGACTGGGGCTTCGTCCAGTCGGACGTAGAACGGTCCCAGCAATGAGATCGTGATCCGACGCATGCGCCACCTCCGGGTGCGTTGACACAGCCACAGCTTGCCGCTCAACTTGCCGCATTGCTCAAGAGCGTTGACAGGATCCCGCGCGGTGCGGTTCGATTGCTTTGAAGCCTCTGTAAGCCTCGGTAGGAGCCGTCAGTATGCTAGTCCAAACTCGGCCTTTGGCAAGCACTGGAATGTCCTGGGTATTTTAGGGTGTTTTTAGAGTCGTGTGCAAGGATAGGGTTGGATGAAGGGAGCCCGGCGGGAGTGGGTAGATGAAGCTCAGGCGGACGGAGTACCAAGCGTACATGCTGGGAATCTGGCGTGAGCGCGGTCTATGGGGTAGCAGGTGGCGTGCATCGCTAGAGAACGCCCGGACACATGAGGTGCATGGCTTCCGCAACCTAGAGACGCTGGTGGCATTTCTGAGGAAGGTGATCGGGGAGAGGACGCCAGGAGAATGAGTATGTAGCGAGCAGGTGACGAAACCGCTTTGTTCTGAGAGTGTCTACGAAGAATTGTGATGTGCACTAAGAGGAGGATTTCGATGAACAGACGATGGATCGCCCTGATGATGGTGCTGATATTGGTTTTGTCCGCGTGCAGTGGGGGAGAGCAGACGGTGGCGCAGCCGGCTGTCGAGGAGGCCACGGAGGCGCCGGAGGCCACCGCGACAGCAACCGCAATCCCACCGACGGCGACGGCGGCTCCGCCCACCGCGAAGCCGGACCCCCCGACGTCGACGCCGGAGCCGCCGACACCCACGCCGATGCCCGTCGAGGTGGTTGAGGACGTCCCTTACATCGATGATGGGATACCGGAGCACACATCCGACATCTATCTGCCTGCCGAAGTCGAAGGACCCTATCCAACGGTGGTGATCTATCACAGCGGTGTATTCTGGTACAGGGGCGAAATTAGACACGCAGAGGCGTATGACGCCTTGGCGCGCTACTTTGCCGGACGGGGCTATGCTGTCGTCGTCCCATCGTACCGTGTCTCCGAGACAGATCCTTATCCGGCGGCGGTGGAGGATGCCTTCTGTTCGGTGGCCTGGGTCCACGCAGAGGCCGCCCAGTATGGTTTCGATATCGACCGGGTGGCGGCGCTGGGCTGGGAGGCCGGCGCCGATCTGGCGTCGTTAGTCGGCACGGTGGACGAGCGTGAGCGCTTTGTGGAGAACTGTCCCCATGCACTGCCGGAGGAGCCTTGGGTGCGGAGCGTCGTGGCAATCGGTGGGTTCTATCATCTGCCAAGTCTCTTTGATCGCATGGACCCGGGGGTGCAGAACTACATCGTGCACTACCTTCAGGCGATGCCTGAGGAAGCACCGGAGCGCTACGCCGAGGCATCGCCCATCACGTGGGTGGACGGGTCCGAGCCCCCGTTTGCCGTCATCTACAACAGGTGCCAGATATACGTCGATTTCCGAGAGCGGGCCCTGGAATTTGCTGACACGCTGGAGGCGGCAGGGAGCAGCGCTGAGGTCATCGAACTGAGCATGGACCTCTATCCATCATTTCCGCAGCCCGACTCACAAGCTGAGCTTCGCCCAGGCTGGCAGCCCAGCTGGGAGGTGTACGGCGTGCCGCAGGCCGAGTCCTACCTCGCCGAGCAGTTCGGGATCGACGACTAGGGGTTCGCAGCGCAGAGGACGCCTCTCTCATCGATCTGCAGGGGTCGCGATCCATTCAGTCAGTAGGGCGCCGGGCACCTGTCCGGCGCCCTACTGAGGTTAGGCTTGGGTATCCGAGACTAGCGGCAGGAGACGCCGCAGCGTAGTTACCGTCGTCCCTCGTAGAGACGCAGCCATCCCCATCGCGTCCCAGCTCGCCCCACCAACGCCGGCCTAGGACGCCGCCGATGACGGAGCCCTGGATCCTGCGTGAACGGCAGGAGACGCCGCAGCGCGGACGTATCTACAACGTCATGGTTCGGCGCCCGACGCCGGCCCAGTCGGATCGAACATCCCATGCCCGACGCTCAGCCGCCGCACCGCGGACGCCGCTCCCCGTAGAGAAGCAGCGCCGCGAATCAGCCCAACACCCAACATCCAATATCGAACATCCAATATCGAACATCCAACTGCGTGCTCTTTTTCCCCTCCTGCTTCCCTTCCGGTAACTCACCACCCATGCTATCATAGGAGCAAAAGACGCTGATGCCCACCACTACGCCTGAGGAGGTTGGTATGGATTTTGAGAAACTAGGGGCTTTTTATCTCGGCAAGACCTACGATCTGGAGAAAGACGAGCTCCTCAATCAGCCGGTGATGTACGACGCCCGCGACCTGACGACGCACGCGGTCTGCGTTGGGATGACGGGCAGCGGCAAGACCGGCCTCTGCATCGATCTGCTGGAGGAAGCCG
>JBNGDU010000030.1:0-4553 GCA_049975025.1 Anaerolineae bacterium
GAGTTGTGGTCAGTACAGCAATCGCCCCGACGATCCGTTGGGCCATCTTCATCGGAACAGCGACGCGACTGGCCATCAGGCCATACCAACCGCGATCCTCATCATCGACCGGATCATTGTGAAGCTGAGCCACACCGGTGCGGATGGCGCGTCCCACAACGGATCCATCTGCGGTGTGAAGACGAGCCCGCCAAGCATGGGCGGCTCGATCCCCTTCACCCTCCTCCGAAGCCGGGGGCAATGGACTGCACGCCTGCAACCGTGCCTCACATCCTCCCGGCGCAACCAGATAGACAGCCACCGACGAGTAGATGAAGTGGTCCCGGATCAGCTTCGTGACCTGCTCGAGCAACAAATCGGGGTCACGAACCGACGTGATAGCTTGGCTCACCTCTTGACTTGCCTGAAGATGCAATGCGCGGCGCTGAATCTGGTAGTTGGCACTCTGGAGCCGCTTCGTGCGCTCCACAACCTTGGCCTCCAGATCATTGTATAGCGATCTGAGTTCAGCCGCCATCTCGTTGAACACGTAGGTCAGAATGCCGATCTCGTCCCGAGACCGCACGGACAGACGTTGGTTAAGGTTCCCTCTAGACATAGCCACCGCCGACTCCGTCAGGTCAATCACCGGTCGGGTGATCTGCCGGATGACCAAGGCGGCAATCGCCGTGGTGCCTAACGCAACCGCCAGCACCAGCGCGATTAAGGTCGCGACGATGTGATCGGTGGCGGCTATGATCTCATCGTAATTTTGCTCGACCAGTACGGCGAGATCGTACCCCGGCAGCGGGACATAGGCCCCCACTACCGGCGAGCCCTCGCTGTCCTCATAGAGACCATAGCGAGCTTCTGCCCCCTGCACATCCTCAGGTTTGGCAAAGCGGGTCTGGGGTCCACTCGACCAGCCGTCCGGAGCCTCAGCAACAAGACGGACCCGTCCAGTCCGTCCCATACCGGTCTCCGCATCAAGGATCCGTTGAACCGCGGCCTGCGGGAAGCAAAGCACCCAGGTCTGATCGGTCACGGGAAAGGACAAAGCCACCATCGGTTCTGAGTTGTCGAAAGCAAGATACACGGAGGTCGGAGAGCCGTTTGCGCCGAAGGGAAAGGAGGAGTGCGGGTCGACAACGATATTCCGACACCCTCCCGTAGACCACTTCAACTGCTGGTTATGATCGTAGACCGCTCCCCCAACCACATCAGGCATCTGACTGCCGAAGCTTGACCACCACGCGTCGTAGTCCTCATCCAACACCAGAGAAGAAGACAACAATAGCTGAAACCCGTCAATCCAACGAATAAGCGACTCACTCTTGAGAGCCGCGATTGCCAGCAACCTATTTGCGACCTCCTCCTCCAGGTTCTGGCGATTCTGCTGAGCCGCGTATCCCCCAATAACGGTGAGGGGCAGGATTGTGAGAATCAAGAAAGCGGTGAGCAGCGTTCTTCCCAGGCCTCCTCGCATCCCAGTCGTAGGAATTGTGCGCGAGTTGGGACGCGTCTCACGTAGACCAGCTACACCCGCTCCCATACCTCCTCACCCTGCAGAATGCGATGAACTTGCTTAGGGAAACGGTCAGGGTCAAGAGGTTTGCCGATGAACCCATCGAAGCCGGTTTCCTTGGCGCGACTGTAATTCGCCGGCGATACGTCCGCCGTGACCGCTACGATGGGCACATCCCGGAATCGCTCATCGGCGCGAAGTGAATCCAAGGACTCAAAACCATCGGCGTCAGGCAAGGCGATATCCATCAAGATGAGGCTGATATCCCCTAACGTCTCCGCGAATTCCAGCACTTTCCAACCAGACGCTTTCCACTCGCACTTCTTCACACCCAAGTAGGCAAGCAGACGCGTCATCAGGACAAAGTTATTGAGATTGTCCTCGACAATCAGGATAACCGCTTCAGAAGGTGGGGTTGGCTGCCAATGCATAGATCACCTGGAACCCGTCAAGACTGACCGTTGGCGCTAAGAAAGCGAGCTACCTCGGAAGGCAGCGTGTCGACGTCGATCGGTTTGGGAATATAGCCTATACAGCCCGCCTCCAACGTCTTCTCCCGGTCGCCGTGCATGACGTTCGCCGTCATTGCTACGATCGGAATACCGGACAGGTCGGGCATCGCGTGAATGCGTCGCGTCATCTCATAACCATCCACGTCGGGGAGGTTCATATCCATCAGAATGAGATCAGGATGCTCCTTCTTGGCGATCTCGACGCCGGTCAAACCGTCCTCAGCCTCCAGGAACTCATAGCCTTCAGCCAGGAGGACCCGTCTCACCAGCAAGCGATTTGAGGGACTATCTTCAACATAAAGAATCCTCGCGTCCATATGCACCTCATCTAGGCAGTCTATGGTCTCAGCATAACGGTATGAAAGGTCTGAGAGACGGCCCGCGAAAGACCTCAGACGAATAAGATAGAAATCAGACCCCATCTATAGACATTATAGCACGAAATAGTTAAAAACAAACCTGAATCCATAACCATTCAGTTACCGTTTCGAAAACACAAAACCTTTCGCTCTCGTCTCGGCGTCCTGTCTCCATCGGAAAGCTAATCCCACAAAGAGTCCGAGGCCCACAAAACTGATGGATAGACCGACCCACACGAGGACCGGCCTGTAGGTATAGGTAATCCGCCACGTGCCTGTCTCGACGGGGATAGCGCGGAAGAGAAGGTCTGCGCGATAGGGCGATTGTGACGCGCTTCCCGTAGGCGAAGGGCTTGCGGTCGACACCTGCTCAATACGCACCTGCCATCCAGGGTACCAGGCGTCTGTCAGGACCAAAAAACCCGGGCTTTCCGCTGTGACGTCAATGACGACGCGGTGCGGCGCGTACTCGACAAATGCAACTTCACCAGATCCGATGTCAGGTACCACGTTTTCAGGACAGGCGGGGACATCTTCACCGCCTTCAGCGGCTTCCAACACCACGGTCCGCGTAGGATCGAAAGCCGGATCACGCATAGCGGAGAGGGCCTCCGACTCGGACGCGACGCTTCTACATCCGGGCACCAGAAAAGCCCGCGGTATCGGCGAGAGGGCTTCATAGATCTTAACGTCACCCGAATGCGCCAGCCAGAATCGATCCGACAGAACGAGAGGATAGAAGGCACCCAGACGTTCATCGACCAAGCTCGCCCCTGCGAGCGCGAGCGGCCCATCGGTAGCGTGAAAAGCGATACCCGTCACCGAGTCGACGTCCGACCACCGCAACATGTGGGCCTCCTCGTCGGTTGCAGACGACGGTAATCTCCGCCGGACCTCGCGTCCGCTCGCCAGCTCAATGACAACCTCACCGCCTTCCCCTCTATAGAGTAGACCCAAGGCATTAGCGGAGAAGTCATCGGGCAGCCAGCCGATCTCCAGGTGCTGCTCGGGCAGAAGCGTCGGTCGGAATTGACGGTCGTAGAAGATATCATCGACCCAGGCGTCCATTGTCTTGTCGGTGACGAGAAAACGCGCCCCCATCAAGGACAACCAGCGCTCATCCGGTATCGTCGAGAGGTTCTCCCGCAGACGCCCGTCGATCGTGCCCTCCGGCAACAGCAGCTTCGAGAAGCTGATATAGTGGCTCAAGGGCAGAAGACCGCCGTCATAGCCGTCCACGGCGGGCACCTGGAAGGCGAGTGGCAAGTTGGGGACCAACACCTCGCGCTGTTTGGTGGAGACCAAGTAGCTCCACAGCGCTCCCTCGGATAGAAAATTCTCATAGCTGAGCTCAATCTCTTTCCGGTCGCCGATCTCAAAGAGTGTCTGCGTCATGCTCAGGAACCGATTGGGAGCCCCACCCCTCAGCGCAGCGGCGCGTGATGTCGCCACCAAATGCGCTGTCGCGGGACGCAGGTCGGTATAGGCTCGGGGTGTCGTGGCATCAGCGTGAGGCAGGAACTGAGCCGAAAACAGCAGCTCAACGGGGATAGCGCCCCAGGTCACGACGATGAAAAAGGTCGTCAAGCGCACCCCAAAGCCAATGCCTCGTCGTTCAGCGTCGGCGTGACCGCGCTCGGAGAGTTGACGTTCGCGGAAAGCGGAGACAAAGGTCAGCACGCCATCACACGCGAATCCGATCAGCCACGAAGCTCCGAGGACGTAAAGCGCCAAGAAGCGAGCCGGGGCGCGGAAATGCACGAATCCCGGCACACCGAGCCGAACCAGGCCAAAATAGAGAGGGTTGTATCCGCCCAACGCGAGGAAAAGTCCCGTGCTCATCAGGATAGACCAGATAAGGCCCCTCCTGTCGCCAGGCCGCAGCGCCCGACCCACCCCGACCGCCACCAAGAGCATTCCCCCAAGACCGAGATATCCGACACCTTCCGGCAGCAAGGGCGTCGCTAAATAGGGAGGCAATAGGGCTCGATGCAGCGTCCAGGGCGCGATAGAGAACGAGACCGCCGTACGCCACGACAGCCCTCCGCTCCTGGCGGAAAACCGCGCCAGTTCCAGTGTGGGAAGAACTTGGACGGCTGCGATGATGACGGCGAAACTATAGGGCGCGATTCGCCCCACCAGGGTCCTGATGACATCCCAAATCGATCGATACTGCGC
>JBNGDU010000031.1:0-1170 GCA_049975025.1 Anaerolineae bacterium
ATCCTGGCCCGGCTCGCTCTAGCACAGGGGAAACCCGAAACCGCCCTGGTCGAGCTCCAGCCCTTGATTGACGTTGCGGAACGCCGGGAGCGGACACGGCGCTTGATCGAGCTTCTCGCCCTGGCAGCGCTGGCACTGGATATCCTCAACCGCGAGGCCGATGCCCTGGACGCGCTCCGGCGGTCGCTGGTGCTGGCGGCGCCCGAGGGCTACATCCGGACCTTCCTCGACGAGGGGCCGCAAATGCAAAGTCTTCTCGCGGATCTCCTCGAGTCAACGACCGATACCGCTCAGCGCGGATACACGCGTCAGCTTCTTCTGGCGTTCGCCGATGAGGGATACGCCGGTGCGCCCCAAGCGCCACTCGGGGCTGCGATCCGGCCTCAACCCTTGGTGGAACCTCTCAGCGACCGCGAGATCGAGGTCCTCCAGTTGATCGCCAAGGGCTACACCAACCGCGAGATCGGGGAAGCTCTCTACATCGCGCTCAACACGGTCAAAGGACATACGCGCGAGATCTACGGGAAACTTGGCGTCCACAGCCGTACCCAGGCCGTGGTCAAGGCAAGAGCGCTGGGTATCTTGCCCCAGGGCTGAAGTTCCTCGACAGACAACACCGCAACGACACTTTCGTGTCTTCCCAACAACACCCCCCTGCTCATATACTGAGAGCAAAACAGGTAACGAGCCTGTCACCAGGTGAGAGCGCTCCCCGTAATCTGATCCCGGGAGCGCAGCATCTGAGAGGAGTCTATCGGTGGATCAGTCGACGATCTACGAGATCAAGGTACGAGGTCAACTCGACCCTGGTTGGGGCCCGGTTTTCGGGAACAGCATCGACCTCCGGACAGTTTGCGAAGGGGATGCCCAGTTCACGATCCTGACCTGTAGCCTAGAAGACCAGGCGGCACTGCGAGGTCTTCTCTCCCGCATCTGGGATCTCAACCTAACCATCGTCACACTGAACGCCGTCAGCAACCCAAGGAGCGGTCGGTGATCTCCAGCTCTCTGATGAGGAGGATATGATGAACGAGCTTGACCGTCTTGCAAAGTATGTCATTGGTTTGAGCGATGGCGCCGAGGAAGCGACGCTGTCGGCGGTGGGTGGCAAAGCCACCTCGCTGGCGCGCCTCTCCGCGGCCGGGTTGCCTGTGCCGCAGGGGTTCGTCC
>JBNGDU010000032.1:0-1858 GCA_049975025.1 Anaerolineae bacterium
GCCTAAGGAACACCACATGGATACACTTCTCGCAGCCGTTCCTCTTATCACGATCCTGGTCCTTATGATCGGTTTTCGTTGGAGCGGAGCCAAGGCCGGCGTGGCAGGATGGCTCTCAGCTCTGATCATCGCAGCGCTTCGCTTTGGCACCGGCACCGATGTTCTCTTCTGGGCCCAGATCCACGGGCTTTTCCGCGCCGGATACGTCCTCTACATCATCTGGGGTGCCCTGCTCTTCTTCCGCGTGACGGAGGCCGACGGCACGCTCCAATCGATGAGCAATCTCCTCCAGCAACTGGCCCCAGGGCGCATCCTTCAAGTGCTCCTGCTGGCCTGGGGCTTCACATCCTTTCTGCAAGGTGTGGGTGGCTTCGGCGTGCCGGTCGCTGTTGTGGCTCCCATCCTGGTGACAATGGGGTTCACAGCGTTGGACTCTGTCGTTATGGCCTCCGTAGGTCACGCTTGGGCCATCTCCTTTGGTTCTTTGGGAGCTTCCTATGAAGCGTTGGTCTCCGCCACCGGCATAGAGGGCCCCGTGATCGCTCCTTGGATGGCCATCAACCTGGGCGTCATCTGCTTTATCGTGGGCTTCACAGTGCTCTGGATCTCCGGCGGTAAGAAGAGCGTACGGCAGGAGGCCGGGCCATGGCTTACAATGGCAGTGACTATGAGCGTCGTCCAGTATATTGCCGTCCGCGCACGGGTTGAGAACATCGGCGCGATGTTAGGGTCTTTAGCCGGCCTCTTCATCGGTAGCCTCTGGGCGCTGGCCCGTCGCAGCAGGCTCCCCGACAAACAGAACGACCCGATCTCGACAGAGCAGATTCTCAGATCGATGTTACCTTACCTGCTCCTGATCGTCATCATCTTTGCGGTCAACTTCGTGACGCCCCTGAACAACCTGCTCAATCAACTGCAACTGACGGTCCAAGTTCCGAGGCTGACGCTGGCGGATGGTCGTGTGATCCCGGCAAAACTGACGAAGGCCATTTCGGTCTTTGGTCATCCGGGCGCCCAGTTGGTCTACGCTGGATTGCTCGCGCTTGGGCTGGCCGCAGCGCGCGGCTCATTACCCCCAGGAAGCGGTGAGAAGATACGAAAAGGGATCGTGCGCAGCGGCGTCAAATCGACCATCGGCATCCTCGCCATGATGGCGATGGCAACCACCATGCAACTTGCCGGCATGGTTACCGAGCTTTCTTCGGCTATGGCTGCCCTGGCAGGTGACTTTTTCCCGTTGATCACGCCGCTCATCGGCGCGCTTGGAGCGTTCATGACCGGCAGCAACACCAACTCCAACGTTCTTCTGGGCGCTTTCCAGCAGCAGGTCGCGGAGAATCTGGGCCTCTACGTGCCGCTGATCCTGGCCTTTCATAACGCCGGCGCTGCTACCGGGTCCGTCTTCGCGCCCGCCAAGATTATCGTTGGATGCAGCACGGTGGGGTTGAGCGGTGGTGAGAGCGAGGCCCTGCGGCGCACGACCCGATACGGGCTGATCATCCTTGTCATTCTCGCTGTGCTCGGCCTTCTGGCAACAGAGCTCTTGCCCTTGAGCTAGCTCCCTCGTGAGTGGTCCAGCTCCGGGGTTGTCATTGCCCTGGAGTCTAATCCCAGCGGCACGGAGATCGCGCAACTGTGGCTTGACGCTTTGGATGACGCCGGCGCGGGCAGCCGCCAGATCAGGCTTGTGCTGCTCCACAGCGCACCGGCCCCTGGCATTCATAGTCAAAGCGAAATCGAGCGGGCTCTGCACCACGAGATGATCGCCGGCATCCCAACGGCGCCGGACTTAGCTGACACCGGCGTCGGAAACGCCAAGCCTATGGTCAGAATCGAACCCCAGGGATTGGTTGCGCAA
>JBNGDU010000033.1:0-2078 GCA_049975025.1 Anaerolineae bacterium
GGCCGAGGATGCGTTGCATCGCGTCTCCCTTTTCTACCAAGACCAGCCGTGGCTGAATGTCCGTGGTTTGCACCCGTGGTCGGCGGCGTCGCTCCTCGTAACGCTCGTAGGGGTTGAACCATCGGAGTGCAGTGCTCTCGAGGGGCGGCGGTGGGTCAATGGGCAGGCTTATGAAAAAGGTGGTGCCGTGTCCTAGCTCGCTCTCGACCCACATCTCACCCTCGTGCAATTCGACGAAACTCTTGCTGATGCTCAGGCCCAGGCCGGTGCCGCCGTATCGACGGCGTATGCTCCCATCCAACTGCTCAAAGGGCCTGAAGAGCCGCGCCTTGTCCTCCTCGGCGATCCCCGGTCCGGTGTCGGTCACGCTGATCACGACGTGCGTCCCGTCCTGATGGGCGTGCACCTCGATGCCGCCACGTTCCGTGAACCGTCCCGCGTTGCTCAAGAGGTTCAGAATGACCTCTCGAATCCGGGTGCGGTCGCATAGAACCTGAGGGAGGAGCTCTGGCATGTCGATTCGCAGGTACAGCCCCTTGGTCTCGAGCAGCGGTCGCACCGCGATCGCCGCCGATTCAACGATCTCCTCCAGCGACGAGCGCTCTTTTGTCAGGGCCATCTGCCCGACCTCGATCTGGCTGAGGTCGAGGACGTCGTCGATCAGGCTCGAAAGGTGCTGGCTGTTGCGCAGTACGACGTTCAGGTCAGCCAACAAAGACGGTGGGATGCCTTCGCCGTACGCCTCCGGGGCGTTGGTGATCATCTCGCAGAAACCGATGATCATGTTTAGGGGGGTTCGCAGCTCGTGGCTGACGTTTGCGACGAAGCGCTCTTTGGCTGTGCGCTCGTCCTCGGCGGTCTGGCGCAGTGCCTGGGCCAGGCGATTCAGTCGGTTCAGTTGCTGGTTGGCCGTCGCCAACTCCTCTGCGGTTTGGTAGAGTTGGATCCGGTCGCTGCGTACCTGTTCCAGGTCAAGGCGGTTGTCCTCATAGCTGGACCAGGCCCAATAGAGAGGCGACATGAGGGATCGTACGGCTACCCAGATCAGTCCGACCGTCGTCCACATGCCGATTAGCGCGGCACCCTTGATCGTCGGAGAACTCTGGAGGCCCGGCGTCGGTGCGAAGGCCAGCAACAGGGTGCACACAACGGCTGCGGCGACGCCCGATGCAATCCCGATGCTGAGGCTTGCGATACCCACGGGAATGAACAATAGCCAGATAGCTTCAGGGAGCCCACCCCAGATGACAGCCCCCAGGACTATGGCGGTGCTTCCAATGACAAGGACCCACGCCGCCATCCGAGCTTCCCATTGGCGCAGGAGCAGGACCAGTCCCGAAAGGAAGAACGTGGACAGCGCGAACCAGACGTGTTGGCCTGGCTGGCTGAATATCTGCGCGCTACCAGCGAGAACTAGGCCTAGGACGTACAGAACGCCCACAGCCAGCCCCATAGCTCGGTCGCGCAGCGGATCCAACCAAGTGCTCCCATTCATCGGGCCCCAGTCGGTTGGCGTGAGCTTGTGGTGCATCATCTCTCTTCTCCCTGCGGTCCACGCTTTGGTCTACGCTTTATGTTCAGGTCTCAATCATACCACGACTTGTGGTGAAGGCGGATGGCCGGTTGCGGCCTGTTCGAGACGTCAAGTCCACATCGATTGCTTGCGTTGCCTGTTCTCTCTGAACTAAACGGTGGTGCGGTGTTTTGGGCAGCGTGCTCCTAGCAAAGGGTACTCGGATCTGACCTCTTAACCGTGCTGCTCTGTCGGCGCCACGGCTTTGGCCATGTGCTCAGCGCTGATTCCCCTCACGGCGTCGAGCGAACACCTGTCAAACACAAGATGCACGGTCATCCGCCCTCCTGGTCGGCAGTCTTGGTTGTGAGCTGTAACGTACTATCCTGGATGGGTCAAGGTGACTGGGAAGCTCCATCTTTCCTGATCACGCCACTTAGCCAGCAGGATCACGAAGCGCACCGGCGCGAATCTAGCAGAGCTATCTCATCCTTATTGGCACACAGAGCCTTAGGGCGATCGCATTTGGATATAGATGCTCGTAGCCCCCGTCTCGGGGGCGTTT
>JBNGDU010000034.1:0-3568 GCA_049975025.1 Anaerolineae bacterium
AGCACCTCCTAGAGCTCGCTAGGGCGGATAGGCCCGCCACACGTGAGAACATAACTGCGCTCGGCTACATCAGGCGCGTCCAGCACTCCCCGCCATCAGACGTAGCGCCCTCACATTATAGATGCACCGGCTGGTGCTGTCGAGGCAGACCCACACGACCCTTTGACTTCGTGTGAGCCGGATATATCAGGAGAGAACGTTGCACGCGCGTGCCGGCAAGGTATAATGCGAGTAAGGAGTTCCCCCGAAAGGCAATCGAAAGGCAATCTCGATACGTCCAGGCCTGGACAGATCCAGTGATGCCTAGCTCGATAAGCCTTCCCAGAAGAAACCAGCGGGGCCAAGGGAACTTGAGGGGCGGTAGCAACCATGCCTGAAGAGGAATGGTGGCGGTAGCAAAGCGCTTCCGCGCGATCCTGGAGACATTCTGGGCTGCGTCTGGGACGAAGTCATAGGCGCGCAGGCAAGATCGCGCGCGTCGCATCGGCGGATTTCCTTGCACGTGCGCCTCGCTCTCTGGGGCATGGGCGGATAACAGGGTAATAACGCTAACTAGAAGCAAGCAAGAAGCGACCAAGATGAACTGTCCGAATTGTGGGTTCGAAAATCGAGAAGATGCTAACTACTGCGGGATGTGTGGCGCACACCTCACCCGCATATGTCCGGTATGCACCTTCCACAACCCACATCCCTATCGCTACTGCATCCGCTGTGGGACGGAGATGGTAGGGATCCAGGAGATCCACTTCACATCGGAGAGAGCGACGAGCGTCGAGGCGCCGGCTGAAACGCCTGCTTCCCGTCCGGCTCAGCCCTCGATGAACATCTCCCAACTCGAAGGGGAGCGACGGGTGGCTACAATCATCCTCGCCGACGTCCAGGGGTCGACCGACCTGCTGGAGAAAGTCGGAACGGAGCGGTGGGTTGACATTATGAACCGCCTCTTCCAGCTGCTTGAGGCGGAGATCTACCGTTACGACGGAAGAGTCGATCAGTTCCGTGGTGACGGGCTTGTGGCCTTCTTCGGCACCACCGTGGCGCATGAGGACGATCCTGAGCGCGGCGTACTCGCGGCCCTCGCCATGCAGCGGGCCGTGAAACCCTATGCAGCCGAGCTTATGGAGCGCGAGTCGATCGACCTGTCGCTGCGCGTTGGCGTGAACACCGGCGAAGTCATCGTGACCAGCGTGGGCGACGAGCGGACCTACAGCGAGGACACCGCTATGGGCGAAGCCATCGCCCTCGCGGCCCGCATGGAGCAGGCAGCGGAAGGTGGATCCGTCCTCGTGAGCGAGAACACCTACCGGCTTGCCGAGAGCCAGTTTGACTGGCAACCTCTGGGCGAGATCAGGGTGAAAGGCATCAGCCAACCGGTCCGTGTCTACCAGCCCTTGGCTGCTCAGATCACTGCCGATCGCTCTCAGGACTACAAACTCACCAGCCCGCTCATCGGCAGATCTGAGGAACTCCAGATCCTTATCGACGTGGTTGAGGATCTCTACGAAGGACGCGGCGGCATCGTGATGATCACCGGGGAGCGGGGCATGGGCAAATCGTACCTGCTCTTCGAACTCCGGCGCCACTTCGCGCGGCAGCAGGCGCTGCTCGCCGAGGTTCAGAGTGATGAAGCCGCGGTCAGCAACGCACCCTCTCAGGATAGCCCCGAGATCCCGACCATACGCAGTGGCCTCCCACCCCGATGGCACGAGTTGCGCGGTCGAGCTCGGTCCTACGATCAGTCTCAGCCCTATGCTATGTGGCAGGACCTCCTCAGGAACTGGCTGGGGATTCGAAAGGATGAGTCGAAGGATGCGATCAGCAACCGGTTGCGCCAGCAAGCCGAGGCGTTGTGGGGTGCTGAGATGACCGATTACTATCCCGATCTCGCCACCTTCCTGGGACTGCCGCTGGAACCCACCTTCGCCGAGCAGATGAAACACCTGGATGCCGATGGACTTCGCCAACGGTTCTTCCTGGCTGTTCGAAGCTGGATCGAGGAGCTCGCCCAGGAAGGGCCACTCATCATCACGTTCAGCGACATGCACTGGGCGGACACAACCTCACTGGACCTTCTGCGATACTGCCTACCCCTCTGCGATTACCTCGACCTCCTCTGGCTCTTCGTTTTTCGACCCGATCGGAGGTCGACCATCTGGGAATTCAGCCACTACGTAGAGACGGAGTATCCTCACCGGCAACTGACGCTATCGCTGTCTCCACTCGACATTGAAGAGAGCCTGGAGATGGTTCGCCGGATGATCGGCGAGGACGTGCTGCCCGCCGAGACCGAATATCTCGTTGCCGACAAGGCTGAGGGCAATCCCTTCTTCATACAGGAGTTAGTGCGCTCGCTGATCGACAGCGGCATCCTGGTGCGGGAGACTACGCCAGGCGACGAAGACGGACCGGCGGTTCCGTGGCGCGCGACGCAAGAGATCACCTCCCTGAGCCTTCCTGACAGCCTTCAGGGTCTCCTGATGGCCCGCATTGACCGCCTTACGCCTGAGGAGCAACAAGTCCTCCAGCGGGCGGCGGTCATCGGCCCAGTCTTCTGGTCCCGGGTGCTGCGGGCCATCTGCACAGATATATCAAATCTCAAAACACATCTCACCGCTCTGCAGAGGACGCAACTCATCGCCGAGCGAGGGCGCGTGCCGGACCTGGGGGTTGAGTACTTCTTCAAGTCCAATCTCGTCAGGGATGCAGCCTACGACAGCTTACTCGTCTCTCAACGCAAAAGCTACCACCTTCGAATCGCAGAGTACCTGGAGAAGCAGTTCGAGATGGAGCGACCTCTGCAGGATCAAGGACTGTACCTCAGCGCGCTCATCACCCACTATCACGAGGCCCAAAGACCGGTTAAGGAGTTGGAATACACGCTCAGGAACGCCGAGCGATCCGCGGAGATCTACGCGAACGCCGAGGCCAGCCAGCATTACACTCGAGCTTTGGAGCTCCTGGAGCAACTGGAGGCCGAAGCTCATGACCCCGAGCGCCTATATGCTCTCAAGACCCAGCGTTTCCAGATCCTGATGGGGCGTCACAAAGTCTATCACTTGATGGCCGAGTTCGACAAGATGCGGACCGACGCGGAGCGCCTACTCCCCCTGGCCCGCGAACTCGCTGACGACCCGGCGTGGCTGATCGATGCCCTGCTCCATCAACCCGGCGTCGGCGACTATCAGAATTGCGACGAAGTCGAGGCGGGGATGGAGCTGGCCCGAGAAGCTCTGGCCCTGTCTCAGCGGATTGGGGACAAGCGACGTGAGCTCGAGAGTCTTATCGCAATCGCCAACCAGCAATTGACGTTCAGCGATCCTGACTGGCACCAACAAGCCGAGCGGGCGCTTCAACTCGCGCGGGAGATCGGCGACAGGCAGTATGAAGCCCGTCTGCTCGTAGGCATGGGCGGCATCTTCGCCTTCGGCGACCAGCCTGAGCAGAGCATGGAATACCTGGAAGCGGCAGCAGCGCTCGCTATGAGTGAGGGACTTGAGGACAAGGTGATCCAGATGTCCCTGCTCAACCTGCTGGGTCTGGAGTTCGAGCGGAACGGAGATTACTATCG
>JBNGDU010000035.1:0-3794 GCA_049975025.1 Anaerolineae bacterium
ATTTGCCTTAGAAACGGCTTAGAGCGTCTGTTGCTCACTTTACTAAACGGTTACCGAACAGAGATTGCGGTTTGGCAAGATCGATGTAGAATATGAACCCGTGAAAACATACGCGGACTTCTCAGGTAGGATCCTCGCCATTGCCTCACTGATTCTGCTGGCAGGGCTATCGGCAGCCCTGTTGACCGCATGCAGCGAGTCGACCGGACCTGTCTCGGCTGACGGAAGCAACACGATCGAGAACAAAGGCTCCGACACCATCGTCAACCTGGCGCTCGCCTGGGCTGAGGAATATCAACGCCTCCATCCCGAAGTCCGCATTGCGGTCACCGGCGGCGGTTCGGGCACCGGTTTAGCCGCGCTGGTCAACGGTACCGTCGACATCGCCAACGCCTCGCGCCAGATCAAGCCGGAGGAGTTGGAGGCAGCGCGGGCTAATGGCATTGAGCCGGTCGAGTTCGTCATCGCGCGCGACGCCATCGCCGTGGTCGCGCATCCCAGCAACCCGGTGGATCAGCTCACGCTCCAGCAGATCTCGGACATTTTCAGCGGCGAGATCAGCAATTGGGAAGAGGTCGGCGGCGAGGATCGGCCGATCGTACGCCTCTCCCGCGAGACCAACTCAGGTACGCACGTCTACTTCCTGGAGGCCGTCGTTCGTCTCGGCGAGGAGGAGAATGACACCCTCTTCTCCACCGACACGTTACTGCTGCCTTCTTCGGAAGGCATCGGCGCCGAGGTGCGGCAGAATCCCAACGCTATCGGCTACGACGGCCTGGGCTACGTGACCGAAGACATGAAAACGATCTCTGTGGCTCGATCCGCCGAAGGTCCTTACTGGGAGCCCTCGGCGAGGACAGTCAACGCCGGGCAGTACCCGATCGCCCGGGACCTCTATATGTATACAGCCGGGGAGCCCGAGGACGCCATTTTGACCTACCTGCAGTGGATACAGAGCGGTGAGGCGCAGGCTATCGTTCGCGAGTTGGGCTTCGTCCCGATCGAGGAGCAGCGATGACTACAGCAAATGACGCCCCGGGCCGGGAGCGCCCGACCCAAGGCCAGAGATCTCGCCGACGAGCTTTGTCCTTCGGTGAGATTCTGATCGAGCGGACGATCCAGACGACGGGCGTAAGCGCGGTCGTCTTGGTGCTGATGATCTTCCTTTTTCTGATTCGCGAGGGTGTCCCGGCCTTCGTCCAGGTTCCGCTGGCGGACCTGCTGGCGACGCGATGGTATCCCATCGAGGACTATTACGGCCTCCTGCCGCTGATCTACGGCTCTCTGGTCATCACGATCGGCGCCGCGGTGATCTCGCTCCCGCTGGGGCTCGCCACGGCGATCTTCATCGCCGAGATCGCGCCCCGATGGGGGCGTGAGATCCTGAAGCCCCTCGTGGAAGTGTTGGCAGGCATCCCCTCGGTGGTCATCGGCTTTATGGGCATGGTGGTGATCGCCCCAGTCTTCCGGCGCGCGCTGAACATCCCCACCGGACTCACAGCCTTCACGGGTATGGTGTTGTTGGCCTGGATGGCGCTGCCCACGGTCGTAAGCGTCGTCGAGGATGTCCTGGACGCCGTGCCCAAGACCTACCGGGACGCCGGCCTTGCGCTGGGGATGACCCGCTGGCAGACCATCGCCCGGATCGTGGTGCCCGCCGGTCGCACCGGCATTCTCACGGCGCTGATGTTGGGCATCGCCCGAGCCATCGGCGAGACGATGACGGTGATGATGGTCACGGGGAATGCCCCCCGTTTACCGGCGGGGCCTCTGGACATTTTCGCGCCGGCCCGCACGATGACGGCGACAATCGCCGCGGAGATGGGTGAGGTCGCTCAGGGCAGTACTCACTACCACGTGCTCTTCGCCGTGGGTCTTACCCTCTTCGTGATCACCTTTATCGTCAACCTGATCGCCGCCTCGGTGGTCGCCCAGACAACCAAGCGCTCGGAACGGATGCTCTCCTGACGACGCGGCCCTCGCTCGCTGCTAAGCCGGCATGCGATGTCAGAGTGTGGACGGAGTTATTGACAAACTATGATCTCACGGCAAGTCTCGCAGCGGATCGCCTTTGGCGTGATCACGTTAGCCGCTATCCTCGTGATCCTGCCCATCTTTCTCATCGTCGGGTACATCGTCTTTCAGGGCGCAGGCGCCATATCCTGGAGCTTCATAACTGAGATGCCGCGCGACGGCATGAAGGCCGGGGGAGTGCTGCCTGCCATCGTGGGCACGCTCCTACTCACAGCCGGGACCGCCATCGTGGCCGTGCCCATCGGCTTGGGGGGTGCGATCTACCTCTCGGAGTACGCTAAGGACAACGCGCTGACTCGCACCATCCGCATCGCTATCATCAATCTGGCAGGGATTCCCTCGGTCGTCTACGGTCTCTTCGGTTTGGGCCTCTTCGTGATATTCCTGAACTTCGGCACCTCGATCCTCGCCGGATCGCTGACCCTGGGCATCATGACGCTGCCTGTCATTATCAGCACCGCAGAGGAAGCACTGCGCGCCGTGCCCCAGTCCTTCCGATTGGTGAGCACGAGCCTCGGCGGCACCCGCTGGCAGACGATCCGCCGTGTCGTCCTCCCCCAGGCTCTGCCGGGCATCATCACGGGCGTTATCCTCGGCGTGGAGCGCGCTGCGGGTGAAACCGCTCCGATCCTCTTCACAGCAGCAGCGTTCTTCCTGCCCCGCCTCCCCACGTCGCTCTTCGACCAGACGATGGCGCTGCCGTACCATCTCTTCGTCATCAGCACCCAGGTGCCGGGCATGCCCATTCAGATTCAGTACGGGACAGCGCTTGTCCTGCTGATCTTCGTCCTCTCGATGAATCTATTGGCGACCTTGATCCGCCGTCACTATCGAAAGCAGCGGGTGTGGTAGATGGCAACACAGGAACACGACGTCAAAATCCGTATCGAGGATCTCATCGTCCACTACTCCGACGGCACCGAGAGCCTGCAGGGCATCACGATGGACATCTACGCCCATCAGATCAACATCCTGTTCGGGCCATCGGGCGGTGGCAAGAGCACGTTGTTGCGAACCCTCAACCGGCTCAATGATCTGGCCGACGTAGTGAGGCAAGACGGTCGGATTCTCCTGGATGGTGAGGACGTGCTTGCCCGAAACGTTGACGTCATCGAGCTGCGGCGGCGTCTGGGCATCGTCTTCGCGCGCCCGGTTCCCCTGCCGATGAGCGTCTATGACAACGTGGCTTACGGTCTGACGCTGGCCGGGATCAGAGACAGAGCGGAACTTGACAACGCCGTGGAGCGGGCCCTGCGCCAGGCCGCCCTGTGGGAAGAGATGGCCGATCGCCTGGCAGACAGCGCCTACGACCTGTCAGGGGGACAACAGCAGCGGTTGTGTCTGGCACGGTCCCTTGCGCTGCAGCCGGAGGTGATCATGCTGGACGAGCCCACCTCAGGGCTCGACCCCATCTCCACCTTCAAGGTCGAGCAAACGCTGCAGCAGTTGAGAGAGGATTACACGATCATCATCGTACCCCACAGCGTCCAGCAAGCAGCTCGCGTGGCCGACTGGGCTGCCTTCTTCCTGCAGGGGGAGTTGGTAGAGTGGGGCACGGGCGAGCAGATCTTCACCGCGCCGCGAGACTCGCGAACCGAGGAGTATATCACCGGTCGCTTCGGCTAACCTAATGAACGCATTCTACCAGCTGGAATGTTAGCGAGCGTGCTATGGTTCTACCAAATGTAAATGTTACCAAAGGAAGAACCCATGGCCCTGACAGACAAGATGACGATCGATGAACGCCGCAAGTACTTACG
>JBNGDU010000036.1:0-1508 GCA_049975025.1 Anaerolineae bacterium
TACCGTACCACATAGATCGCAGCTAACACGCTGGCGAAGAGCGTCACACTGATCATGCTGTTGACCTGGAAAAAGGCCACGTCCAGGCGCGAGAGGTCGTCCGGCGAGACGAGGCGATGTTCCGCGAGTAACATACCGCCCACCGCGACGAGCCCCACGGCATACGGCCACCCCAGCCGCGCCACGAATCCCAGGCAGATGAGCAAACCCATCGTGACCGCGTGGCTCAGCGCGGAGAGGCGTAGCGCGACGGCGTTCCCGAACCGAGCCGGGATCGCGTGCAGCCCGCGTGCGCGGTCGAACTCCGTGTCCTGGCAGGCGTACATGAGGTCGAACCCGCCGATCCAGCAGGTCACGGCGCCGAGGAGCAACCACGCGGGCAGATCGGCGGCGTCGAAGAGCGATCCCCGGATGGCCACCCACGCGCCCACCGGTGCGAGCCCGTCTGTGAAGCCCAGCACGTAATGAGACAGCCAGGTGAACCGCTTGGTGAAGGCGTATCCGACCAAGAAAGGCAGCGCGAGCGGGAGCAGCTTCAGGGGTAGGGCCCCCAGGCGCCAGGCGGCGAAGACCAGGACGATCCCCGCCAGCGTGGTGCCGACCCACGCGGTGTGTGGCTTCACCCGCCCGCTGGCCAGCGGACGGGTGGCTGTGCGCGGATTGTGGGCGTCGATCACCCGATCGGCCAGCCGGTTCGCGCCCATTGCCACGGTACGCGCCGCCGCCATCGCCACCGTGATCCACGCGAACTCGCGGAAGGATGGCCAACCCCGGGCTGCAAGGATCATGCCCAGGTAAGCGAAGGGGAGCGCAAACAGCGTATGCTCGAACTTGATCAGTTCGAGGAAGTCTCTGATTCCCTTGAACACAAGGGGATTATACCACGGAGTGACGAGCGACAATTGATGAGGGACGCTGAACCTGTGCCGGCTACTCGTTACCGGTCACTGGTTACTGGTTACTGGTTGACTTCATGCTCAGCAGCATACCCGCAGCCTGCGATGTCAAATATCCTAGGAAGATCAGCACTTGCTCCACCGCTCGGTTCAGGTTGCCGACGGTGCTCATGGGGCCACGGATGTGAACGAGATACAGGTAGCCGATGGTCAGGACACCAATGGTCGTCGCTGCCGCGATCCCGACCAACTGCTCGGCGTCGTTGCGCGGACGCCCGAGAAGGCGCTCCTCGACGAAGCCGGCTCCGACGCCCCCGACGTCGGCGACCGCGATGCCCATCAGGATCTTGATAGCCAGGTCCTGGCTCAACCAGCCGAGAAGCCAAGCGGCGAGCGACGCCAGGGCTGGGGCCACGAGCAGCGCGAGGGCCATCGTTAGCCGTTGAACTAGCGAGAGGCGTCGTTCCGTCATCAGCGCCTCAGGTCTCCCCGTCTTGGGACTGACGTTCCGATTGCGCTTCGTAGATGCGGTATCCTGCCTCAACAAGGACGCCAAGGCCGATCAAGATCCAGAGAACGAGAGCCCACCACCGGTCCTCCGTGCCCGCCATC
>JBNGDU010000037.1:0-2890 GCA_049975025.1 Anaerolineae bacterium
TAAGCGAGGGAGCGAGGGAGCGAGTAAGCGAGGGAGCGAGGGAGCGAATAAGCGAGTGAACGAGCAAACGAAGAAGCGAAGATGCAAGCGGCGAATGGGCGGAAGAGCGGGTAGGGAAGTAGGCGAAGGGGTAGGGTGAAAGGGGGGTAACGATGGGTTAACGATCGACTAACGACAGACACACGGGCCTTTGCTTGACTAAGGGAGAGTCTTCGATCACGGGGCGGTCGAACCTTCGCTGCAGACGCGATCGAAGTTACATCCGGAGGGAAAGCGCTGAAGGGTACGTGTCGGCATCTGGGGCTCAGACTGATGGTCGTGGTTCTGGTGGCGCTGGTCCTGAGTCGTCCTGTGTCCGCCAGGAGGCATGAAGGAGCGGAGGAGATTCCGGTCCGGCGGACCACCAGCAAACAGCTCCAGACCAACCCACCGAAACCACCTGTCGAGGCTTGGGGCAAAGGGCTGAGAAAGAAGGTCTTCCCCGTTCTTGACGAGTGGTCAGACGACCAAGTCAAGCAGCTCCAGAGATGGCGCCGCAGCGGCGTCGCCTTTGAGGGGCCATGGCGCGCGGGGGAGCTGGCGTTGGTCTTGGGTGTGCTGGAGATCTATCGCAGCAGGATCGGCGGGGAGCGCCTTCTTGAGCTAATTAACGACGCGTTGAGGGCCCAAGCAGCGCAGAGCGTCGACCGGCTCACCTTCGTGCGGAAGCGAGAGTCGACGCTGCCCACGGCGGGGGGGGCTGAGCCACGCAGGCGAAATCATGGTGACCGACAGCCTCTTCGACCGGACCGTGATCCAGGACCACTACCCCTGGGTCTATCGGCCGTCAGAGTTCGACCAACCGACGCGAGAGCATCTCATACAGGAACTCACGATCGCCCACGAGGTGGGCCACGTGATCGCCGGCGGTCTGCGGGCGGAGTTGCACGCGATCGACCAGGAAAGCGCCTCTCTGGAGAGCCTCTAGGGGGAGGAGGTCAAGCGCTACGCCTGGCCCCATCCGACCTTCAACCTCAGCGAGAACCTGGCGACGGAGATCGCACTGTGGGCGCTGGAGGAGGACCGCCCCGATCCGGTTGTCGAGTTCGCCGCGACCTACCTCACGCCGGCGATCGAAGGTCGTCTCTCCACAAGCGCGGCTCAGAGATGAGAACCATCAACTGCTGACCGGTATACCGCGGCGAGCTCCCGGTTCACGGTCACGTTCTCCAGATAGGAGCGCCGTAGATCTTCGTCGTCGACGTTCGCCGCCCACGCCATCAGGAGCTCGTGTCCCTCGTGCAGCACCCCATCCGCCCTCGCGTCACCGGCGGCAGCCAAAACCCGGTAGCAGGTGAGGTAGGTGCGCGTGGGCTCCATGGTGCCATAGACGTGCCCGGTCTCGAGATAGCTCAGGATCTGCTCCACCTGGGCCAGCGCGGCATCCATTTCCCCCTGGCTCAGATAGGCCCGCGCCAGCCCGGCCCGGAACTCATAGGGCATGCCCGGCGCCCCGGCCTTCCGCTCGATGCCCAGCGCCCTCCGATAGGCCTCGATGGCGCGTTGGCCGTCACCAAGCTGAAGCAGCGCGTGCCCTTTGACGGCGTGGGACATGGCGCGACCCGAGGGCAGCCAGCCGTGCGCAGCGGCGTCGCCGGCTTCGTCCAGGAAATCGAGGGCCCGTTGTGCGTAAGCCAAGCCTCCCCGTGGATCACCGCAATGGATCAGCAACAAGGCCTTCTGCTCAAGCGCCCACGACCAGCTGACGAGGCCCGCACGTTCCACGGGAAGCTCGAGCGCCTCCTCGAACTTCGACCACGCCTGCTCGTAATCGCCCAATAGGTCAAAGAGAACGCCCATACAGACCAAGGCGCGGGTCTCGTAGGCCGATTCCTCGACCTGTCGACAGAGCTTCTGAGCCGCCGTAAGGTAGCCCAACGCCTCGCTGAAGAGACCGAGCGACATCGTGGAGTAGCCGATCGCCATAAGTCTGAACCCTTCGCCGCGGCGGTCGCCGATCTCGCGCAGGATGGCGAGCGCCTGACGCCCTGCCGCCCGTGCTTCTTCGTAGTGGCCAAAGCCCCCATGTGTGAGGGCGAGAGCGTTGTAGGCCCACCCCTCACCGACTCGATCACCGACCTCATGGAAGAAGTCTATAGCGTGCCTTATCAGGTCTTGGCCCTCCAGGTGATGATCATAAGCCTGAATGGCGCCCATCTCATACTGAATCTCGGCTTCGAGTCGTTGCAGGCCTGCGAACCGCGCCACGGTCAACGCGCGCTCCAGGTAGGGTAGGGCCTGCACAGATGCCGCGCTCGGCTCCGTTTTTGCCTGGGCGAGCCGCCGATAGGCTAACGCCTCAAGCTGCGCATCGCCGACCTCGCGAGCCAACTCCAGCGCCTTCTGCGCGGCGTCGAACGCCGCGCCCGAATGGTACGTAATAGCTGCTTGCTCGGCACGCCGAAGCGCAACCTCGGCGCGTCTGCGTGCATCCGAACTACGGTTCGCCAGGATCCCCAAGGCGTTCAGATCCCGTGTCTGGGCCTCACGATCTCCCCGCCGATGATGAATGCGTTCGCGGGCCGCCAGCAGCTCATATCGGGTCTCCTCATCCCCTTCCGGCGAGAGGGCCAGCGCTCGGGTGAGGAAATCCAGTGCCTCGACATTGGCGTACTGCGCGGCGGCCTGTTCCCCTGCCCGCTGCAGGTGGTCCAAAGCTCGCTTTGCATCACCGGCCCGCTGCCAGTGCTCTGCCAATACGCCCAGGCGGGCCTCCACCTGCAGCGGGTAGAGACGCTCCAGCGCCTCTGCCACCCGCCGGTGGAGTATCCGCCGCTTACGGTGAAGCACGCTGCCGTAGGCTGCCTCCAGTGTCAGTTGGTGTTCGAAGATGTAAACTCGATCCTCGCTG
>JBNGDU010000037.1:2990-4085 GCA_049975025.1 Anaerolineae bacterium
GGACTCTCGGATCATCTGAGCCCGTACCAGCCTGAGCAGCGTCGCGTCTAGCGCGCCCTCGACCGATCCGGTCAAGATGTCGGCCAAGACACGGTAGCGGAAAACCCTCCCGACCACAGCCGCGAGTTGCAGCACGTGGCGGGCCGAAGGCGACAGGCGGTCAATACGGGCCATCAAAACGCCCTGCACTGTCGCCGGCAATCCCTCATCGAGCGGCTCCCGATCCAAGAACGCCCGTACGATCTCGGCTGCGAAGAAGGGATTGCCCTCAGCCCGCTCCTGGACCTCTTGTGTTAGATCCGCGCTGGCTTCGCCTTCTCCGCCGCCGGCTGCCAGCAGCCGCCGCACCAGCGTCCCGCTCTCCTCAGGCGACAGAGGACGAAGCCAGACATCGGTGAGGCGATGGCTGTAGTCACGCAGCATCGCCTCACGGATTCGCCAACAACCATGATCCCGGATCGGTCGGAGCGTAACGAAAATCAACAGCGGTACCCGATCGGTCAGGGCCAATAGATGCTCGAGCAGGGCCAGCGACGCTTCATCTGCCCAGTGGACATCCTCGAGTACGAGGGCAAGCGGCTCCTGCTCGGCGACACACGTCACCAGGTCCGCTACCGCCCGAAAGATCGCGCTCTGGAGCAAGCCGGCATCCACCAAGCTATCAAGCTGCGCCGCCGTCGCTTCGTCCAGTGGCAAGTTGAGCAACCGCGCGACATAGGGATATATCGCCGCCGCGCCGTGCGGGCAAAGCGCTTCGACTCGTTCCTCCAACGCGACGCACGCCGTGCGCGTGCACTCATCCGGCAGCCTCAATAATCGCCGCAGCAGCTCCTGCCACCCATAGTAAGCCATCCCCTCGGTGTACGACAGCCACCGCCCCTCCACCCACCGCACGGAACCGTCGCGCGCTTCCGATCCGAAGTCTCCCACCGCTGACCCATGACTCGTGACTCGTGACTCTTGGTCCCCTGCCTCCGCCACCAGCCGCGACTTCCCGATCCCGGCCTCGCCCACCACCGTCACGACGCCGCCGATCCCAGACCTGACGCGCGCCACCGCTCTTGTCAGGGCCTGTAGCTCCGCCTCCCGTCCCAC
>JBNGDU010000038.1:0-3462 GCA_049975025.1 Anaerolineae bacterium
GGGAGAGCGAGAAGCTTTACCAGATGATCCGCGAGCTCAAGCCTGACATCATCCTCAACAACAGATTGGATCTGCCCCAGGCCGCTGATATCTACACCCCGGAGCAGTGGCAGCCGGTCGAGTGGTACAAGGTCGACGGCGAGCCCGTCGTCTGGGAGGCCTGCCAGACCTTCTCCGGCTCCTGGGGCTACCACCGCGACGAGATGACGTGGAAGAGCCCGGGGCAGCTCATCCGGATGCTGGTCAACACCGTGGCCCGCGGCGGCAACCTGCTGATGAACGTCGGTCCGACGGCGCGCGGCACCTTCGACGAGCGGGCGCTCGACGCCCTAGCCGTCTACGAGGACTGGATGTCCGTGCACAGCGACGCTATCTACGGCTGCACGATGAGCGAGTTCAAGGAACCCGTGGACTGCCGCCTGACCCAGAACGGTAACAAGCTCTACGTGCACGTCTTCGCGTGGCCCTTCAAGCACCTCTACTTGGAAGGATTGGGCGACAAGGTCGCCTTCGCCCGCTTCCTTCACGACGGCAGCGAGATCCCGCTCAAGTTGCAGGATTGGACCTCAAGCCACCTGCAGGTCGGCGAGAACACGCTGGTGCTGGAGCTGCCGGTCGTGCAGCCCGACGTCGTGGTGCCGGTGATTGAGCTGGAGCTGACAGAATAGCCGTCCTGTTGATAAGAGCGTGGGAGTCCGGAAAACTGCGGACTCCCACGCCGTGACTGTGAAGTGATGAACAGGGCGGATATCCAGAGCACGTGGATCGTCCCCTGCATCGAGGAAGCCCTCAACAGGGTTCGGGCCGGCGTGTCCAACCGGACGGGTGCAGGCGTTCCGCAAGAAGGACAGCTGAGCAGACTGTCACGGAAGGGCACAGACTTGATTCCCCCTACTCCTGTCACCTTTCCTGCGAATGACAAAGCTTCCAGGGACATCCGGACTCTTTCTGTTTCGTGAGATTCACCCTGATTTGAGCTATAATACCCTTACAGAAGGGATCAGAGCAGGAGGCGCAGCCATGTTCGGTCTGAAACGCATTACGTTTGACCCGCAAGTCAAGGGAGGGCGAGCGTGCATTCGCGGCATGCGCATCACCGTCTCCCTCGTCTTGAATCTGCTCGCGAACGGGATGACGAGGGAGGAGATCCTAGAAGCCTACCCTTATCTGGAAGCAGAGGATATCCAGGCAGCACTCAGCTACGCAGCCTGGCTAGCGAATGAAACCGTCTACACGGTGGAGAATGTGCCGGCATGAAATTCCTGGGCGATATGGGTATCTCGCCCCAGAGTATCGCCTTTTTGCGTGAGCAAGGTGTCGAGGCCGTGCATCTCCACGAGTTGGGGTTGGGCCGGTTGCCGGACGTGGACATTGTGGATAAGGCACAGAACGAAGGCTACATCATCCTGACGCACGATCTCGACTTTGGTGAACTCCTCGCACTGAGTAGGGCTAGCGTGCCTACCGTTGTCATCTTCCGACTGCAGAATATGAGGCCCAGGAACGTGAACCGCTACTTGCAGATCCTGATTACAGAGCATCAAGATGCGTTGGAAAAAGGTGCGATCCTCACTGTGAGCGAGGGCCGCATTCGGATACGAGAACTGCCCATCGAACGCTAATGTGGGCATGGGATTAGATGGCGTCTACGCCCGAACCCTCCCCGACGGCGGCGAGAACACGCTGGTGCCGGAGCTGCCGGTGGTACAACCCGACGTTGTGGTGCCGGTGATTGAGCTGGAGCTGACAGAATAGTCGTACTGTTGATAAGCGCGTGGGAGTCCGGAAAACTGCGGACTCCCACTGGCCTGCGCACTTCGTCGACCAAGCACTGCAGCTCGTGGACGCCCCGGTCGAGAGCGTCTTTTGGGACATCAAGCACCGTGACGTCTGGGACATCGACATCGGCAACTACGCCAAGCTTATGATCAGCTTCGCCAACGACGTCCTCTACCAGATCGACATCAGCAATCTCTGCGCCGCGCCGAAACCCCGCTGGTTCGTCGCCGGGACCCAAGGCGCCTTGGTCAAGTACGGTATCGATCCGCAGGAGTCCGCCATGCGCGAGGGCCATATCGAGGCCACCGAGCAGGACCCGGCAAACTACGCTCGTCTCTACACCGTGAAAGATGGTGAGCGCCGCGAGGAGGTGATCGAGCCCGTGCGCACGAGCTGGACCGCCTACTGCCGCAACATCGCCCGGGCGCTACAGGGCGAGGAGGAACTCGCCGTCAAGCCGGAGGAGATGCTGCAGCTGATGGAGGTCTACGACGCCGCGATGGCCTCCGCCGCCTCCGGCGACGTGGTGTGGCTACGCTGTGGGAAATCAGTCGTCCCCGGAGGCTAAGAAACAGACCGCGCGTTGACTGTGGGGGTCCGCCACGACGCTCACCGTCTGATCCTGGTGGATCTTGGAGACGTCGATCACCTTGATCAGCGACTCAAACGATCTCGCGCCGGGCACAAGGTCCCCGAGGCTGTTGGTTGACCCTGCGAAGAACTCGTGGTTGAGCATAGAACCCTCGCTATCCGGGTCACCTCCGGCATCTGTGGAGACAGCAAGATAGAGCATCTGAGACTCGACGAGATCCTGGAAGAAGTGCGTGCCGTAGGAGACCTCGGGCGTGTGATCGGCGCCCGCCTTGCCCAACTCCACGAGCACGGCGGCGCTGTCGATGTCCGCATAACGCACATTCACGCCCAGGTTGATATTGCTGCTGCCGAAACGTCCCGGCCCAAGCAGGACCATACGCTCCCCGGTCTCGCGCAGATGCGCGTTGATCTTGCCTATCACCGAGCGCATCGCCCGCTTCGCCTCTAGGGATGGGATCTTCATATAGCGCTCCGGGTCGATGTAGACAAGATACCGCAGCCGGTCGACCGCGCCCCCTCCGATGAAGCGCCCGGATCGGAAGAGGATTCGATCCGGCACGATGTCATCGGGTAGCAGGACTGAGCGATCCATCCCAGGGATGTTCATAGGACGACACTGGAGGAGGTTGATCTTGACACGCCTATCGTCCCCTATGGAAGCGGTGAACTCAACATCCACAGGACGTCCGTAGGCTTCCTCGAGCCTCGCTAGGATCCTTTCCATCAAGGCGGCGAAATCCGTCTGTCTGAGCAGGTTGTTGAACGTCACGACCAGATCCTCACCGGCGCCCCGCTGGGAGATGCGCTTAACGGGATCGTAGATGCCGCCGTCTCTGAGCTCGGAGACCAGGAGATGGAGATTCGCATAGCTGGCTCCGTTCACCAGCTCGCCGAACGGCAACGTGGCGTAGGCATTCTCCTGCAGGTCGATCACGTCGACATAGCGTTGCGCATACTTGGCGATCGCAACGCCTATCTCGGGTCTGAGATGCGGATGGCTCACCGGTATCATCCTCGGATAATCGCTGCCCACTCGGTCGACGGCGCGGGTTCCCAGGCCGAAGACCAAGCGAATGACGCCCTTGCCGG
>JBNGDU010000039.1:0-2232 GCA_049975025.1 Anaerolineae bacterium
CGCCGGACTTTCGAAGACGCGGGGCATCAGGTCAGCCAAGAACCGGCCTAGTAGACCGTTCAATCGCCTTAGTATTACGATTAGCCCGTTCAGCACGTGAGCTTTCCGATCTGCGATTCGTGATTTGCGATTTACGATTCCTGATCTGAGATTTGAGATTTGAGATTTGCGATCTGTGATTCGAGGTTTGTTCCCCGTTCGAATAGGGAGGTATCCATGTCACTTGAGCTAAAAGTCGTCTCTATCGAGAAGCCAGAGCCCATCAACTTCATTCTGGGGCAATCCCACTTCATCAAGACGGTGGAGGATCTTCACGAGGCGCTGGTCACTGCCGTGCCGGGCATTAACTTCGGCCTCGCCTTCTGCGAAGCCTCCGGGAAGGCGCTCGTGCGCTGGAGCGGCACCGATGAGGCTATGATCGAGCTGGCACAACGCAACGCGTCGACTCTAAACGCCGGACACGCTTTCATCATCTTCCTCGGTGAAGGTTTCTATCCCGTCAACGTGCTTAACGTTGTGAAGAGCGTACCTGAGGTCGCCCGGGTTTTCTGTGCGACGGCCAACCCGGTCCAGGTGATCATCGCGGAGACGGAGCAGGGACGCGGCATCCTGGGCGTGGTCGATGGCGTGGCGACCCAGGGCATCGAGGGCGACGAGGACATCGCCTGGCGAAAGAACCTACTGCGGACGATCGGCTACAAGCTGTAGACGACGTGAAGCAACAACCGGTGGACTCCGCATCTCGGGTATTCTCAATACATCGACTGACATTTCCTCTGACGGTGTCGGGCTAAGCCAGGAAGCCAGCTATGTCTTGGATGGACTTCATCGAGCGCGATCCGGTGCCCTGGTTACTGGATCCCACAAACCCATCGGCGCGTCTCCTCACACTTCGTGAGATCTTCGACCGGTCCGAAGAGACCTTATCAGAGGAGTATGATCGACTGTTGGCATGGCAGCCGGTGCGGGCGCTACGGCGCCATTGGGATTCGCACAACTTCTGGGGCAGGGCCGGCAATCCCTACTTTGGGGGGGCAGCGGGCACCTTCGGCACGCTCTATCTGCTGACCCAACTAGGCGTCCCAAACATTCCGGAGGTTGAGTCCACCTGCATCGACCTCCTGGACAATGGGCGGCGTGAGGACGGAAGGTTCGGACCGGAGGGGACAGCGGCGGCACCCTGGCTGGCTTATAGCGGCATGGTGCTCCACATTATGATCCACTTCGGCTACGAGGACGACCCTCGGACCCAATCCGCCTGGGGTCGTGCGATTCAGGCTGTGCACGCCGACCCGGAGCGCCTGGACTGTCCGACGGAGGACATGGCTTGCAGAGCCGGGGCTATCAAGCTTCTGAAAGCGCTTCTGAGCCGGGACAGCGCCACGCGAACGACGGCAGACGAAAGCGTGATCGACTTCCTCTGCGAATACCTGCTGAAGCACAGTTGGGATTGGCAGGATGCCGACAGGGGCTGGATGCAGTGTCGCTTCCCCCGTTTCTACGACACCGATCTTATCGAGTTTTGCCACGTGCTTTCGGAGACCCCATATCGAGCGCATCCGCGGTGTCAGGAAACAGCGCAGCAGATGATCGGGCTCCAAGACGCTTCAGGGCGTTGGTCGAAGATGAAAGCAACGCCGGCGTTCTCCGAGGAGCGCATCAATCAGCCCAGCCGCTGGCTCACGTTGGAGGCCGTTCACAGCCTTATGCAGATCTACGGAGATGAGACCTATGCAGCCCGAGGATCAAGGTCAGCCTGACGAAAGGGGCGACAGCTACACCGTCGTACCCAGGACCCTTATCTTCCTCACCCGCGACGACGAGGTGTTGCTCTTGAAGGGCGCGGCGAATAAGCGCCTCTGGGCGAACAAGTGGAACGGAATCGGCGGTCACGTAGAGTCGGATGAGTCGCCCTACAGGTCGGCGATGAGGGAACTCAAAGAGGAGACCGGCCTGACGCCTGAGGAATTGAGGCTTCGGGCCGTGGTTCACATCACGCTGCCTGAGCCACCGGGTGTCGTGCTCTTTGTCTTTCTCGGAAGCGCCGACGGTGAGCCTACCGCTTCGGATGAGGGCCAACCGGTGTGGGTCGATCGCGATCGGCTCTTCTCACTTCCCCTCGTCGAGGATCTCGAGGCGCTGCTTCCTCGCGTGCTGGAGCCCGGCCCCGTTGTCTTTGCCCATTACACTATCACGCCCGAGGGACTGCAGATCACCTTCGACTAGATTGGC
>JBNGDU010000040.1:0-6970 GCA_049975025.1 Anaerolineae bacterium
CTCTACAATCGCGTCGTGCCGACACGCCTTGGCGCTGAATCTCCTACACACAGAGGCTGCCTGGTGGGAGAGGTCCTCCTTGACTAGGCAGATGTTGCGCCCTGCAGGTTCTCTCCTGACACACTATCTCCTGACCGGGCTCTTGCTCGTAGCCGCTGTGCTGCGACTGGCGGCATTGCCGAACGTGCCCCCAGGCGTGGAGCACGACGAGGTGGCGGAGGTCTTGATCGCCGAAGCCATCCTTGATGGTCAGCACGCCATCTTCTTTCGGGAGGCGTATGGCCAGGAACCGCTGTTCCTCTACTTGGTCGCCGGATCCCTGGCCCTGATTGGCCATAACGTGCTGGCTTTGCGTTTTGTCACGGCCTCCATAGGCATTCTGACCGTGGCAGCCGGGGCTCGTTGGGCGCGCCGCCTTTTTGGGCGGCGGGTAGCCGTCGTCACCGCTGCCGGTCTTGGCGTGATGCTCTGGTCGGTCTTCTGGAGCCGGGTCGGCCTCCGAGGGATGTCGTTGCCTCTGATGATGGCGCTGGGCGCCGATGGCTTGTGGGCGGCGCTCCGCGGAGAACGTTCGCGACGATGGCGACGTGCCACCTTGGCTGGGTTCTGGTTCGGCGCGTCCGCCTATACCTATCTGGCTGCACGAGGTGTGCCGCTGATCTTGATTGGATGGGGCGGTTTGCTGTGGCTCCTTGACCGCGGCCGCTTCAGAGATCGCTGGCGTGCTTTCCTGGTTGCTTGTGTGATCGCCGCCGTAGTGGCGGCGCCCCTGTTCTTCTACCTATTTGGGAACAAAAGCGCCCAGTCCCGCGTCTATCAAGTGGATGCACCGCTAAGAGCTCTGCAGGCCGGGGATTTTGGGCCTATCCTGGCGAATGTGCCTAGGGTCGCAGGCATGTTCACCTTTGCCGGTGACGAGACCGTCCGGAACAACCTGCCGGGCCGCCCGGTCTTTCCGGAGCCCATCAGCGCTGCGCTCTTCTATGTCGGCCTGGCGGTGGCCTTGCTACGTTTTCGCGACGTGCGTTACAGTCTCGTGCTCCTGTGGCTGGGTGTGATGCTCGTGCCGTCTTTGGTGACGATCGAGGCGCCTAACTTCGTGCGTACCTTGGGCGCACTGCCGGTGACGATGGTCCTGGTGGGTATTGGCGCCGACGCTGCGCTACAGTGGCTTGCAGAGCGAGATGGCGCTGTTCGCGGGTTGGGTGCGGCTGTCCTGGCGATCGCCCTGGCGGCTAATGTCGCGCTCACGGCTCAGGCGTATTTCGAGGACTGGCCCCAGCACCCGGAGGTGCAGTTCGTTTGGCAGCTAGACTTAGCGGCTGTGGCTGATTGGCTCGATCGACATCCCGAGGTGGAAGACGTCACCGTCGCAGGTCTCTCAAACGCGAGCATGGATGATCCGACCCTGGATTTGCTGATGAGGCGCTCTGACGTGCGTGGTAGGTGGTGTGACGTGGGCAGCCCTCAGAGCAGCGCGGGCGCGGTGCTTATGGCGGCGGGCGGCGGACGTCTGTTGGTGCCCGAGATCGTGCCATTTGACGACACGTTGGCGTCTCACTTAGAGAGTTTCGTGGACTTCGACATAAGTGCGCACCAGCGGTTCCGTGAGTTTCGACTTACGGACCCGCCTGCCCATGGCGAGCTTGACGTTGGGTTCACGGGCGGTGTGACTTTGCTCGACATCGTGAGGGTGGATGACGCGTCGCCGGCGTTGATCACACGCTGGCGGTCGGAGAGCGATGACCATCCAGACCTGAAGGTGGCTGTGCATCTTCTCGATAGTGAGGGCGAGGTGCAGGCGCAGCACGATGGCCTGGATTGTCCGGCGCGATTCTGGCGCACGGGCGATCAGATCCTGCAGTTGCACCGCATTTCGCTGGCCGAACCGGCGACGCCCGGTCGATACACGGTGAGAGTCAGTCTCTACGATCGGCAAACGCTGGCGCCTTATCCCTTGCTGGACGGTCAACCTTACTACGAGGCCGGGTCTATTGATGTCGGCGCGCCCTAACGCCGGTCAGGGGTGGCTGGGGAGTTACTTGAGCTTACGGACGATCGACGAATGGGTGTGCGCCGTGGCGGCGTTGACATCATTGGGGCGTCAGAGCCGGGAGTGGTTTTTGGTTTCCACTTGGTTTCACAAAAGAGGGATGGTCAGTGCTTCTTCGTGATTTCGCTCATGTCAGCAGATGGGGGGCAGCCTTGCGTTCCAAGGCGGTTCGTCTGCTCATGGTGGTCTTATTTGGCTTAGCACACTTGGGTTTATTGATTATCAATGCCGAACGCGTGCCTCCCACCCACGGCTATGATTGGCCCGGCCATCTGACTTATCTCTACCACGTCGCTGAGTACTGGCGGGTTCCTCCTGAAGCTGTGAGTGCACAGTTTTTCAACACGCCGCTTTACTACTTCGGCGTGGCTGTCTTTCAACGCCTTACCGGTCTCCCCCTGTTATACGCCGGACCTATCTTCAACATAGGATTGGCTGTGCTTACTTTTGTCCTTTGGGCATGGCTTTCCTATAGACTATGGGAAGGGTCCCTCGCAGCGCTGGTGTGGAGTTTGGGGTTGTATGTTTGCCAGCCTACGGTCTATCGCGCATTTGGCATGGTCCGTCCAGAGGCTTTGCTGCTACCCTTTTTCGTGACGGCGGGCTGGCTTGTGGTTTGGGCCACGGCACGGCGACCTCATTGGATCGTGTTAGGCGTTTTCTGTGGCGTCTTATCCGGATTAGCCTTTGGCACGCGTCAATGGGGCGCATTTCTCGCGGCGGCGCTAGGCCTGTGGTTGGTACTCAGGACGCAAGCATCGATGCATGCCGCGCTTGAGCGTTGGGGATCAGCGATCGCTCACAGCATAGCGTTTGCCGCCGTCTCCGGGCTTTTTCTGTTCCTGCGCGGCGGCGGTCCGCTCGCTTTCAACTATGATCCTCACTTGCCGAAGCTGGAATTCTGGACGAGATTGGCGCTCCCAACACTCTTCTCCACGCCCGTGCGTCCGGCTTTGAACGGCCGATTCTGGGCTCTGCTCTACGCGGATTTCTGGGGTGATTATTGGCGCTATTGGCGGGAGGCCTTGATCCACGCCTCCCTCCCTTCATCGCCATCGACGGTAGCTGCGTTGACGCGCTCGATGTGGGCTGCTATACCTGTAACCCTCATGATCGTTTTGGGCTGGTGGCTCCATCCTGTGGACAGTGAGGAGCGGAGGGCTTTTCATCGCTGGACGCGCCTTCTCTCTCTCATCGCCTTGGGCGGCTACGCGCTCTTCGCCGGATTGTATGCGGACCCGGCAAAAGGTGACACTGTCAAGGGCATCTATGTCGTGTACCTAGTGCCCTATCTAGCCTGGTTAGGCGCTCTGGCAGCTCAAAGGTGGCGGAGTGCAGGATTTGGGGCCGGTTGGCTGGTCTGGCTTCCCCTGCTCCTCGTTGCCGTGTTTGTGGCTCCCTTGACACTCTATCGCCCCCCATCCCAGATGCAATCGAGCCCCCAGGAGATGCTTTCGGCGGACCACTCGGTGGGGGTCACGTTTGGCGATGCGATTACCCTGGTGGGGTATCAGGAGGTTGTCTGGGATGCCGACGGGAGGGTATTGGAGATCACTTGGGTGTGGCGGGCGGACGGCTACACCGGGCGCGGTTATAAGGTATTTGTGCATCTGGTCTCTCCAGAAGGACAATTGCTGGCACAATCGGATGCGGTGCCGGCTCAATGGCGTCGGCCCACCTATGCTTGGAGGGTGGGGGAGTACATCACAGATACGCATCGATTGAGCCTGGAGGAGGAAAAGTTGCTCCCTGGCTCGAATCTACGAGTTGGCCTGTATGATAAGCTGGATGGCCGACGTCTGAGCACTGGCTCCGGCGCTGACTATGTGAGGATTGAGTTGGATCCTGAATCCATGGGGGCGATATCTGGTTCGGGTCGATGCACCACGCTGGTTTGTGGGGGCCACGGCGGGATGCTTGCAAGAGCGAGAGTCAGTCTCTCCGACCGGCAAACGCCGGCGCCTTATCCCTTGCTCTACGGTCCATCTTACTATGACGCTGAGTCTAGTGATGTCGGCGCGCGCTAACGGCCTGCCGGAGCGGCGATTGGGCCTTCGTCCCTGGCACCGTCGCGGTCTTGTGCTGGCCTTGCTGCTCGCGGTTTTCGGTGGGATGACCTATAACGCCGTCGCGCAGTCGCCGACGATGGATGAGCAGAACCACATCGCGCGTGGCTACGCGCTACTGCGCACCGGCGACGCCCGCTTGAGCCTGGAGCATCCGCCTTTGATCAACTTGCTCGAGGCCCTGCCTCTGGGCACGGGGGTTGCCCTGCCGCTGGATCATCCTTCGTGGGAGAACGGAAACTGGTACTACTTCGCGGCGACTTTCCTCTGGGAGCGGAATTCCAAGCAGGATCGGATGGTATTCCTCGCGAGGATGCCGGTTATCGCGCTCACGCTGATGTTGGGGGCTCTCGCATCCCGGTGGGCGCGGGAGTTGGGCGGGCCGTGGGTGGGGCTGATGGCCTCGGCATTGGTGCTCCTTGACCCGAATATCCTGGCCCACGGCAGCCTGGCGACAACGGACTTAGGTATTACGCTGATGGTCCTCTTGACCGCCTATGCGCTTTGGCGTGTGTCAGGTGATGCTCAATTCCGTGGCATCGCTAGACCCCCAAAAGAGGGCCGGAGGGTGGCTCGGTCGCTGCATCTCTTCGCCGCCGGTCTGGCGCTCGGCGCGATGCTCGCCACCAAGATGTCGGCCCTGCTCTTCTGGGGGCTCTTCGGCTTGATCTTCGTCCTGGATCAACGGACGTCAAGGCGACACAACACCTGGCTACATCGCGTGATGTGGCGTGGCATGCTCTACGCGGGCTTGAGCCTCGTGGCGCTGCTTGTCCTATGGGCCAGCTACGCTTTCGAGGTCGCCCCGGTTGTAGAAGGCGGGGTCCCGGTGCCGATGGGCACTTATTGGCGCGGCGTCCGCACCGTCTTTGATACCCTGCAGGGAGGGCGGCCCTCCTATCTGATGGGTGAGACCCGGCTGGGCGGTTGGCCACTCTACTTTCCGATCGCGTTCGGCGTCAAAACCCCGTTGCCTACGCTGTCGCTTCTGTTGTTGGCGGTCGTTGTCAGGCCGGGACGGCGTCGAAGGGCCCACGAACAACCCCGGCGTGCCGCTCTCTATCTGTTGGTGCCTGTGCTCGCCTACTGGATCGTCGCGCTGCGGAGCGATCTCAACCTCGGCTACCGACATCTGCTGCCGACGCTGCCCATGCTTTTCGTGTGGGCAGCTGCACGCCTCGCCCGGTCATCGTCGCGCCCTGTCTGGCGTAGGATCAGTTTGGGTCTGGCACTCTGGCTTTGCGTCGAGACGCTCTGGATCGCGCCGCACTTCCTCGCCTATTTCAATCCCGTGGGCGGCGGGCCGTCTGGGGGTTGGCGTGTCCTCGCCGACTCCAACATCGATTGGGGACAGGATCTCAAGTACCTGCGCGACTACCTGGCCCGGGAGGCGCCCGACGAGACGGTGAAGCTAAGTTGGTTTGGAAGCAGCCCGCCGGATCAGTACGGCATCCGATACGAGCCGCTGCCGGGATGGCCGCATTACTCGCACATGTGGTTCGAGCCACCGACGTTCGACGAGGAGCAACCGGAGCCGGGGCTCTACGTGATCAGCGTGTCGAATCTGGTCGAGCTACCCTTAGTCGATAAGCATTTCTTCACCTACTTTCGGCAGCGTCCGCCCGACGCCCGGATCGGGTATTCGGTCTACGTCTACCGCGTGGAGGAGACGCCGTGAGCGACCGTGGCGAGTGCGCACCACTGTCTGCGGCCCGGCGCTTCGCGGCAGTTGTGTTAGTCCTCTCGGGACTCGCGGCGTTGCTGACGGCGCTGCCGGTGGCCCGCCCTTTGCGATATGGCGCTGCGGTCCTGCTGCTTTGGCTGCTGCCCGCGCTTGCCTGGGCCCACGCGCTACCGGGTGGCCTCGGGCAGAGATTATCCGGCGGACTGGGACTGGCTTTCGTGGGCAGTGGGCTGGCGACGTTGGTGCTGCACCTCGTGGACGGTCCATTTCCGATGGGAGTCGCTCGCCTCGTCTATCTATCACTTGCGATCGTGCCTCTGATACTTGGGCGACCTCGCCAGGTACTCAGACTGCCTGCATTGAGTAAGGCCATGTGGGGGGCGCTGGCGCTTCTGGCATTGGTGATGCTCCTCTTGCGGACGGCGAACCTGGGCTACAGCGAGTTCCAGGGGGACGAGGCGGTCATCATGGCGCGGGCCGCGCAGGCGTTGGCCGGCGATGACCGCGAGCTCTTCTTGCATCAGAAGGGTCCCGTTGAGATCCTGGTGCCGATGTCGTTATGGTCGCTCACCGGGACGGTCTCCGAATGGCAGGCGCGCTTGCCCTTTGCTCTGACCGGGATGCTGGCGGTTGCCGTGGTGAGCCTGCTGGCTTCCCGCTGGTTCAACCGGTGGGCCGGTCTACTTGCCGGCTTTCTGGCGGCTGCCGCGGGCTTTCTGGTTGCCTTCTCCCGTATCGTCCAGTACCAGAACTTCGTCGTAGCTATGGGAGGTCTGGGGCTGGTGTGGCTGTTGAGTTACCGGACCTCACGTCGGCGGCTTGATCTCGTGTTGTCTGCGATCTACATCGCTTACGGTCTGCTGGCTCATTACGACACGGTTCTCATCGGTCCGGCAGCCTTATGGATCTTGGTCACGGCGTTGGCGCGACGTCGAGTTCGATCGCCATCTGGTTTGAGCGGGCGCGCGGGTATTGTCAGAGGCTTGATGTCATCCGGCTTGTCTGATGTCTTGATAGCGATGGCGGCAGGTGTCGGCATCCTGGCGCTCTTCTATCTCCCTTTCGTGCTCGACCCGATGTTTTCGCGTACCTTTGCCTATCTGTCAGAGGGGCGGATGGGCAGTGGCCTCCTCCACAACAGCCTGCTCAGCGTCTGGCGTATGAGCG
>JBNGDU010000041.1:0-2395 GCA_049975025.1 Anaerolineae bacterium
CAGATTACACAGATAGTCCACAGATTGCGCAGATTACACAGATAGTCCACAGATTACACAGATTACACAGATCAAAAAGATTAGATAGATCAAGGCCCACTTTTGGGGGAGCAAACTGCACAGATGGGATAGATCGAGACCCTTTGTCTCTTATCAGGCCTCCTCCACGAAGAGCGACACCAGCGCCTCCTGCTTAGCGTCCCAGAGCCCCCGGTCTGTCACCTTGTCGCCGGGGGCGACGGGGAGCGAAAAGATGGCAAAGGGCAGGATCGGCGAGCTCGGATCGAGGCCCAGCGTGGCGATGACCTTGCGGAAGGCCTTGGCGTCGCGCGCGATGACGTCGGCCGGGTCGGCCGTCATCAGGCCGCCGACGGGGAAGGCCAGCTGCGCTAGCACCTCGCCACCCCGCACGGCCGCCATACCGCCCTGCGTCTCCAGGATCGCGTTGACCGCCGTCGCCATATCCGCTGCGTTCGTGCCCAGGACGATCAGGTTATGTGAGTCGTGGGCGAGGGTGCTGGCGAGGGCGCCGTCCTCTAGCGCGTAGTCCTTGATCAAGCCCACAACGGGGCCGCCTTCGGTGCGCCCGTAGCGGTTGAAGACCGCGATGATGGCATAGCCGGTGGTGTCGATCGCGCCCTCCCTCACGGGCACGCGGTCCTCCACGAAGTTGGGGAAGGGGAGGGCCGGCGGCTTGGGCAGCTTGAGCGCCCGCAAACGGACGTGGTTCCCGCTCCCGGCGGGCGCGGCGATCTCGAAGGTCTCCTCCGTCACCGGGTCAACTGCCACCGTGTGGCAGGCGGCCTCGGGCACCTCCGGCGGCGGCGAGGGAACGATGGCGGTGCCGCGCGCCGCGACGACCTTGCCCTCGTGCAAGACCATCTGGACGTGGAAGGCCTTTAGGGGATCGGCGACCAGGACCACGTCGCCTACCATGCCGGGCGCCAGAGCGCCCAGGAAGGCCGCCTCCCGGATGCCACCCACGGCCAAACGCTTGGCGTTGTTGAGCGTGGCGAAGCGGACCGCGTCGACGGGATCGATACCGTGGCGTACTAGCCGGCGCATCACGCTCACCATGCCCCCGTGCTCCAGCAGCTCGTCGGGCCACAGGTCATCGGTGCACATGCCGAGGCTGTCCTTGTAGCGGAGGCGGCGCACGCCCTCGAGGAAGAGGGGCGCGGTCTCCATCATCTCGAAGATGTGGGCGCTGATCATCAGCGGCATGCCGTGGTCGAGCTTGATCTGGATCTCGGGGCCGTAGGTCTCGTGATCGGCTGTGAGACCCAGCGCGACCAGGTAGGTGTCCAGCTCCGGATAGTCGCCCTCGCGCAGCTTGCGGACCAGAGTTCGGAAGGCCAGGCCCGCCCGACCGCTCAGGCGCCCGCCGATCATGCCAATCGCTGTGGTGACTTTCTCGCCCGCGTTGAGCGTCCCGAACGTGCCGGCGAGGGCGTCGATCATTGGGAAGTGTGCATCGCGGGGCATGCCCAGCTCCCAGCCGGCTTTGACGATGTCGGTCATGACCGGATCGCCGGCGACGATCTCGTCGTAGCTCATCAACTCGCCCAGCTTCCGCCCGCCTAGCTTGGCCATCTCCCGCACGTCGTCGGCACGGATGTCAGCGCCCGAGGACTCCGCCGCCCGTTTGGAGGGTACGCAGGTGGGAATGTCGAGGAAGAGGCGGATGGGCAAATCGTTGGCGTTGTCCGCCATCAGCCGGAAGCCATCGACGCCCATCACGTTGACGATCTCATGGGGATCCGCCAGCACCGTTCCCGTGCCGTGGGCTGCGACCACCCCTGCGTACTGCGGCGGCAGGACCATTGAGCTTTCGATGTGGACGTGGGGATCGATGAAGGCCGGGATGGCGATGGTGCCGCGGGCGTCGATGCGCTCGGCGGACGCCAGATCGCTGGCGAAGACGCGGACGATGAAGCCCTTGTGGATCGCTAGGTCGCCGGGCAGCACCTCGCCTGTCATCACGTTGAGGATGCGCCCGCCGTGGATCAGGGTGTCGACGGGGACGTCACCACGGGCTGCGGCCAGCAGCTCGTCGTAGTGCGCGATACGTCTTTCGATCAGGTTCATCTTCCTTATCCTCCGGCTCTGGCGCTTGGTTGCTTTCTGCGCGTCGACGACAGTATAGACTCATATGGCGCGGTGATCAACTCGGCTGCGATGAAAGCTTTGAGCCGATCGTGTGCGCAGGCCACGTCGCGACCGAAGGTGCCTTGGATGCGTGACCGTGCTCGCGCTTGCGGGGCTCAAAGCCCCGGCTGCGATGAAGGCTTTGAGCCCATCGTCTGCGCCGCCCACGCCGCGACCGAAGGTGCCTTGGATGCGTGACCGTGCTCGCGCTTGCGGGGCTCAAAGCCCCGGCTGCGATGAAGGCTTT
>JBNGDU010000041.1:2495-4670 GCA_049975025.1 Anaerolineae bacterium
AAGGCTTTGAGCCCATCGTCTGCGCCGCCCACGCCGCGACCGAAGGTGCCTCGGACGCGTGACCGTGCTCGCGCTTGCGGGGCTCAAAGCCCCGGCTGCGATGAAGGCTTTGAGCCCATCGTCTGCGCCGCCCACGCCGCGACCGAAGGTGCCTCGGATGCATGACAGTGCTCGCGCTTGCGGGGCTCAAAGCCCTGACGCTTCCGGTTACGGCGCGTTACGCATGCCTAGCGGGAGGTAGACGACGGCAGGCCAGACGAGACGCCCGTGGATGTCCTGGTACGCTGTGCCGAAGCGATCATGCTCCCACACGACCAAGTACCCAGGCGGCCCGGCGGCGACGGTCGGCGTCGTGCGCTCAACGCCCGTGTACGGAGCGACGACGATAAAATCCCCGTTCTTTGTTCCGTCCGTGTGGATCATCCGACCCGACACCCCATAGGGTCCCGTCAGGTTGCTGTATTGCTCCTGCCAGACGACGAGGTAGTGGTGGGCGCCAGGGTTGCACGCGATATCCGGATTCACCTCGTTGATGCCACGCAGGGCGAGGTGTTGGACGCTGCCAGTCGAGCCGGCGCCGCTGACGTAGCGACCGTAGATGTCGAAGTCCGTGCCGTTGACGTAGGATTGCCAGGCCACGAAGTACTGATCGGCGGTGCGGCAAGCCGCGACGACCGGCATCTGTTCGAGGTCGGGCCAGCCGGCGACGCCGAAGCTGCCTCCCCCTAGTACGTTGCCGTTGCCCTCCAGGCGCGTCGCGGAGATGTCCGTCGCGTTGACGCTGTAGACGACGAGGTACTCGTTGCGGGCCAAGTTGTAGGCTACGTCCGGGTTGAAGTAATCGTCCGCCATATCACTGTCGACGGTGAAGCCGTCGCCCGGCGGGAATCCGCTGCCGTCGGCGAAGACGCGCCGCGCAGAGACGTAGGCCGGTATGGCTGGAGGTGTGTTGGCCCAGACCACTAGGAACTCAGGCCACGCTGGATTCTCGTTGTAGACAACCTTGGGCATCCGCTGGCTGGTGGGCCACGTGCTGATGTCAAACTCCCCTAGGCTTGCGTCGGGTCCCTGCCAGGGAATGAAGCGACCACGGATATCCCAATTGCTGCCGTCCCCGTTGACGTCGAACATCCAGACCACCAGATAGCGGTCGTGGTCCGGATCGTAGGCCACACTGGGATAGGCTCTGTCCTTAGGACCGTAAGCGACGGCAAACGAACTCAGGATCTCGCCCTGACCGCTGACGCGCCGGGCGTAGATGTCGCGTCCGCCGCCGCCCCACATGTTGTGCCAGACGACGAGGTACTCGTCGTGGCGCCGGTTGTAGGCCACGGCCGGAGCGTATTGCTCGTTGTCCTCCACGTAGACCGGGATGTCAGCGCCCACGACCGGTGGGTTCGCGACACTCGCCATCTCAGTGGAGAGCGTATCCCCAGGAACAGTCACCTCTGTGAACTGAGCTAACGCACTGGCGGATCCGGCTGACTCAGGGACATCGGCGCATACCGGTCGCACAAGTCCAATAACCGCGAGAGAGAGAACGATGAACATCGGCCAACGACGAGCTTTGGTCTGCATTTGATCCTCCTGTGAGGGTGCTCTGGGCTCCGATTTACTGAACGGTGGGCATGCGGGAGTGCAGCTCCCGCCGGCGGGGTATCTTCGCCAGTTATGCTCGCGAGGTTTGCACGCGTACGGGCCTAGGGTGGGATGCCGGCGATGGGGATGGGCGCTGGCCTACTCGACGAGAAGGGCGAGATCGTCAGGCGCACGTTGGTCCGAGATGCGGGTCCGGTGGCCTTGTCAATCTGTTTGGCAGGAGTGGCGACGTCCAGAGATTGCCCCAATGCTCCGAGAAAACGAGAAGGTCGCGTTGACAATTCAACGCGACCTTGGTTATGAGGCAGACCCGCCGTGCCGTGGACCGTAGGCTTTGACCCTGTTAGGTCAAGTGGGTACCTGCTGACGAGACGATGGCCTGTGCCGCCAGACTCCGGTTCCCTATTCATCAGATGTTGGCTCAACCCCATAGCGGTCCTACGAACACGGCAGGCGCATCTTTAGAATACCATAACTCGCGAAGATATCAAGTCTGGATCGCGCGCGTGTCTTCGGCACAGGCAGGGTCTTATCATTCTCCCCCCAAACCGATGAGCGACACAGCTTTGTCCGGTT
>JBNGDU010000042.1:0-4561 GCA_049975025.1 Anaerolineae bacterium
CTTCCCGGAGGATGGTGTGGGCGCCGTTTGCCGGACCCTGGTTCGCATGCCATAATGATCATGGGCTTCGCAGGGCTGGCCTGCGGAGCCACTGTTTTCCGGACGGGAGGTGGGTTTGCTGACCTTTTTCTCCGACTTACAGCGCCGCCACCGGCACCCCTACGTCGTGAATGGAGGAAGGCAGCTACCATCCTACGACGATGTGGCGCGGGTTGACGCGATTCTAGCGGCGCTGCAGCAGACGGGGATGGGACCAGTTCTGGCCCCCGAGGAGATGGGCCTAGCGCCGCTCTATGCGGTTCACGATGCGGGTATGGTCGACTTCCTGATGAACGCGTATGCCCGGCACCGTGCAGGTGGCGGCGAGGCGCCTGCGGTCTTTCCATCCTTTTTTCCACCATCGGGGCAGTGCCGCCGTCCCGATCGCTTTGAGGGTCAGAAGGGCTTCTATTGCGTCGACATGGAGGTGCCCATTGGAGAGGGGACGTGGGAGGCGGCGAAGGCTTCAGCATCCTGCGCGTGGACGGGTGCTGTTGCGTTGCTCGACGGCGCGCCCCTCGTCTATGCGCTCTGCCGCCCACCGGGGCACCACGCCGGCCCGGACTTCATGGGCGGCTATTGCTATCTGAACAATGCGGCGGTTGCTGCCCAGGCACTCACACGAGATGGACGCGACCGTGTCGCCGTCCTTGACATTGACTATCATCATGGAAACGGAACCCAGGCCATCTTCTATGACGATCCCGATGTGGCGTACGGCTCCCTACACGTTGACCCCGACACAGCCTACCCCTTTTTCGCCGGATACGCCGATGAGCAGGGCGCCGGGCCTGGCGAGGGGCTGAACCGTAACGTGCCGCTTCCGCCCGGCACCGGCGAAGGGGGGTATATCTCCACGCTCGTCTCTCTGCTGGCGTGGGTGCGGGCGTTTGATCCACATTGGCTTGTGGTCTCGGCGGGCTTTGACACCTATGTTCACGATCCTGTGAGTACCTTCGAGATCACCACAGAGGGCTACCGGCGTATGGCGTATCGGATTGGGGAACTCGACAAGCCCGTGCTAGTCGTACAGGAGGGAGGCTACTATCTGCCGGATCTGGGAGCAAACGCCGTGGTTTTTCTAGAGGCGCTGAATGCACCGCGGTGATCGCCTGTCAAGAGCGCGGTTTAGCGTGGAAGGCACAAAGTTGACGGAGACCAGGACGGACAGCGGTGATTCCCTATCTGCCCAGCAGCTGCTTGAGACCATCCTTCGGGATCTGGAGCGCCCCCTGGTCATCGGCTTTGCATATGACGTTCCGGTGGGTAAGTACACGAGCGAGGGATTGGAGTCAGTTTCGGCAGAGTATGAGGACGCCCCAACGATCGCGTGGCTGCGCGCCATACTGCAGGAGCTCGGGGACGTCGTGGACCTTCCCTGGGGGGCCGACATCGTGGCGCGGCTCGGCGCGGCGGAGTTGGACGTGGTCTTCAACATCACTGAAGCCGTTGGGGGACGTAACCGGGAGTCCCTCATTCCAGCCCTGGCGGAGGCTCGGGGCATACCCTACACGGGCACCGATGCGCTCGGCCTGGGCATCTCGCTGGACAAGCATATGACGAAGGTGCTGGCTCGGCACGCAGACGTGCCGACGCCCGGCTCGGTGCTACTGTCCTCCCCGGACCAGTGGGAAGAGCGCTTGCCCGATCTCTCGGCACTGCATTTCCCGGTCATCGTCAAGCCCAACCACGGTGGATCGAGCCTGGGTATCCGGAGGTTCTCAAGGACCGAATCCCTATCGGAGCTGCACGAGTCCGCTAAGTGGGTCCTTGACAACTTCGCCGACGGCGCCCTTGTCGAGGAGTTCGTCAGCGGTCGGGAGTTCACCGTCGGACTGCTGGCGATGCCGCGGTCGAGAACGAGGTCGACCTTCGAGCTGAGGGTTCTGCCCGTGGCCGAGCTCTATATCGAGGGTGGTGGGCCGGACGCCTTTTTCTCCTTTGAGGAGAAAACCGTTCCCAACAAGGATGAGGTGATCTGCCCGGCAAGCCCGCCCGAAGGGACGGCGGCCCTGATGGTCGACTATGCGATTCGGATCTTTGAGGCCCTTGGGTGCCGGGATATGGCGCGAATCGATTTCCGGCTGGGACACGATGGCGTCCCCTACTTCCTGGAGATCAATCCCCTCCCCGGTCTCTCTCCTTGTTACAGTTCATTCCCGGCTCAGGCCGAGGCCGCCGGCATCTCACCCAAGGAGCTGGTGCATCTTCTGGTGGTCAATGCCCTGATCCGTGGAGATTGATGGCTTTCGGGCTTTAGTTTGCAGAGGAGTTGGAACCATGACATTGGATAATGACTGGCGGTGGCAGGTCCGTCATAGAATACAAACGGTGGAGCAACTTAGGGAGTACGTCGACCTAACGCCGGAAGAAGAACAGAATATCCGGGAGGTCGAAAAGGAGTTCACCTGGTGGATCACGCCTTACTACGCAAGTCTGATGGACAGGAAGGATCCGAATTGCCCCATCCGGCGGCAGGCCGTGCCCCATATCGCGGAGCTCCACGACCCCCTCGGCGTCATCGATCCGTTGGAGGAGCAGAAGCACGAGCCGGCGCCGAACGTGATCAAAGTCTATCCGGACCGCATCGCATGGTGTGTCTCCAACCAGTGCGCCATGCTCTGTCGGCACTGTTTGCGCAAGAGGATGGTGGGCCGCGAGAACTTCGACTTCTCCCCGGCGGCGCGCGATGCAGCACTGGAATATATCGCAGCGACTCCGGAGATACGCGACGTGCTCATCACCGGCGGCGACCCCCTGCTCTATCCGGACGATGTCGTGGAGGAGATTCTCGCCGGGTTGCGGGCGATTGACCACGTGGAGATCGTGCGTATCGGGAGTCGCACACCGTGCACGATGCCCCAGCGCATTACCCACGAGCTGTGTGAGATGCTGCAGAAGTACCATCCGCTATGGCTCAACACGCAGTTCAACCACCCAAAGGAGCTGACGCCCGAGGCCACTGAAGCTTGTGCGCGGTTAGCCGACGCCGGCATCCCGCTCGGGAATCAGTCCGTCTTGATGCGCGGCATTAACGACGATCCGGAGACGATGAAGGCGCTCGTGCGCGGGCTGGTCGAGATGCGCGTGCGACCCTACTACATCTACCAGTGCCAGATCCTGTCCGGCACCGCGCATTTTCGCACGCCGATCGAGGCCGGGATCGAGGTTATCCGGAATCTGCGGGGATTCACAACAGGGTTCGCGGTGCCGACCTACGTGCTCGACACGCCCTACGGCAAGGTGCCGATGGGGCCGGATTACATCGTGGATCGGGACGCGGACGCTGTTTGGCTGCGGAACTTCGAGGGAAAAGTGTGGCGCGAGCCGAACCCGCGGGATCCGAACTCACCGGAGGGATACTGGGTCGAGGGGGATCATCAGTCCTAGAGGGAGCTTCACCACAGGCAACGCGGAGGAACCACGGGGTTTCCTGTTCCGGCATGCATATCCGGTGAGGTCCGCAGCTTCCGGAAGCTTCATTGACATCACTTAGGAGAGAGTATGGTCACCAAGAGAGTGCTTATCACCGGCGTCTATGGTCTGATTGGCGGCGAGGTCTATCTTGCCTTGAAAGCCCAACCGGAACGTTATGAGGTGTACGGACTTGCCCGACGCCGCGTGCCCTCGGATCGATCTTCCCAGGATAGAGACCTGTCTATTCCCGATGAACGGTTCGTACTGTCGAACCTAAGCGATATGGACGTGTTAGTGGATGGGATGCAGCAGATCGATGTGGTCGTGCACATGGCGGCTGATCCGCGTATCGATGCACCGTGGGAAAGCGTGCTGCACAGCAACATCGTGGGCACGCGCAACATCTTCGAGGCAGCGTGCCTCTGCGGCGTGGAGCGCGTCGTGTTCGCAAGCTCCAACACGGTTTCGTGGGGATACGCCGACGAGGAACCTTATAGCTTCATCTTCGAGGGGCGCTACGATGAGATTTCCCCCGAAGACGTGCCGAAGGTCACACACGAGTCGCCCGTTCGTCCTACAGCCTACTACCCGGCGAGCAAGGTGTGGGGCGAGGCCCTGGGCAGGGTCTACGCAGACCGGCACGGACTCTCGGTCATCTGCCTGCGCATTGGGTGGGTCAATGACGAGGACACTCCTCACACTTACCCATGGGCTAGGGCGGGCTGGTGCAGTAAGCGCGACATCGTGCAGCTTGTCGAGCGGTCCATCGAAGCGCCGGCGGAGCTGCGCTTTGACATCTTCTACGGGTTGTCCGATAACACCTACAACTGGTGCGACATAGAGCACGCCAAAGAGGTGCTGGGGTATGATCCCCAGGACAATGCCGAGGCGTGGTTCAACGGGGAATGATCCGCTCTGTGGCGATGTGTTAGCTAGAGACGCCCGATGATGACCACTGGGGAATTGTCCCGACCATAAGGGGGCGTGCCCTTGCGGCCTGCACGGCGGTGAAGCTGCCCGGCTGGTCAAGGGCGCACCTTGACGGTATCTCGCGGTAAGCAGGGATCCCTGAAACCAGGACCCCTGGTAGCAGGACTTGCGGCTG
>JBNGDU010000042.1:4661-6776 GCA_049975025.1 Anaerolineae bacterium
CACGGGGCGATGATGTCGCAGCAGACCCCCGACGCCACTGGTGAGGTGCTGGCGCGGGTAAGAGCGCTCGTCGGCCCCGGGGTGCCGGTTGTGGGGACGCTGGACTTGCACGCCAACGTCACCGCGCGGATGGTACGCGAGGCGACGGCGCTTATCGGCTACCACACGGCGCCCCACGTCGATATGTTCGAGACAGGGCAGCAGGCCGCTCGCGTGCTTGTCGGGACCATTGAGGGCGATATGTCGCCTACCCCGGCCCTGGTGCGCCTGCCGATGATCCTGCCGCCGGAGAATAGCACGCACAATTGGGGGCCGTTGGCTGAGGTCATCAACCGGGCGCTGGCGCTCGAGCAGGAGGGCGCGATCATCCACGGCGGTGTCTATCCCGTACAGCCGTGGATGGACACGCGGGACGTGGCGGCCTCGGTGGTGGTTATCACGGACGATGCCCCTGACGCGGCGCGTGACTATGCGCGAGATCTGGCCCGGCTCTTCTGGGCGCGGCGTGGTGACTTCGTGACGGAGCTGGTGCCCCCTGGCGAGGCCGTGCGGCGCGCGTTGGCCCGAACGGCGGGCACCGTCGTTCTCTGCGACTCCGCAGACGCGACGTCGTCGGGATCTACCGGCGACAGCACGGCGATTCTCGGGGCGTTGCTGAAGGCCGCGCCGCTCAAGGGAACGGCGCTGCTCAATGTCGTGGATCCGCCGGTGGTGGCACAGGCCATTGAGGCGGGCATCGGCGCGACAATCACCGTCGATGTCGGTGGCAAGCTGGCTCCGTGCTATTTCCAACCGGTCACCTACGAGGGCTACGTCAAGACCATTTCAGACGGCACCTTCTTTTTCAAAGGGCCGGGAATGCGCGGCGTGCCGCACCATATGGGGCGTGCCGTCGTGCTCTATCACGAAGGCGTGCACCTCGTCGTCATGGAGCGGGGCGTCTCGCAGTGGGATCCGCAGCTCTATCGCAGTGTGGGTGAGGAGCCGGCGGATGCTCGCATTGTTCAGGTGAAGTCCCCTATGGCGTTCCGCGCCGCCTACGATGGTATCTACGACGAGGTCATCGTTGTGGATGCGCCGGGGGCCGCGAGTCCGAAGCTGGCGTCGTTGGATTGGCAGCACTTGCCGCGACCGATCTATCCGCTGGATCGGGATGTCCAATGGCCATAGGGTCGGGAGATGGACGTTTGTGAACCTGGGACAGAATCTTCAGGAGTCGGAAAATAGGAGTCATCGGGAGATGCTATGACGATAGCTGATGATCTTGCGTTGGATAAGACGCGTGAGCTGTGGGAGCGGGCGCGCGAGGTGACGCCCGGCGGCGTGAATGCCTCGGCGCGGATGAACCCGGCGTTGGGGCATCCGCTCTTTTTCGAACGTGGCGAGGCTGCCTATCTCTACGATCTGGACGGGCACCGCTACATCGATTACTGCATCTCCCACGGCGCCAGCCTGCTGGGCCACGGGCCACCGGGCGTCACAGCAGCGGTGGAGGAGACGTTGGCGAGGGGTGGCCTGCTGGCCTGCGAGACCGAGCTGCAGGTCAAGGTCGCGGAGCGACTCCTGCGGCTTTTCCCCGGCATGGACATGCTGCGCTATGCGTGCTCCGGCACGGAGACCACGTGGCATGCGTTGCGCGTGGCGCGCGCCTACACCGGGAAGTTCGGCGTCGTCAAGTTCGAAGGCCACTATCACGGCGTCAACGACACGGTCGGATACAGTCACTGGCCTGACCTCAAGCAGGCAGGCCCCGCCCGTAGCCCGCGCCCTGTGCCCGACTCGGCGGGCATCCCGCCGAGCAACCGTGAGTTGATCACGATTCTACCTTTCAACGATGTCGCCGCCTTCGAGGCCTGCCTGCGCAGCCAGGTGGACACCCTGGCTGCGGTTATTATGGAACCGGTTAACTACGACTCCTGCGGCCTGGTACCTACGCCGGAGTTTCTGCAGACCGTGCGCGATCTGACGGAGGAGCTGGGCGTCGTGCTGATCTTCGATGAGGTGCTATCGGGCTTTCGCGTGCGGGCGGGGGGCGCCTTGGGCGACGACTGCATCCCCGACATGACCGTGCTGGGCAAGGCCGTCGGCGGCGGTATGCCGGTATCAGTCTTCATG
>JBNGDU010000043.1:0-4373 GCA_049975025.1 Anaerolineae bacterium
CTATGGGCTGTTCTGTCCCCGACGCTGCCAGCGCTTCTTCAGCGGAACCTGAGTGCGGGGGAACTCGCGCGGCACCGCCATCGATGGGTCGAGGTAGAGATAGGAGGCGTCATCCCGGTTGCTGAAGCCTATATGACGTCCCTCACCGTCGACGGCGATGAAGTTCATCCCGCTCAGATACGGCCCGCCCAGATCGTTGAGATCGGCCATCGCCTGTTGTCCTGCTGCTTCGAGCGAGAGCCCCATCCTCAAGTAGAGGACGACGCTGCGGGCTGTGGCAGCCTTGATGGCCATCTCACCGGTGCCGGTGCACGCCGCGGCGCCGTAGCGATTGTCGGCGTAGAGTCCCGCCCCGATGATCGGTGAGTCGCCCACCCGCCCCGGGTATTTCCAGGCCCATCCGCTGGTACTCACCCCGGCGCAGAGATCACCGTCGGCGTCCTGGGCGATGACGTTGGTGGTGCCGCCGACGTGCTCCGGATCGGTGGCGATCTCGACCCAGCGCCATAGATCCGCTCGGTCAGCCAGATTTTCAAGGGCGCCAGGCGGCAGATCCGCTTCCACACGCTGCCACCAGGCATCCCGAGCGGCTTCGGTGAGGAGGTCGGTTGGTTCGTGGCCCATCTCCGCGGCGAAGCGCTCCGCGCCCTTGCCGACGAGCAGCACGTGGGGCAGGTGCTCCATAACGTCGCGCGCCACCGAGATCGGATGCTTGAAGCCTTGAAGCGCGGCGACCGCTCCGGCGGTCAGCTCTAGCCCTTCCATCATGCCGGCGTCAAGCTCGACCTCTCCGATCAGGTTGGGGTAGCCGCCGTAGCCGACGGAATGGTCATCCGCGTTGGACTCCACGTGGCGGATGGCGATCTCGACCGCGTCCACCGCGGCGGCGCCGCGGATCAGGACGGACATCGCGTCCTCGATGCCGACGCTTGCGTTGGTGCTTGCGACGATGAACAAGGTTCCTCCTAAGGCATCCGTGTCGATGATTCGGGCAGTGTTATCTAGACCTCTGTGTTTCTGCTCTACGCCCCTCGTCCTTACGGATGAGGGGCGTAGACGCGATAACAAGATGGGTGCCGAGAGGCTGCTGCTTACACAGCTCAGGGCTGAGGCTCAGCTTGGACGTAGACGTCGTAGCGCGCGTACGGTGCGTAGCGAATTGGGATGTCGAACCGGGCTGAGCCGCCGGGGGGTAGGGTCTCCAGCACGGTGGTCGTGCCGGTGCTGACAATCACGCCATCTGCGTTGAGCAAGACGCCGTTCAGGGTGACGTTCCGCGCGCCCACGGTCTGCGGATTGTAGACCGTGCCGGTGATGTGCACGTAGCCCACCCCGTCGGTGTAGCGGCTAAGGCCCCGTGTCTCGACAGGGAGATAGGTGCGCGGGGTGGGATAGCCATCCGGATGGAGTATCACCTTCGTCAGTCCTTTGGCGGTCGCCTCAACCTGGAAGGGGCACACCATCCCGGGCGCCAGCACAGGGCAGCGGGCGTTGGCCCGCACCGGCCCGTATCGACCGCCCTCGTCGGTGAAGAAAGTGGCATTGACGACCAAGCCCGCGTAGTTCTCGGTGCCATCGTTGCGCACCCAGCCCGTGATCTTGAATCGATAACCTTCGAGGGCTTGGTTGGCGCTCACGATGACGCTGATGGGCGGTCCGGGGTCCTCGTCCTTGTCGATGGTGAGCGCCGAGTTCGAGATCACGGCGTCACTCTGCGGCGCGGACGGCGCGCTCGGGGCGCTGGCGGCTTGAGTGGGTGCAGGTGTGTTGGTCGGCGCCGGGGTCGCCGTCGGCTCTTCGCTCGGCGTCGCCGTGGGGGTAGGTTCGGGCGTGTCTGTGGGCGCCGGCGTGGCGGCTGGGGGCGGCGTATAGGTCGGCGCCGGCGTGTACGTCGGCAGCGGTGTGTACGTCGGGTACGGCGTGTACGTGGGGGCTGCTCCACCTTCCCCGGTGCTTGCCGAAGGCGTGGCGGTTGGCGGCGGCTCGGTCGATGGGGTTTCGCAACCAACCAAACCTAGAAGCGCCAGTGCCATGACGAGTGATAGTAATCTTAAGTGTTTACTGGATTTCAAGCGCATGCTCAGGTTTCCTCCGAGTTCCATATGGTTTCAGCGTAACCTTACCGCGGAACTTGCAGAACGCAAGACGCCTTAAGGCGTAGGGCAAGCGCAGTTAGCATCAGCTTAAGCCTTGTTTGCATACGAAATCAGCTCTCCGTCTTCGTCGGTAAGTGCGCGCATCTCTTGCAGAAGACTAAGCGGCTACTTGCCTTGGAGCTCCAGTACCTTGATGCCCCAAGGGGCAAGCGTGATCGGTCCCTCGAGCGCTTCCTCGTGATAGAGGTCATACATGGGCTCGGGAAGGTGAAATCGCTGAGCCGTCCCGGTTGAATTGAGCAAGAAGACTAGCCGGTTTCCCTGCTGGTCCCGACGTTCGGTGATCTCTACAGCGTCGGGCAGCGCGGTGCGCAGGATCAAGGGCACGGACAGCTCGTGAGTCAGCAGCTCGAAGAGATCGTGATAGAAGTCCGCGCTCGCAAAAGTGCACACGTAGACGACGCTTCCGTCGCCCCGATCCCGGCGGGTCACCGCCGGCGTGCCGGCGAACCACCGCTCGCTGTAGGTGCCCCAAACCTCGGCGCCAGCTAACGTCGGCAGGTCGCAGAAGAGATAGCCTTCATAGCTTCGCTGCTGCCAAGTGAAGGCTACGGATTCACCCTCACCTAAAGTGGCGAATTCGGTGACGTCGACGCCCAGGAGGGGCCTGAGCTTAGGATGAACCCGACCGGGGTAGATGTTGGCCTCTGCATCCTTGATCCCGCTAAGGGGATGCCACACCAGGGTTCCGCCTTGGTGGACGTAGCTTGCCAGTCTGTCGACCAGATCGTCGTCCATCGCAGCCAGCGCCGGCACCACGAGCAGCTTATAGGGGGAGAAGTCCTGATAGCGGGCGACCACGTCACAGTTGACACCTTGGCGCCGCAGGGCGCTGTGCAGCTTCTTAGCATGGTCCATGTAGAGCGAGGCCGGGCCGTTCCATCTGACGCCCGTCTCCATCAGCCACCGGGTGGGGAAGTCCACGAGGAGGGCCACGTCGCTCTTCACGCTCGTGCCCTCGATCCGGTCGGAAAGGCGCTGCAGATGACCGAAGACTTCCTTGACCTCTTCGTAGGCTCGCTTGGGCTCGCCATCATAGCCGGTCGGAGAGCCGTGAGACTGCTCACAGCCAAAGGGCGACGTCCGCCAGCGGAAGTAGAAGGCGGCGTTGGCGCCGTTGGCGACGGTGTGCATCGTGAGGCGAGCGATCTCGCCGGGCTCCGGTGTGTTTTGCGCAGCGCCGGGGATCATGTGGGGGCCGTTGCGCAGCTCGTGCACCTGAAAGGGCTGTTGCTTGTAGCTGCGGCACATCGCGAGGCCCAAGGCGAGCGCCCGCACGTCCTCGCCATAGGGTGGGTAGTAGTTGGTGCCGGCGACATCAAGGTGGTCCGCCATCTTGTAGTAGTCCGTCCGATTGTTCCACAGCGGTTGGTTATTGGTAGTGATAAACTGCGCACTTCCCGCCACGGTCGCATCGATCTGCGCGCGAACCGCGTCGGCCTGTAGGGCGACGACCTCGACGGTGCACTCGCTGCGAAAGCGGCGCCACGCCAGCAGGTGCCCGGGGTTATGGTGGGTCTTGGTCACCGCCGGCGTTGGAATCTGCTCGAACTTGTCAAATTCCATACCCCAGAAGACGGTGCCCCATGCTTCGTTAAGCGCTTCGATGGTCCCATAGCGATCTCTGCACCACGCCTGGAACTTCTGACGGCAGATGCTGCAATGGCAGTCCGGCTCGTCGCCGTGCTCGTTGTCGAGGTGGTAGCCCACGACGTTCTCATTGTTGGCGTAGTGGGCCGCCATCGCCTCGGCCAAAGCCTCACCCTTCTCGCGCAGGAGTGGATGGTTGATGCAGAAGGTGTAGCGGCTGCCATAAGCCAACCGGATGCCGTCCTCGCGCACCAGGAGGATGGTGGGATCTTTCTCCACCAGCCAGGGTGGCACGGTGCGAATCGGCGGGCAGACGAGCAATCGAATGCTATGTTCTGCCGCCATCTCGTTGAACCTGTCGAGCCACGCGAAGTCATAGGCGCCCTCGCGCGGCTCGAACCGTGACCAGGCGAACTCCCCGACGCGCACGCAGTTCAGGTTCGCCTGGGCCATCATCTCCAGATCGAATTCCCACCTTGCGGGATCGCGATGTTCCGGATAGTAGGCCGCACCGAGTAGCAGGGTCATGTTGGCCTCCAGATAGACCTAAGGAAAGGTAAATGCCACCTTAGTGTATCAAGGTAGCCGCGATTTCCGAATCGCGCTCTGCTGCGACGAGAATAGTCG
>JBNGDU010000044.1:0-2035 GCA_049975025.1 Anaerolineae bacterium
CTAAGTCGGCTGCGGAGATTCTCGATTACTACATGATGGAGGCGCCCTCGCGCCAGTCCACGCTGGATATCTTCAAGGGCGAATGGTCCTCAAGGCTGCCCGATCCCGAGTTGAATGCCGGGGATGTCAACCTTTTTGATGACCCCCGGATCAAGTGGTTCATTGAGCAGCTTGGGGGCGTTGAGGGCAAGACAGTGCTGGAGCTCGGTCCTCTGGAGGCAGGTCACACTTACATGCTGGAACGCGCGGGGGCCGCGTCGATCCTGGGCATTGAGGCCAACACTCGGGCATATCTTAAGTGTCTCGTGATCAAGGAGTTGTTCGGTCTGCAGAGATCACATTTCCTCTGTGGCAACTTTATGGCGTACCTGGCCGACTACGAGGGGCACTTCGACGTTTGTCTCGCCAGTGGCGTGCTCTATCATATGACGGATCCCGTTGCTCTGATCGCTCACCTGGCGAATGTGACGGATCATGTCTGTATCTGGACCCACTACTACGATCCGGACATCCTTGCGTTCTCGGTGCATCAACCGTCGGAGTATGACGGCTTTTCCCACATGCTGCACGTTGTTGGGTACGGTGAGGAGCGGGATTGGGCTGGCTTCTGTGGTGCGGGAACCTCGCACCGCTGCTGGTTGACGCGCGACGAGATCATCGGCGCCTTTGAGTACTTTGGTCTCTCCAATATCACCATTGGGCTTGAGGAACCGGATCATCCTCACGGCCCGGCAATCACCTTGATCGCCTCGCGTTGACGCCTCGACCGTTCTTCGGTTGATGTTCCTGATCATTCTTGTCTGATCGCTGGCCCGGGTAGGGGGCTGTCGAAAAGAGCTAGGCGGAGTCGGTGTGTGGTTCTAAGTCGGATGACGTAGGCAGCGGTCGTCTTTATGATGGGCAGGTCGCGGAGACCTACGCCCAATATCGCGGGATCCACTCTGGTGTGTTGGACACGCTAATCCGGTATGCGTCTCTGCCCTCCGACAGCAGCCTGCTCGAGGTGGGATGCGGCACGGCGAACTATCTGCGGGCGATTGTCGAGATCACGGGAGCGAACGGTTGGGGCATCGATCCCTCGGTGGAGATGTTGGGCCGCGCCGGGAGGTTGTCTTCGCAGCGGGACGCCCTACGTTTTCAGGTCGCCTCCGCCGAGCGACTTCCCTTTGCGGCGGATACCTTCAATCTCGTCTACTCGGTTGACGTCGTGCATCACATCGCGGACCTCGATGCTGCGTTGTCCGAGGCGTATCGTGTCCTCAATCCTGGCGGTATACTGATCACGGCGACGGATTCTGAGGCGACGATTCGCGCCCGGGTGCCCCTCTCGACCCATTTCCCCGCCACGGTGCCTCGCGAGTTGAAGCGCTACCCGAGCGTGGGGCAGCTAGAGATGCTCCACTCGCGACACGGACTTGGCATCATTGACGGCTTTGTGGTCGAGATGGCCTACCTACTGAGAGACGCGACACTGTTTCGGGAGCGTGCTTTCTCGTGCTTACATCTTATCTCGGACGAAGAGCTGCGCGCCGGACTCGAGCGTCTCAAACGCGATCTTCCCCTGCCCTGTGTCTCACGCAACTACGTCCTGCTGGCTGAGAAGCGAACCTGACGCCTGTGATGAACCTAAGCAAGATGAGACCTGGCTTGAGCGCATGCGATGGAGGGCCTAAGCGCTCAAAGCCGAGACTTACGTGCTCTACCTGGCCTATCGCGATCCACGCGTGCAATGGTACGCTAAGGTGTTGGGCGCCCTGGTCGTGGGATATGCCTTCAGTCCGCTTGATCCAATACCCGATTTCATCCCGGTCATAGGGTATCTGGACGATCTTGCACTCGTTCCCCTTGGTGTCGCGCTGGCGTTGAAGCTGATTCCGCCGGGGGTCATGCCGGACGCGCGGATACAGGCCGCCGAGGCCATGCGCGACGATCGGCCCAAGAGTTGGTTTGCAGGCGCTATTATCGTCGCTATCTAGCTGTCTTTGTTGGCGCTGTCGATTGTCTTCACGGTGCGTCTGTTCCGTCAGCGTTTAGC
>JBNGDU010000045.1:0-2795 GCA_049975025.1 Anaerolineae bacterium
ATCGAGATAGGGTTCGGTCACACGTCACCTCAGCGTGTCAGGCGCAGGTTCATCTGCGGCCATCACGTTGGGTTCGCCGGCCTGGTCGTAGGTACCCACGATGAACACCGGGGTCGGGAAGACGATCGTTCTTGCACCACGGGATTTCTTCACAGTAGCGCTCCTTATTCGAATCGTTTACAAGCGTTCTGGGCTTGGCGGGAACCGAGTGATCACCACCGCCGGGTCGGGATCCAGGCCGAGCTCGCGAAGCGTCATCCGTGCCGCCGGTCCGGGCGGCACCCGCCGGCCCAGCTCGGTGTAGAAGACGTTGCGATCGTGTCGATCCGGGAAGTGGCCCTTCGCCCAGCGGCTCTGATACCCGAGGCCCAGCGCGCGCGCCAGCAGCGTATGGCCGTAGATGAAGTGAGCGCCATCCAAGAAGGTCCTCCGCACCGGCGCCAGCTCCGGCGCGCTGAAGTCGTCAATCAGCGGCTTGCCGTAGGCGTTCATCTCCGTGCCCACGTTGATCGGCAGGTCGAGTTCGCGCGCCAGGTCGACCACGTCGTAGAGGTTCTGGAGCTTGGTCTCCTTCTCCTTGGGATCTGGAATGTTCCAGTTGCGGTCGGGGATGATGTTCAGCGCCACGGCGCCCTTGCGGATCATCAGGTCGAAGAGCTCGGGGGCGGCCTGCTCACCCTCTGAGGTGCCGTCGAGCCAGGTGATGCACGGGAGCGCGCCGCACGCGGTGATCACCGTGTTCACCTCCTCCACGGTGGGGAAGGTGTCGGGGCCCGGCTGCACGTAGCCCACGCCGCCGCGCTTCATCAGCTTCGACCGCACCAGGTTCTGGATCTGAGGGCCGCGGTCGATGACGGCTGCGACCTGCTCCTGAGGGACCTCCAGCTTGGCGGCCCAGAAGTGCACCGGGTCCTGGACGATCTCGTCGGCGGCCTCCACGTAGGCCACGCACATATGGCGCTCGGTGGCGTTGCCCGCCGGGGTGAGGGGGAGCACGTCCTCCTCGTAGTTGATCGTGACCGGGTCGAGATACGCGTTGACCCGCTCGACCATGTCCCGGTTGCGTTGCTCGGCCCGCTCTCGCATGTCGTCCAGGATCGCCTGAGCCTTGGTCGCCGGCTTGGGCACCTCGCTGGATATGAAACCGATGCCCATGTGGTAATAGATACCGGGTTCGCCGGGCGAGTTGATCTCGCGGTCCGCGAACTCCGGAACGTAGGCCCGGGTCTCCATACCGGCGCTCGAGCGCAGTCTCACCCGATCGGCGGCGGTGAGGAACTCGTCGACCGCGTCGAGCACGTCGAAGTCGACGATGCCCATCAGTTTGTAGCCCCGTCGCTTAGCCAACCATGCCAACGCGGTGGGGGAGAAGCCGTAGCCGTTGTAGGAGAAGAAGGTGTGGCAGTGCATGTTCGCGACGGGTTCCGGCTCCGGCAGGTCGATCTCGCCTTGGTCGGCGAGCATCATGAGCTCGTCCAGGGCTTCCGCGCGGACGCCGGCGTCGAAGTCATTGAGTTGATCCTCGAGTTGGTCTATTCTGTTTTCCATGTTCCTCCTTGTCGTGGTGGGGTGCACACCCCGGCGCGGGGTCGTTGGTGCGCTCCACCTTGACCGTGTGGTATTGCGCAAGCAGGTGCATCGTACCCGTTGCAGAGCCGACCCTAAGGGTGCGGCAGCCATCAGCTTCGTAGGCATGGCGCGAGTCCATCGGCATAGGACCACCCGCACCCTTAGGGTCTTCGATGTGCGTGACCGCGCCCCACCTCTCTCTTGAAATCAACAGAGCCATGCGCTGTCGTGGGTGTCTGCGCTCTGGGTGCAACGCACTGACGGAAAATGCGTCGGACCAGGCAAGTGCGTCGCACCAGGTCGCGCCTCAGCCGAATGTGTTGCGCATCCGTTCGCAGTAGTACTGCACGTTCTCCCACTTCGAGTCGGGCGCGAGCCGGTGGTCGGGGCAGGGGATATACCCGCCAAGGTCGACCAGCGGCTTGAGGCGCTCGATCTCCGCGTCGACAGCCGCGCAATCGCGGGTGAAGACGACCTTGTTGACGCCGCCCACGCCGCGCAGTTCCTTCCCGTAGTCCTCACGCCAGGGCGCGATGCTCGACCCCCAGGTGCCCACCTCGATGGGGAACATCGTGTTGACCCCGTTGTCCAACCAGACCGGCACCAGCTGCGTGACGTCGCCGTCGCTGTCGAGCGACACGATGTCGATGCCGTAGCTGTTCACTAGCTCGGTGATCCGGCGGTAGTGGTGTCCGACCTTCTTCCGGAAGATCCGAGGGCTGACCAGTGGCCCGCTCCTGAAGGAGATGTCCTCCCAGAAGTGGGCGAAGTCGAACGGCGCCGGCTCGCCGTCGGGACAGACCAGCTCCAGCGCGGCCTTGGCGCAGTCGTAGCAGAGGTCGGCGGTCGTGTCGATGATCTCGTCGAAGAGCTCAGGGTCGTCCACCATCAGGTAGGAGAGCCCCACGATGCCTAGCCAGTTGCGGACCACGCCAAAGAGGCTGCCGACGTATATGCCGTAGGGATCTTCCCACTCGCCCGCCTGCAGGTGATCCTTGCCGCCCTGATCGAAGCGGACCATCTCGCCGTTCACCAGGACGTTGGCGTGGGTGACGCGCGCCATCTCGAACCGGAGCTTGGGCAGGTAGAGCTCCTCCCACGACGCCCGGTCCCTGAGCAGATGCTCGATCTCCTTGGGAATGGAGGTCACATCGTCCTTCTCAAGGATGACAGTTCCTTCCTCGTTGAGCACGTGACGCGACCCGTCGGGGAACTCCTCAACCACC
>JBNGDU010000046.1:0-1809 GCA_049975025.1 Anaerolineae bacterium
GCTCAGCCTGGACGAGCTGCTGGCGTGGGAGCCCGACGAGAGCGCGGTCGAGAAGGCCGAGGCAAGCCTCGCGGCGGCGCAGGTCGACTATCAGAAGGCGGCGGCCAAGAACTCGCTTGCCGGGGATCAGTTGACCTCGGCGGAGGTCAAGCTGGCGCAGGCGCAGCGTACGCTGGACGACGCAGTAGAGGCCTACGACAACGCCTACGATCCCGGTCGGGATTGGGAGTTGGGGGACCGGCGACTGTCGTCACGGCTGGAGGCGGAGCGGGAATCTGCCGCGGACGCATTGGCATCGGCGCAGGAAAGCCTGGCCGTCGCACAGGCAGCCTACAATCTGGAGGTCGCCGGGGTCAGCGATAGCGGCGTGGCGAGCGCCCGGAGCCAGGTTCTCAACGCTCGGGTCGCCCTGGAGAACGAGATCGAGGGGCCAGATGAGGATGAGATCGAGTCGGCACGGCTCCAGGTAGAGCAGCAGCGAGTGTCGGTCGAACAGGCGCGCCTGGACCTAGAATCCGCCGAGCAGGATCTTGCCGACGCGCAGTTGCTCGCGCCGGTAGGCGGCACGGTGACTGAGATAGACCTGGTCCTGGGCCAGATGGTGAACAGTGGGCAGACGGGCGTCGTGCTGGCCGATCTCTCGACACTGGAGGTGGAGATAGGTCTGGACGAGTCGGACATCGCTCAGGTCACCGAGGGCCAACCCGCGATCGTGACGTTGGACGCGTTTGACGACGTGGAACTGCAGGGCGTCATCACGCACATCGCGCCCACAGCCGAGGTGCAGTCGGGGGTGGTGCTTTACGACGTCACTGTCGTCTTGGACGCGACTGAGATTCCCCTGCGCGTGGGCATGACGGCGGACGTCGAGGTGGTGACCGAAAGCGCTGTCGACGTGCTCACGATCCCGCTGAAGGCGGTGCGGAGTATCAACGGACGAACCTTCGTCCTGCGCCGGCTTCGCGAGGGGGAAGAAGCGCTGGCCCTTCCGCAGGGCGGTGGCCTGCAGTCTCGGGGCGGAGCGCAACCGCCCCAGGGGATGTCGGAGGAAGATCTGCAGGCGATGCGTTCCAGAATCCGGGATCAACTCTCGGTCGAGGGCTTTACAGTAGCGCCGGTGGAGTTGGGGGTGATGACGGACGCCTATGCCGAGGTGCTGCGCGGACTTGAGGAGGGTGACGTCGTCCTGCTGTCGACTCTGGTCGCCGAGTCCGGGGAAAACGACAATCCACAACCTGTGTTCCCCATGCTGAGAGGGAGGCCCTAGATGAGCCTGATAGAGATTCGGGATCTGACCAAAGTCTACCAGATGGGAGAGGTCCAGGTACACGCGCTGCGAGGTGTCTCGCTTGATATCGATCAGGGTGAGTGGGTCGCCATCATGGGCCCCTCAGGGTCTGGGAAGTCCACGCTGATGCATATCATCGGCTGTCTGGACACGCCAACCTCGGGAACTTACGTTCTCGATGGCCTGGATGTGAGCGCGATGACCGAGAACCAACTGGCGACGGTGCGCAATAACAAGATCGGGTTTGTCTTCCAGGCGTACAACCTGCTGGCCCGAGCGTCCGCGATCAAGCAGGTGATGCTGCCGATGCAGTACAGCCGCGATGGCGCCCGCGTGCATCCCACGGAGCGCAAAAAGCGGGCGCAGGTGGCGCTGGAAATGGTTGGCTTGGGGGATCGCACGGGTCATAAACCCTCGGAGCTGTCGGGTGGAGAGCAGCAGCGGGTGGCCATTGCCCGTGCTTTGGCCAACAACCCTTCTATTATTTTGGCTGATGAGCCGACCGGCAACCTGGATTCAGA
>JBNGDU010000047.1:0-3072 GCA_049975025.1 Anaerolineae bacterium
TCCAGAGCAGGAGCGTGGCAACACCGCTGATGGCGGAGGCCCAGACCACTCGCTCGCCATCGGCGCGCGCCATGAGACGCGCCACGAACCAGATGACGTCGAAGACGGCCCACATAGCCAGCGTCATCAGCAGCGAGCCGCTGGTCAACGTCATCCACACAACAATCAGGAGGACGACCATCAGCGCTCCGGTGAGTGGGACCTCCGCGGTGCGCTCCGACACCCCCACCCAAAGAACACCGCTTGCCACAAAGCCGGTTGCCAGAATGCACCACCAGAGCGCCTGTTGCAGGTCGAGAAGCATCCAGCCTCCGGTCACGCTGCTGGGCGCCCATACAGACAACACCCAGCGACCGGTCTGGGGCACCAGCATCCAGACCAGTGAAAGGGCGGTTACCAGGGCGGCAGAAAGGGGTTTTCGCAAGACGCAGAAGCTGGGGACTGAGCAAATGCCCAGAAGGAGCAACCCTCCGCCAAGACCCAAGTAGAGAAGTAGTGGGATGAAATAAGCCATTTATGACTCCAGATCTGGATTCTAACACATAAGCATCGTTCGACAAACCCTGCTTAAGCCAGCTACCGCTCGTCCCACGCCTACCTTACGGCAAGTCATCCAGGAGCAGCAACGTCAACGGTGCGTCATAGACCCGATAGCTCTCATCCAGACGTGGTAATCGCAGTGCCCACCGCGCGCCACAACGCTCAGTGAGAGGAGGAATACGCACTGGCGACGTGACGAGACCCGCCGCTCGCAGAGGATCGTCGGTTATCGCCAGGGGACCCACCCTAGGGCAACGGGTGAAAAGCTGTACGTTCCGGGTGCTCAACAGGCGTCGGTACCAGTCCAGCGTCATCTCGTAACGCCGTGGTTGCTGCGCGAGCGCGCCATAGGCCCGCCGGCTGGCGACCACGACCACATCCGCCGAGCCCGCCGCGTCCAAAGCGGCTCGCTTCTCATCATCCTCCTCTCCGTAGACGGGGACGAACGTCTGCTCCAAGGAAATATGATCGCCCTCGGGCAATGGAACCGGCAATGGATGCTCCCACGTCTCCACCGCAACGGTGCTGCCCGCCGTCACATTGGTGTAGAGCCACCTTGATGCCGTCACCCAGGGATGTGGTAGCCCGTAGAGACTTACCTGCGCCAGCCCGAGAAAAGCTGTCGTGGCAAGCACAGACGCCGTCGCAAGGAGCCAAGTCCAAGGCGTGCCCTCGCATCGGGACTGTTGCCTGGATGTCAGGAAATGAGCCGCCCACGCCGTCCACCACGGATAGAGCGGTAGCATGTAGCGGGGGAACTTGACCTGCGTTGCCCCGACTACGCCAAAGAAGATGATTGTCCACAACCACGGCAGGTGATTTCCAGGCCTGTCACCGGATAGGACCATCTGCGCCAGCCCGAGTGCGCCCAACGGGACCACCAGAGGCCCCAGTCCCCAAAGGGCCATCTGCACCAACGGATAGAGATAGGGCAGGGTTCCCGCATACTGTTGCGTGTAGGGCACCTCGTACCTGCCTGTGACCATCAGACTCTGGATCAGGGGACCCCGCCAGCAAGCAACAGGCCTCAGGAGCGCCCAAGGTGACGCCAATCCGAATGCTACGATGGCGCCAGCAAACACGGTGGCAATCGTTCGAAAAGCCTCACCCAGATCATCCCCCTCACCGGGTGTCTCAGAAGCAGGGCCTGTGGTCCGCACAATGGACCACAGCAGCGGCAACAGCGTGACCGCCACAGAGATCTTGGACGCCAGCCCCAGGCCGAGTAGAATCCCGGCCCACCACCAGTGTCGGCGCGCGCCCGCCAGAACGCTGCCGCAGACAAAAGCAGCGGCCCACGGATCGACGGTATAGAAGTGCGCCTGCTGGATCAGGAAAGGTGAAAACGCCGCCAGCGCTCCGCTCAACAGCGCGGTGTCGCGCCCCCCCAGAAGACGACCGCAGGCGCCCGCCAGCGCCACGATAAGGACGCCCAAGAGGCCTGAGACCAGGCGGACCGCGTAGAGGGGATCAGCCTCCGGGGCGACCAGAGCGATGAGCTGCGCTACCGCTAGCGGCAGATGTCCATATGGAAAGTCGGACGCTGCCGCGCAGATGTCACCATAGAGCGGCGCGCTTTGGGCCACGCCGACGATGAAGCGTTCGTCCGGATGAGCCGCGATGCCACCATCCCAATCGGGCCCCGTCAAACGCAGCCCGGTTGCGATCAACAAGAGCGCCACCCACATATATCGACAATATGGAGACTGTGTCACGCCTCTAGTATCCTCTGCTATCGTGATTTGACAAAAACAGAGAAAGCGTGTAGAATAACGGCGTTTGAGAAAGCAAAAATCAGGACGGAGGCAAGTTCGGTGATCAACCTACATATCTTCACCCACACAAGGACAGTGCCAGCCGGTGGTCTGGTATCTTCGCCTTGTCGCAATGCGCCTCCCGGAAGGTTAGAGTGATCTAACAATCAGCTAAAGAACCCAAGGCCGTGGGCGATTGCGACGCCCACGGCCTTTTCTCTTTTATAGACAGCGTTTCTTCGCCAGAGGTCGTGGGAGAGCCACGACCTCTTTTGTTGTCTACGACAACCAGACGCCCGTAACGCCAGAAGGTCAGAACAGAGCCTCCCACTCGATCGAGGACAGGCCGTTAGGAGAGATCATGATGAGCGTCGAAGAAACAGAACGAGTTGAGAAACGTCGTGAGTGGACGAACGGGAATCATCAAGCACCAGACTTGCATAAGGAGCAGATCATGCTGAATCACATTCAGACCGTTGAGATCAGAAAACACGATAAACACCTTGACGTCGGCACCGCGCCAGATGTCCCCGGATTGACATTTCGTGGGTTCCGCGGTGAGGAAGACTTCGCCAAGATGCTGGTCGTCATCGACGGGAGTAGAGAGGTGGACCAGCGAGACGATTCGGAGACGCTCGAGGACCTGAAGCGCTCCTATCGACATCTCACCAACAGCGACCCGTATGAGGACATGATCTTCGCCGAGGTCGACGGCGACGTCGTGGGTTATGGTCGCGTTTGGTGGGTTCAGGTAGAGGACGGTTCGAGGGTCTACAAC
>JBNGDU010000048.1:0-3973 GCA_049975025.1 Anaerolineae bacterium
CGGATGGGCAGTGGCCTCCTCCACAACAGCCTGCTCAGCGTCTGGCGTATGAGCGTGTTCTATAATCTGGTCTTCTATGTTGTGGGATTGGGCTTGGCGGTAGCGCTCGCCGCGCTGCTGCGCCTGGGTGGGATAGAAGTATGGCTCTATGCTTTTATCCCTTTCTGCTTCTACGCTTTTCTGGTCACCGACCCTCGGACCCACGTCTACAGCTTTTATCCCGGCGTGACCGTGTTGGTCGGTGCAGCTCTGGCACATGTGTCGGAGTGGATTTGGACAAAACGTCACCGTCTAGCGCTTCCATTTGCAGGGTTTTTGATTCTATGGTATGGTTTTTCTGTCGGCTACGTCCACTTCGCTTTCGTTCAACACCGCACAGAGTATAAACGCACGTGGCCCCAGAGCCGCCACCCGCTCTACCCGGTTCCCTTCCCCGACGACGGACTGCCACCCTACGGTCATTTCGGATTTCCCTATCGTGCCGGTTGGAAGGCGGTGAACGCTCTCTTTGCCGCCGGTGAGCTTGAGGGGACGTACGCCAGCAACGAAGAGCCCGAGGTCACGACTTGGTATGTGCGCAGCGGCGCGCGGACGATGTGCGGTCATCCTGACTACTACATAGTCGCGCGGAATGTGCAGGACGAGATCTCTATTGACCACGAGGAGTTAGCTCGGGACTACGCACCGGTCATTCGTGTGCTTGTGGAAGACGCGCCCAAGATCACGATTTACGAGCGCGTTGGTGAGGCCGATGCGGTGAAGACGCTTAATGCAGCGGACTATGTGGAGCTCTACGATGCTGGGACCACCGTTGACGCTCATCTGCCGCAGGCCGACATGGGACAGCATCGGGTGGGAGCCGACTTCGGTGACGTCGGTCGGCTTTTGGGCTACGATCTGTCCCAGCGAGCGGTCCGGCGGGGCGGGGTTCTGACCGTGACGCTCTATTGGCGAGCGCTGACATCGCCTGCTCGCAACTATCAGGTCTTCACGCATCTTGTCGCGGGCGACCAGTTGGTCGCGCAGGACGATGGCGCCCCGGCTTGCGATCACGCCCCAACGAGTCTGTGGGAGGAGGGTGAGATCATTCGTGACGAGCACTTCATCGACATCGACGAGGCAGCGCCGCTTGGCGACCTGTCGCTTACCATCGGTATGTACGATCTGCTGACCTTTGACCGCCTGCCGGTGGACGGTGGGCCGCAGGATAAGGTACATCTCACGACAGTGGAGGTGGTTCGATGATGTAGAATGTCAACCGGTGACCAGTATTCCGATGGTTTTGAAGATCTCTCTGGTCGAGCGACGTAGGCAGGGCAATTGCATTTGGATATAGAGGCTCGTAGCCCCCGTCTCGGGGGCGGTTTCGGTGCGAAAAGCCCCGCGGCAGTGGCCATCCTGTGCTCAAACCGCCCCGAGGACGGGGCTTTGAGCCCTAAATGCGATTGCCCTAACGACGTGGGTGCCGGATGTGGCGCAATTCCAGAGATGTGGTATAAGTTCACGGTGTCCGGTGGCGGTGTCGCAGTTTGAGACCCGTCGCCGCGTACAACCAGACCCCGGGAAAGCGGTAGATTGTCTACCAGCTTACTGGAGTCGACCCTGATCGGCAGGGCGGATTACTTCTATCGAAAAGGAGTGACGCAATGCGTAAGAGTAACAGGTCGTATGTCATGTTGGCTGTCGTCGCGCTGACGGTTGGCGTGTTCACGACAGCCCTTATCTGGGCCCTCGAAGCGAGTCCGGCGTTGGCGGTACCTAACGCGCTGGAAGCCACCAAGAGCGTGGACGTTTCGGAGGCTCCCCCAGGGGGAACGGTCCACTACACCATCGTTTTGACCAACGACACGGGTTCTGAGATCGAACAGGTCGTCGTAAGCGACATGCTGGATGAGAGTATCGCCTCAGCGGACAACCTAGACGCACAGTTTGACCCTTCCGGTCCACTGCATTCTGAGATGTCGGATTCCGGCTATGTGACCTTTACGGTCGCGAATCTAGGGGACGGAGGTGTGGCGACGTTAACCTTCGATGCTACCCTTGTCCCTGACGTGCTCCCCGGAACGCTCATCACCAACACCGCTGTGATCACCGACGGGACCGCCGAGGTCTCAACCAATGACGCCGTCTTCAGCGTGGTTCCACCGCCTGACTTACAGATCTATGCCCCTTACAACGGTGACTTGATCACGCAGAAGGAAGGCACGGGGCTCAAGGTGGGTGGTCGTGTATGGACGGAGTTCGACCCGGCGCCTTTCCCCGACCCTCCCGTTCTCCAGCCGATCTCGAATCTCAGTGGTAGTGGTACCTATAAGCTGTCTTGGACGGCTGTGCTCACGGACGTGGGTCAGTATAACATCCATGAGAGCAAGGATCGCGAGACATGGGCGTATATTGACTCAGTGTCTGCGCCTGACAATGAGCTTTTCGTCACAGCTCCGGATGTCGGTACGTGGTACTATCGAGTGATCGCCTACAATTCTCAGGCATTACCAAGCCGTTTTAGCAATGTCGAAGCTGTAACGGTGACGAACCCTAGCGCTACCTTGAGCAACCTGTCGCGTGAGCCCTCGGATCTCTCTGCCTTCGCCGTCGATCTCGACGTCGACGTGGAAGTTAGTATCAATGGGAGTGATTGGGAGCAAGCCACGGTTATGATAAATCCCGATGAGATACCTGTGCACCTCCCAAGTGGGCTCTGGGCTACCTGGGCCTACACGTGGACACTGCCTGAGGCGGATAACGTCGACTATCCGATCAGCGCGCGCGCCAGCTACGCTGGTAGCACCAGTTTCTATGGTGAGGACATCATCACGGTCACGCTGAGTAACGCCACGACCTACCTCTACATGCCCATCGTCTTCAAGCGCTGGCCGCCGATTCCCTTCCCACCGACCCTCACAGCCACAGATCCAGGTGAGACCGATGACTACAGGGTGAGCTGGACCTACAACTTCCCAGGGGTCCCGGTCACCCTCGGTTACCAACTGATGGAATCGACGGACGAGAGCTTCACCGATGCCCAAACCTACGACGTGGCCGGTCTGTCCAGAGACTTCATCGACAAGCCGGATGGCACGTACTACTATCGCGTCCGTGGACAGAACAGCTACGGTTACGGGGAATGGAGCAACGTCGTGCAGGTCGTGGTAGAGACCTACCAGAACCGCGTCTACAACTTCACCTCCAGCACGGAGGGCTGGGAGCTTGCGCGCGGTGACGAGGACGACCTCGGTCAACTTCCGCAGCCGTTGGAGAGGGGCGGCTCGCTCTACCATCTGGTCCGGGGCAGCGCCGACTTCTCGATCTGCTCCCCGATGGAGGAAGGACCGCCGGCGCCCTACACGCTGACGACGAGGGTCGATATCGTCGACAGAGAGGACATCGGTGGTGACTTGTACTTCGCCAAGACCGGTATGACCTGGGGCATCATCTTCGGCGGCAACGATGCGGACCCGTGCCCGGCGTGGCGAGATGACCCCAGCGGCTGTCTGAACCACTACTACCGGGTGCTCATCACCTGGGACCAGGCTCAGGGCAAGTTCAAGTGGGAGCTCAAGCGTATTGACTACCATGAAGGCGATGAGGGCGGGGGAGCAGGGCGCGGGCCGGCTTTGATCGACTGGGAGTACGTCTCCGGATTCAGCTATAACTCGACAGGCTGGAACGAGTGGAAGATCGTCGTCAACAAAGAAGCTTCGAACAACATCAAGGTCTACATGAACGGCCATCTGTTGGGCGAGGCGACGGATCACACCTATCTCAGCGACGACGATGTCTACTTCGGTACATTCGGGGCCTCGCCGAGGGAGCTCGGCGGCGTCGCGACGAAGTGGGACTGGTTCAAAGTCGAGCGGTAACCCACCAGCTTCTGTGAGGTAAGATGGAGACCAATCATCGCAGTCGACATTGCAGTCGACATCGCAGCTGGTTGTTTAGGGTCGTCGTTCTCGGTGCGAGCGCAGCCATGGCT
>JBNGDU010000049.1:0-3738 GCA_049975025.1 Anaerolineae bacterium
CACCGAGGACGGCACGCCGCTCGAATGGCGGGAGCCACTCACCTTTATCAGCGCCGGGGACAGCGGTCGGGATACCGGTCATCTGGCCGAGATCGAGGATTTCCTATCAGCCATCGAGGAGGGGCGCACCACCCGGTCCAATATCTACGAGAGCTACAAGAGCATGGTGCTCTACGAGGCCATCAAGCGTTCGGCGGCGATCCGCGCGCCTGTAGCGATCCGCTACCAGTCCTTGTGACGGTGACAGGTAAGAACAGACAGGATACATCGCGCCGGTCCTCGATTCGTGGTTAGGAGTGGTATGGCATACTCACTGCGTGCGGCTCGTTACGCCGATTACGAGGCGTTGTGCGCGCTCCTGGAGGAGGTCGACGAGATTCACAGGGATCAACTGCCTGAGTTCTTCCGGCGACTCCCAGGGCCGGCACGGAGCGCGAGCTACATGCACTCGCTGATTTCGGATTCGAAGGTCGGGTTCTTCGTCGCCGTTGAGGAGGAGGCGTTGGTGGGCTGTGTCGTCATCGCTGCTCGTCAGACGCCGAATGTCCCCGTCCTGATGCCCCGTGACTACGCGGTGATTGAGTGCGTTGTGGTAAAGGAGGCGTTTCGTGGGCGTGGTGTTGGGCGGGCTTTGATGTCGATGGGTGAGCGATGGGCTCGGGAGCGAGGGCTGGAGGCTGTTGAACTCGATGTCTTTGAGTTCAACACGGCGGCGCGGGCCTTCTACGAGGAGCTAGGCTACAAGACCGTGAGCCGTCGTCTGGTAAAGCGTCTGCATCCCGACGCGTGATCCGGCGCGAGCCCTCAGAACCGGCGTATTCGGATTTCAGGCGCGCCGGGTCAGGTCCATGCGCCTGGGCAAGCATCGATGGGCGTGCAGATGCCCGCACCTGAACCCTGGGGGCTCGGAACACCTACCTCGTCAAGTCGTCGGATTCACTAAGCTAAGATGGGAGTCATATGGCAACGTCGTCAACAGAACCGGCTTACACGTCCCTTGTCGCGCGGCTGAACCGCTTTCCTCAAGGCGCTCCGTCGTCCGAAGCTCTCTACAATATCCTCAAGATCCTTCTCAGCGCTGAGGAGGCCCAGTTAGTTGCCCAGTTGCCGATCAAGCCTTTTACGGTGGAACGGGCCGCACGGGTCTGGCGAATGGATCCAAGCGGCGCGCGCAAGGTGCTGGATACACTTGCAAGCCGAGCTGTGGTTCTGGATATCGAGCATGACGGGGAGACCACCTACGTATTGCCGCCACCGATGGCGGGCTTCTTCGAGTTCTCGATGATGCGGATGCGTGACGACGTGGATCAACAGGCGCTCGCCGAGCTCTACTATCAATACTGCACGGTCAATGATGAGTTCATGGAGGCCCTAATCGGCGAGGGGGACACCCAGCTGGGCCGGGTCTTCGTTCACGAACCCGTCCTGCAACCGGAGGTTCACGTCCTGGATTACGAAAGGGCGAGCGAGGTCATCTGGAATAGCTCTCATATGGGCATCAGCCGTTGCTACTGCCGCTTCAAGATGGAGGCCGTCGGACAAGCGTGCGACGCTCCGCAGGACATCTGTATGACCTTTGGCGGCACAGCGGCGTCGCTCATCAGTCATGGCTTCGCGCGGCGGGTCGACGTCGCCGAGGGATTGGATCTCCTCCAACTGGCATACGAGCACAATCTGGTGCAGTTCGGCGAGAACGTGCGCCGGGAGGTGGCCTTCATCTGCAACTGCTGTCCCTGTTGCTGCGAGGCTATGATCGGGGCGCGGCGATTCGCCCTAAGCCGCCCGATTCACACCACGAACTTCCTGCCGGTGGTCGATGAGACTGCGTGTACGGGATGCGGTCAATGTGTCAGCGTCTGCCCTATCGAGGCGATGGGTTTGGTCTCATCCCACGACCCCGAGCGACCGAATAGCAGGCGCGCTAAAGTCGATCCCGATATCTGCCTGGGCTGTGGTGTGTGCGCCCGCGCCTGCCCGACCGGAACCATCCAGCTCGAGCCACGGCAAGAGCGCGTCATCACGCCGTTCAATTCGGTTCATCGGGTGGTGATGATGGCACTTGAGCGGGGTAAGCTCCAAAATCTCATCTTCGATAACCAGGTCCTTTGGAGCCACCAGGCGCTGGGCGTTCTCTTGGGCGCCATTCTCAAGCTACCGCCGGTGAAGCGTATGCTGGTGACAGAACAGGTGAAGTCCCGGTATCTCGAGGCCCTGATCAAACGAATCAACATTTAGTCTATTCGACACGAAGGAGTTATCGACGATGGCGAAGCGACCACACATTCTGATCTTCAACCCAGACCAGTGGCGGGGAGATGTGATGGGCCACCTGGGAGACCCGGCGGCGGTGACCCCGAACCTCGACCACATGGTCGAGAGCGACGGCGTGTCCTTCCGCGTGGCAGCCTGTCAGAACACGGTCTGCACCCCAAGCCGCTGCAGTTTTATGACCGGCTGGTATCCTCATGTTCGGGGCCACCGCACGATGCACTACATGCTGAGGGACCACGAAGGAGAACCGAATCTACTGCGTATCCTACGCGACAACGGCTATTTCGTCTGGTGGGGTGGTAAGAACGACCTGGTGCCCGGGCAGTTTGGCTATGACAAGGACTGCGACATCAAATACCAGCCGGAGCGCGCGCCCAAGTCGATGTGGATGGTGGATCGCCAGGACGAATGGCGCCACGCGCCGGATAGCGATAGCTATTACTCGTTCTACGTGGGTGAGCTGGAGACCGGCGACGAGGATATCTACTACGACGGCGATTGGGCCAACGTCCTGGGCGCCATCGAGTTCATCAAGAACGCGCCTGAGGATCAACCGCTCTGCATTTTCCTGCCCTTGACCTATCCCCACCCTCCCTACGCGGTGGAGGAGCCCTGGTACAGCATGATCGACCGGGATAAGATCCCGCCGCGCGCGCCGGAGCCTGAGAATTGGGACGATAAGGCCTCTTTGCTGGAGGCGATCCACGACACGCAGCATCTGGACTCTTGGGATGAGGAACGCTGGGCCGAGCTGCGCGGCGTTTACTACGGCATGTGCGCGCGGCTTGATCACCAGTTCGGGCTTCTGATGGACGCTCTCAAGGAGGCCGGGATCTACGACGACACGGCGGTCTTTGTCTTCGCCGACCACGGCGACTACACCGGTGATTACGGCATCGTGGAGAAGACACAGAACACGTTTGAGGATGCGTTGGTACGCGTGCCGTTCGTCGTCAAGCCTCCCAAGGATGTGCCGGTCCGGCCTCGGGTGAGCGATGCCCTCGTCGAGCTGGTGGATTTCCCTGCTACGGTCTACGATCTCGCGGATATCGAACCAGGCTACTGGCACTTCGGTCGCAGCTTGGTTCCGGTGCTGTCCGGTGAGACCGACCATCACCGGGATGCGGTATTCTCCGAGGGCGGGCGCCTCCTGGGGGAGACCCAGGCCATGGAGCTGCCCTCCGTGGAGAAGATGGACGATCCCTCGATCAGTCTCTACTGGCCGCGGATCAAGTATCAGGTCAGCGACGAGCAGCCCTGGCATACGAAGGCCGCGATGTGTCGAACTCACGACTACAAGTACATCCGCCGCTTGTACGAGCAGGATGAGCTGTACGATCTGCGGACCGACCCGCAGGAGACCTGCAACGTGATCGACGATCCTGCTTACAGCGAGATCCTGGCGGAGCTCAAGGAGCGGATGCTCTCGTGGTATATGGGGACCGCCGATATCGTGCCCTTTGAGAC
>JBNGDU010000050.1:0-3687 GCA_049975025.1 Anaerolineae bacterium
TAGGGCAGCCACCAACACGCCCTTTGAATTCACCAACACCATCCGGAACCGAATCAGCAAGTGACATTTTGAGCATTATGTAGTACAAATGAGATATGGCGCGAGGTGTTGTGTTCACCTGCCCCGCCAGTTCGAAAGGAGCGTATACCATGAGACGACCTCAGATTGTTCTTCTTGTTATCCTGGCTTTGGCGCTGGCGACCGCGGTGGTATCTCCCGTTCAGGCTTCGTCGTCTGTGGCAACCGCGAACTTGGCGAACACAAGCTATATCGTGCAGCCGGGCGACACGCTGACGCGCATCGCGGCGCGATATGGCATCTCCGTCAGCCGGCTGGCCGCGGCCAACGGCTTGTATTGGTCTTCCTGGGTCTATGCCGGACAGCGACTCACGATCCCCGGCGCGCCGCAGAGCCCCGCGCCCGCGCCGAGTGGCTCGCACTATGTCGTCCAGCGTGGTGATACGCTGACGCGCATCGCGGCGCGGTATGGGGTCAGCATCAGCGAGTTGGCGGCGCTGAACGGCCTGTACTGGAACTCCTGGCTCTACGTGGGGCAGCGTCTCTCTATTCCGGGGAGACAGTCGGCGCCGGCGCCCGCTCCCAACCCCGCGCCGCAGCCGCCCTCAAGTGGGGTTCAGTACTACGTCGTGAAGCGAGGGAACACTCTCTTCAGCATCGCACGCTGGTACGGCACCACTGTCAGCGCCCTGCGTGCAGCTAACGGGTTGACCTCCAACACGATCTACGTGGGCCAGCGACTGCGGATACCCGGCGGTAGCTCCACGCCCACGCAGCCACCGACCTCCCAACCGGCGCCCAATCCAGGCGCGGGTGCCGGCGGCGGAAAGTGGATCGACATCAACCTGAGCGCTCAGCGTGTGACCGCGTATCAGGGACAGACGGCGGTTTACTCCGCTTTGGCCTCCACGGGATTGCCGGGCACGCCCACGGTCGTAGGTACTTTCCGTATCTACGTTAAGTACTTGTCCACACCGATGAGCGGTCCGGGTTACTACCTGCCCAACGTGCCTCACACGATGTACTTCTATCGAGGTTACGGCATCCACGGTGCCTACTGGCACAATAACTTTGGGACGCCGATGAGCCATGGATGCGTGAACCTGTCGCTCCCCGATGCGGCGTGGTTCTATAGTTGGGCGCCCGTGGGCACCAAGGTGGTGAGCCACTACTGAGGACATCTTCGTCTCAACGACCGGACCTCCGACGGGCGCCCACAGTGGTGCCCGTCGGCGCGTTCATATGGAACATTCGCGGTCTATTCTGCGTTATCATGATGAAGGTCTTGAGACGATACTTAGCAGGAGGTTCAAAGTGTTCAAACATAAAGTCGTTTTTAGTCTATTGGTCGCGCTGGCGCTGCTGGTCATCTTGCCGCTAACCGCCTGCCGTCCTGAGGATGGCGTCAGCGGGGGGCCTGAGCCGCCGAGCGGCGACGTCTCCGGGGGGCGCGCGTATGTCGATGACCTGCAGCTACTGATCATGGAGTCGTTCCCGGTGCAGGTCCGGGCTGTGATCACGGGTCAGCTTTCCGACGGCTGCACGGAGGTTCAGGAGACGCGCGTGGAGTACGATGCGGCTTCTCAGACGTTCCGTCTGCACATCGAGACCTACCGCGATCCCGAGAAGATGTGTACTCAGGCGCTGGTGCCCTTTGAGGAGTCCGTTTCACTGGACGTCGAAGGCTTGTCGGCGGGCACGTATACTGTTGAGATCCAGGACGAGACCGCGACCTTTGAGCTCGCCGTCGACAACGTCCTGCCTGAGGACTAGCCACCCGACAAATCGAAATGACAGATGCCGCCACGGAAACCCGTGGCGGCATTTCACATGATGATAGGATCAGCGGTGGCGTACGCATCTCATCGGTGCCTAACCTTAGGTTGTCTGGTTGCTGGCGGCAGTATTCTCGCACCACAAGATCCTTCACTGTCTGGTTTTTCCACCGGCAAGCCGTCTGGACCCGATCAGGGTGACAACCCAGGGTTTGACGGTACACTCACTCTGAGATGACGAAGATCAAGGGGTGTGGCTTTCTCGTTGGGATAGCTGTTCTGGCAATCACGCTACCGTTGCTGGTTGCCTGCCGGCAGACACCCACCGTCGCGCCGGCGACGCGCTCCGCTCCCCTATCGCAGGAGACCACGCCTGCCCTGACGGCGGCACTGCAGCCCACGGCGGTGGCGGATGCTGCGCCGGAGCGGACGCCAACGCAGGCGCCAGAACGTTCCCCCACCCCCTCACCGCTGCCCGTCGCTCCCCCGCCGCGCGGGATCCCGCACCACACGTTGGAGCTCAAGCTGAACTATCCCGATCGCCGGGTCGACGTGGCGCACCAAGTGCTGTTGGTCAACCGGACGTCGGACAACTGGGACGAGATCGTCTTTTCGGTGCCGCCGGCCCATGGTTCCGGTGTTTTTCTGCTTGACGAGGCTCAGGTGAGGACGACGGGAGGGTGGATACGGTCTTCGTTTGCTCTCAACGGCACGATGTTACACGTGGATTTGCCCGCGGTGCTACCGCCCGGGGCGGCGATGAAGGTAAACTTGCGCTACACCATGCGGGCTCCCGAGATCGAACTGACCACCTGGCTGCCGGAGGGCAACTTCGGCGCCGGTGAGCGGGTGCTACAGGCCGGAGATTGGCACCCAACCGTGGTGCCCTATCGCGACGGCGCTGGTTGGCAGGTTTGGCGTTACTATCCTGTGGGCGACCTGACCGTCTATCCCGTTGCCGATTACGACGTCACTATCGCTACGGACCCCGCTATCGTCATCGCGGCCCCAGGTCAAGTGGACGATGGTGGCGATGTGCGACGCTACCGTCTGGAGAGGGCGAGATCCTTCGCGTTCCTCGCCAGTCCGGACTACCGAGTGATGGACGGGACGGTACAAGGACTGACCGTCCGCTCCTACTATCTCCCGTCAAATGCTGAGCCCGCCGAGGCTGCGATGGAGACCGCCCTTCGGGCGATTGAGCTTTACTCTGAATACTACGGTCCTTATCCCTATCCGGACCTCGGGCTGACCATCGCGCAGAACGCCTACTACGGCGCTATGGAGTACTCGGGCCTCGTGAGTCTGAGTGGGTACATGTATCAGAGATACGCTGAGCCTGTGAGACCGTCGCTGTCGTTCCTCACGGCTCACGAGATCGCCCACCAATGGTGGTACGGCGCTGTGGGCAACGACCAGGTCAACGAGCCCTGGCTCGATGAGTCCTTTGCCAAGTACAGCGAGCTGCTCTTCGCTGAGCGGTACGAGCCGGAGTTGACACAGTGGTGGTGGGAGACCAACGTTTACCGGTTCGATCCTGACGGCGACCTGGATCGGACGATCTACGACTTTGCCACAACTCAGGCCTATATTCGACAGATCTACGGGTTGGGCGCACGTTTCCTGAACGACCTGCGCACGACGTTAGGGGATGAGGCCTTCTTCGACTTTGTCCGGGCCTATCGGCAGTACGGAGAGGGCGACTTGGTCACCGGCGAGGACTTCTTCGCTGTGCTGCGCACGTCCACGGATGTGGATCTCGATCCACTGGTCGGACGCTATTTCTCCCAGACCGGCGACTAACCGGCTGATAAGGATCGATGCTATGCAGCACGCAGTCGGGTGTGTTCGAAAATGGGGGCAGATGCCAGATGGGGACCGTTCGCTGGATCGC
>JBNGDU010000051.1:0-3513 GCA_049975025.1 Anaerolineae bacterium
GCCATCAAGGCGCATTTGTTCAGCGGCCTGACCGTGCTATAATCTGTCTTTGGGATAGGAGGCGGTGATAGTGATCCATCCATACACGCTGGTAGGCATCTTCTTGCTGATCTCGCTCATATTCGGCGCAGCGCCGGTCTTGCTGGGCTGGCTGCTGAGTCCCAAGAAGGCCAATCCCCGGAAGTCCACCGTCTATGAAAGCGGAAACCCCACCTTCGGCGAGACCTGGATTGAGTATAAGGCCCAGTACTATCTCTTCGGGCTGGCCTTTGTCGCTTTCGACGTGGAGGCCGTCTTTCTCTTTCCTTGGGCTCTGGCTTACAACCAACTGCCGCTTTATGCTGTCGTCGAGGCCGGCATTTTCTTAGCACTGTTAGGGGTGGGGTTGGTCTACGTGTGGCGTAAGGGGTGGCTGGAGTGGATGTAAGCATCGGGCTCCTGCGCACGGCCTGTAACACGGCCTCTATATGGCCCGAATTGGGTCTCCGGGTCTTGGGCGCTCTGGGTATGGCCCTGGTGCCCTTGGTCGTCGTCATCTTCTTGATTTGGGAGTCGCGGAAGGTGATCGGTCGCATGCAGGACCGGCTGGGTCCCACCAACGCCGGGACCTATGCCGGCCCCTATGCGCTTCTGCAGACCTTGGCCGACGCCATCAAGATCCTCACCAAAGAGATCATCCTCCCGGCGGGTGCGGATCGGGCCGTTTTCATAGCTGCCCCTATCGTCGTGGTCGCCGTTGCCATCGCCGTCTGGGCCGTGATACCTCTAGGACCCAGCGGGCTGCAGGTCGTCGACCTGGAGGTCGGCGCCTTCTATATCGTCGCCATCTCTTCGCTGGCGCCCTTCTCGATGATCATGGCGGGTTGGAGCTCTCGCAACAAGTACGCGGATGTCGGGGCTTTCCGGGCGGTTTCCCAGATCATCAGCTACGAGGTTCCACAGATCCTATCGCTCTTGGTGCCTGTGCTGCTTAGCGGGTCGCTGTCTCTACAGGATATCGTGCGGGCGCAGCAGATCCCGTACGCGCTGTCCGTCCCGATTGCAGCGCTGATCTACTTCCTAGCGAGCACGGCCGAGTTGGGGCGTCTGCCCTTTGAGCTCGCCGAAGCTGACTCTGAGATCGTAGCCGGCTATTTCACCGAGTACAGCGGTATGATGTTCGGAGCTTTCTATCTGGCTGAGTTCATCAACAACTTCACGGCATCGATCGTGTTCACCTTGCTTTTTCTGGGGGGCTGGCGAGGCCCTTGGGTAGCTCAGGTGCCATGGCTAGGTCCGGTGTGGTTGCTGGCAAAGGCGTTCATCGTCTTCAACGTCCTGATGCTCTTCTGGGCTGCGATGCCGCGGTTACGGATCGATCAGGTGCTGGGATTCAACTGGAAATTCATGGTGCCATTGGGCCTGGCTACTCTGGTGATCGTGGCGCTTGCTGACAAGCTGATGGCTTACGCCGGGGTCGCCGAGCCGTGGATCCGAGCCGGGGGGCTCTTCCTGTCGAATGGTGTCATCGCCGTTGGTGTCGGCGTCGTCCTCTACCGGATGGGCCGGCGGGTGAAGGCGCGTCAGCAGCAGCTGCGCGAGACGGTCCGATCATGATCTCGTTGTCACAGATCGTCTTCCTGCTCTTCAGTGCTGTGGCTTTGGGCGCTGCCGCACGCGTGGTCACAAGTCATCGGGTTTTCCACGCAGCTATGTGGCTTGTGGGCTCTTTCTTCGGCATCGCTGCCATCTATATGCTGCTGGAATCGCCGTTTATGGCCGGTATCCAACTCTTTATCTACATCGGCGGCGTAGCGGTTCTGACCGTGATCGCTATCATGGTCACCAAGGGCATCATGGACGAGGATCGACGTACGGTAAATGATCCCTGGTCGGCGCTGATCGTGGCCTTGTCGGTTTTTGGTGTGATGGTCTGGATGATTGTGCAGGTGCCGCTGCCTGTGGAGCCTCTCTTTCCGGTGCCTGAGGGAGGGATAGCACTCCTCGGGGCCGCCCTCGTCGATCCTGCGGGATTCCTGTTGCCGTTCCAGGTTGTCTCTATCATGTTGCTGGTCGTTCTCTTGGCTTCACTCTTTCTCGGAAGGGAGCGCTGAAGTGCTCGCTACGACATCCGTGCCGCTCTCGTGGTATCTTATCTTAGGGGCAGGGCTTTTTTGTATCGGCTTGTATGGCCTATTGGCCAACCGAAATCTGATCGTTATCATGATGTCGATCGAGCTGATGTTGAACGCCGTGGTACTGAATCTGGTCGCGTTTGCCCGGTTTATCGAACCCACCCGCGTCATCGGCAAGACCTTCGGTCTTATCGTCTACGCCACGACCGCCGCGGAGGCGGCGTTGGGCTTGGCGTTGATCATATCGATATGGCGCACCGAGAACACCGTGACCGTCGAAGAGATGGATCTACTCCAAGGCTAACCTGTCGCCCTTGTCCACGCCACTCACCTGAACTCGGGCTCAAACTGGAGCTGACCTAACACTTATGCTTGACCTAGCCTGGCTAATACCCCTGGGGCCCCTTGCGGCCTTCGTCCTGATCTCGCTGGGCGCTCATCGCAGCCGCGTTGTGAGCCACTGGCTTGCGATCCTGGGCATCTCCGTTGCCTTGGTGCTATCATTGGGCGCCCTCTGGACGATGGCCCGTGACCCTGGCATCTCTCACCCGACGTCGGTGTCGTGGTATGCTATGGGCCGTGAGAAGGCAACGGTGGGCGTGTACCTCGATCCGACGGACGCTGTGATGGTCGTGATGGTCAGCGTGCTCTGCACACTGATCACTCTCTACAGTATCGGCTACATGCGTGAGGAGAAGCGCTATGGTCGCTTCTTCGCCTATGTCTCGCTATTTGCATCGGCTATGCTGGGATCGGTGGTATGTGACAATCTTCTGGCCTTCTTTGTATGCTGGGAGATCATGGGGGCTTGCTCTTACCTGCTCATCGGTTTCTACTGGGAGCGATCGTCGGCCTCAGCAGCCGGCCTCAAGGCGTTCATTGTGACCAAGACGGGCGATCTCTTCCTTCTATTGGGGTTAGCTCTGTTGTATGCTCAAGTGGGCAGTCTGGCGTACACCGATGTGTTTGATCCGGAGACGCTCCAGCGGCTGGGTGAGACGCCCTACATCGCCGGCGTGTCGACAGCGACCGCCGCTGCCCTCCTTCTCTTTGGCGGAACGATTGGCAAGAGCGCGCAGTTTCCACTGCACGTGTGGCTGCCCGACGCGATGGAGGGCCCGACGCCGGCGTCGGCGCTCATCCACGCGGCGACCATGGTCTCGGCCGGCGTCTATCTGATGATCCGCAGTTTTGGCCTGCTCGCGGTGTCGCAGGCCGGACCCGTCTTGGCTGTGGTCGGCACGGTGACGGCACTGCTTGGCGCGGTGGCGGCGCTGGCGCAGGACGATATCAAGCGCGTGCTGGCCTTCTCGACGCTCAGCCAACTGGGCTACATGGTCGCGGCCCTCGGTGTGGGCGCCTACGAGGCCGCCCTCTTCCACCTGATCGTTCACGCCTT
>JBNGDU010000052.1:0-1599 GCA_049975025.1 Anaerolineae bacterium
GCTACAAGCTAGACTGAAGGTTGCTGGTGATTTCTGGAGAGAAGATGATCAACGCAAACTACGTCGTCGGTCAATATGATGTGGCATTCGTGGTTTTGGATACGCTGCGCTACGACGTGGCTCGCGATTCGCTGCGAACGGGCCGTACGCCAAACCTGGCCTCCGTGCTGCCCGACAACATGTGGGAGGCTCGTCACACGCCCGGGAACTTCACCTACGCCGCACACCACGCCTTTTTCGCAGGCTTTCTGCCCACCCCCATCGCACCAGGTCGCCATCCCCGACTCTTCGCGACGCGATTCCCGGGCAGCGGTACCACCACCGAGAGGACCTACGTCTTTGATGCGCCAGATATTGTCAAAGGCTTCGAAGATACCGGTTACCATACCATCTGCATCGGCGGCGTGGACTTCTTCAACAAGCAGAGCCCGCTGGGACATGTCCTACCCGATCTATTCTTGGAGAGCCATTGGCATCCTGACATGGGGGTCAACAGCCGGCACTCGACAGAGCACCAGATCAAGCTCGCCGTTCGACGCCTGCGCGAGGTTCCCAGATCGCGGCGGATCTTCCTATTTCTCAACATCTCGGCTATCCACCCACCGAACGCCATGTTTCTGCCCGGCGCCAAAGAGGACTCGCTGGAGTCTCACGCCGCTGCGCTCGCCTACGTTGACCAGCACCTACCGCCCTTGTTCACCGCACTGCGCCAGCGCGGGCCGTCGCTGCTTATCCTCTGTTCAGATCACGGGACAGCCTACGGGGAGGACGGTTACTTCGGACATCGATTGAACCATCCGGTCGTCTGGACCGTGCCCTACGCCGAGCTCATCCTGCCCGCAGCCCTTGCCAAGGCGCGATGAGTCCGGATGCTGCGTAGGGGAGAACGACTATCGCTTGCCCGATCCAGGGGTTGATGGGCGCGCGCCTGCCTATAGGCGCCGGAGTCGATCCATAGCCTCCCGAATGCGATCCGTAGGCGCTGTGGCGGACACACGGATGTAGCCCTCACCAGCCGGTCCGAAGAACGGGCCCGGCGCCACCGCCACACCCGCTTGCTGTAAACATCTTCGCGCGAAGCTCTCCGAGCTCTCACCCGCTGGTATTGGCGCCCATACGTAGAGCGCCGCCTTCGGTAGTGTGGCCTCAATGCCTAGAGTCAGTAGCCCCTCGACAATGAGGCGCAGTCGCTCCAGGTAAATTGCGTTGCGATCCGCGATCCACGCCGATTCGACACTCAACGCCTCCACGGCGGCGTCCTGAAGGGAGTGGAATATGCCAGAGTCGACATTCGATTTGACCTGGGCGAGGGCCGCCAGTGCGTCGACGTTACCCACCGCCATCCCAAGGCGCCAACCTGCCATATTGAACGTCTTGGACAGCGAGTTGAACTCGATGGCCACATCCTCCGCGCCATCGACCTCCATCACGCTGGGCGCGACGTAGTCGCCGTACGTCACGTCACAATAAGGCGCGTCGTAGCAGAGCAGGAGATCGTGCCGCCGTGCGAAGTCGACCACGTCCTTGAGGAAATCGCTTTCGACAACGGCACCCGTGGGATTGTTGGGATAGTTCAGCCAGAGCATCTTGGCTTTGCTG
>JBNGDU010000053.1:0-4523 GCA_049975025.1 Anaerolineae bacterium
TTAGAATACCATAACTCGCGAAGATATCAAGTCTGGATCGCGCGCGTGTCTTCGGAACAGGGCTTTCGCTTGCCTCGCCAGTGCCCCCGGGCTACAATGGAACCTACGAGACGAGTGGGGTGGTGCGCGGACGGAGCGACGGGATGGTGAAGCTCAACCACAAGAAGGCTCGGGTTGATGCGCCAGGCGTTCGCCGGCATCTGGTGACCAACTTCACCAGTGGGTTTCGCGACCCTTGCCCCCGGGTCGACAGCGACCTTCTGATGCTCATAGCCGGCCCGGCTCGCGGTCGAGCTCCACTCCGGTGGCGAGGTTCCTGCGGGTCCGGACGGTGTGCAAGTGCCGGTCTGAACGCTTAGGGAGGCGACATGGCAGGGGATAAGCCCAACGAATCGGGCTCGGCGAGGCGCACGCTCCCGAAGCCCAAAGGGATCTTGCGGTGGCTGCTGCGGCTACCCGTATGGCTCTATCGCCACGGCCTGGGTTGGCTGATGGGCAGCCGGTTCATCATGCTGCAGCACGTGGGTCGGAAGAGCGGAAAGCAGCGCTACACGGTGGTGGAGGTCGTGCGGCACGATCCGCAGACTGGGATCTATGTCATCGCGTCGGGTTGGGGTGAGCGTGCCGACTGGTATCGGAACGTACGCAAGACGCCCGAGCTGATCGTCCATACCGGGCGTGAACGGATTGAGATGAGAGCCAGCCGACTCGCTGAGCATGCTGCGGCGCGGGAGTTGCTGGACTACGCTAGGCACCATCCGGCGGCGTTCCGGGCTCTCTCCGGCATCCTCATGGACGAGCCCCTGGAGGCATCCGCAGAGGGCTGCGAGAGTATGGCTGAGGTCGTGCCGGTCATCCGGCTGACGCCACGCACCACGGAGACGTCGTAGTCGGCGGGACCCGCGCTCGCCCCGGCAGCGGGGAGAGCGTCGTCAACGCCCAAAAACCGTGGACGTAGCGCCCGCCGCAGCGCCGGTAGATGACACTGAAGCTCCTGCTATGAACGTGCATATCGGAGGTCGCGCATGACTGAGACAAGGCTAAAGGTCGGTCAGGTCTATGTTTTCCCGCTTTATGCCATGCTACCCCCGGCACGGGTTCAGACCACCGACCTGTACGGCGCGTGCAAGGTCGTCGAGGTAGTTGGGGACGGCGGTGTGCTGGCGACTTTGGATTGGACGGGTTCGCAGGTGCCTGCTCTGACTGAGCTCGAGGATCGTCCTCTGTTTCGCAATGACTACGGTCCCTTTGAGGGCAGGCCTGCGATCTTCTGGGGCGCTGGTGAGCCGCCCGATGACATGCGACTGATCGGCGTGCTCCCGTTGAGCGAGGAGGAGCTCGACGAGCTCACCTGTACCTGCGAGGGTGCGGTGTGTACTTGTCCGCGGCACTATGGCGGATGGCGAACCTGCAGAGCTAACCTTTTCCGTCAATGGCGCCATCGACGTGGGGCGGGGGACCGTGAGGCCCAGGTGCGTTTCAAGGAACTCATGGTGATCGACCGAGGGCCGCGACCGAAGCCCGTGGATCGAGTCTACTTGCTGCGCCCGAATCCCGCGGTGTCACCCAGTCTGCGTCCTCTGGAGCCCGTGCCGGATTGGTATGATGTGTTCGAAGGCTCTCCTCTGCCGCCATCGTTGCCGTTTCTGCAGGTGAGACGGCGCAACGCCAGCCTGGGTGTCGAGCCGTTGTGCGACTATCCCGGCCTTGTCGACCACATCCCGATCTTCAGTCGTAGGGCTGCCGATGCGTTGTCGAGTTTGCTTATGCCCAACGGTGAGTTCGTGCCGATCGAGTGCGGCGACTGCGATCGGGAGGTGGTCGCCTTCAACGTGACCCGCGTCGTGCGCGTTCTGGATCAGAAAGCGTCCGTCGTAGCGGCCGGCGACGGTGAGCAGGCGAGGTGCGTGCGTCACTACGCATTCCGGTCGCGCCGACTGACAGGGATCCCCATCTTCAAGTTGCCTGAGACGGCGCTCAAGAGTGTCTACGTCACCGAGGTCTTCCTCGATCGCGTGCTAGAGGAGCATCTTGAGGGGTTTGTCTTCCAGGTCATCTGGGCCGATGCCCAGACGCTGAGCTTCTGCCCTTACTGCCTGGGCGTATTGCACGGGGACACAGCGTACTGTCCATCGTGCGGCTTGGAGATCACGGGCGAAGATCCTGTTGACATGAGCTTAGCGCAGCGTGACGAACTCCGCGTCAAGACGTGTGCCTTCTGCGGTTCGGAGGTGCCAGAGCCGGCGGATCCCTGTCCGTACTGCAGTCGTGGCGTCCGCCGCCACGGCGCTCAGACCGGCGTCGCAATTGTGTAGCATTGTCCGCCTGCGGGGACTGAAGTAAACTGCTGGGAGTAGCGCGCCGAACGAGACTACCGGCGTAGCGCGTTGGATAAGACGACATCTGTGATATCGAGAAGAGGTGACGATGAAGATCCAGGGGATTGAGGTATACCTGACCGAGCTAGGGCACCGCAATGTCCCGTTCTTGCGGGTTCTGACCGACGAGGGGCTCTACGGTATTGGGGAGGCCTACAGCGTCGGGCCGGACCGCGGAACGGTGGCCGTGATCGAGGACTTCGCCGAGTGGCTGATCGGGCGGGACCCGATGGACATCGAGGGCTTGTGGCAGCTTATGTACGCCGGCTCGCGCTTTCCCGGCGGCTCGGTGGTCAATGCCGCTATCAGCGGCATCGAGCACGCGCTGTGGGACATCAAGGGAAGGGCGCTGGGGGTGCCGGTCTATGAGTTGATTGGCGGGAAGTGCCGGGAGAAGGTGCGTGTCTACCAGTCGGTGGGCGGGAGCACGTCCGAGGAACTGGCCGCCCAGGCCCTGGAGAGGGTGGCCAACTACGGTTACACGGCGCTCAAGATGTTCCCTTTCAACCGCGGGGACGCTCCTCTTTGGCACGACATGGGGCTTGCGCGGGCGCTCAAGGGCGCCGAGGCGCGGATTCGCGCGGTGCGCGAGGCTGTTGGCGACGACGTCGACATCGGTCTCGATGCTCACGCTCAAGTCTTCCAGCCCTCAACGGCCCTGGCGCTCTGCCACGTGCTGCAGCCTTATGCACCCTTCTTCCTGGAGGAGCCGCTCCGCCCGGAGAACCGCGCGGCGATGGGCCATCTGCGCGCCAAGTCGCCGATCCCGATCGCGACCGGTGAGGCCCTGTATACGAAGTACGAGTTCCGCGACCTGTTGGCGCACGAAGCCGCCGACATCGTGCAACCGGACGTCTGCGTGGTAGGCGGGCTTTGGGAGATGAAGAAGGTGGCGGCGCTGGCGGAGGCTGCCTATGTCTCGGTGGCGCCGCATAATCCCTGCGGGCCCGTCGCGACCGCCGTCAACGTCCACTTCGCCTTGAGCACCCACAATTTCTTGATCCTGGAGTACCGGCCTGACGACGACGCCGAACGCGCAGCGGTGGTCGACGCGCCGATGGTGTTGGAGGACGGCTACTTGCTCCCGCCGACGCGTCCAGGCCTGGGACTCGATCTTGACGTCGCCGCGCTACGAAAGCGTGCCGAGGCGCGGGGATACAAATCGTGGCATCGCAGGTTCCTATGGCGGGCGGATGGCTCTTTGGGATATCAGTAGACAGGCAGCCGTACCTCAGGAGGGTCTATGACAGAGCGCAAGAAAGTCTTACTTACAGGCGCGGCCGGGCGAATCGGTCGCGCCTTCTGGGAGGATGCCGGTGATCGGTATACGATGCGGTTGGCCGCCCACCACCCAGAGAAGATCGAGGATCCTGGCGAGCACGAGTTGATCGGCCTGGAGATCGCGGACCTGGATGCGTGCCAGGCCGCCTGCAAGGGGATGGATGTGGTGGTCCATCTGGCTGCCGATCCGTCGCCCAGGGCGGATTTCTACGAGAGTCTGCTCGACAACAACATCAAGGGTGTCTACAACGTGCTGCGGGCGGCGAAGGATCAGGGTTGCCGGCGCGTGATCGTGGCAAGCAGCGTCCAGGCGGTGACAGGCTACCCGCTAGACGAGCAAGTGCACACGGATTCGGCCCCGAGGCCGCTGAATATGTACGGCGTCTGCAAAGCCTTCGCCGAGGCTGCCGCCCACTACTTTGCGCTCACCGAGGGGCTCTCCTGCATCGCCGTGCGCATCGCCAGCTTCGAGGCCGACTGGGTGAAGCGTAACATCAACGCCCGCAACCTGAGCACGTTCATCAGCCGGCGCGATATGAGCCATCTGCTGGTGCGGTGCATTGAGACGCCGGATGTCCAGTTTGCAGTGGTGCACGGCGTGTCGGACAATCGGTTCAAGTTCCTCGACCTGACGGACACGCAGGCGCTGCTCGACTACCGTCCTCAGGACGACAGCTTTCGCTTTTTCGAGATCGGCCTCCGGTATTCGGACCGGTGGTACGAGCCGACACCGAGTGATCCCCACGGGCGGCGTCGCCCCGACGATTGAGGTAGGCGCCTTTGAGCCCCTGGATCGCGGCGCTGGTTGCGCCAACGTGGCGGCCGGGGTCGCGGTGGGGGTTGCGCGGGCGGGGGGCTCAAAGC
>JBNGDU010000054.1:0-2738 GCA_049975025.1 Anaerolineae bacterium
AGAAAAAAAGGGCGCGTCAGAGACGCCGCCCTAATTATCATTCCGGAGTGATCTAGCCAGCCGACTCTGGCATTGCCCCTTCGATCGCATCGACCCACTGGATCTCGACAAGAAACGCGTCCAATTGGTGCTACAGAGTCGCACCGCAGTTGACGCACAACTCATTCTCAGGTCGGTTGAGAAAGCCGCAACGGCCGCAGACGATAGGCTGAACCGCCGCCAGGGGGGCGCGGCACGCCTGACAGTTCTGCACGCCGATATCGTTGGGGGTGCCACAATAGGGGCACACAACGGTGGATAGAACCCCCGCCGCACCTCGTCCGCTACCCGCATTCTGGCAGTACTCGTCCACAGCCTGCCATACCTCGCTCCGCAGACCCAGCCATCGCACGTTCCGCGCGATATCATCCAGCTCGCCGAGCAGCCGCATAGGATTGAGCCATGCCTGGACCCCGCTCCGGGCCATATCGGCAGCTACGCCCAAGACCCGCTGCTCACTGACGGAGACCGTTATCCCGGTCTTGGTGGACGATATGTGGATCGTCACCGCCGTCGTTGGATCACCTGGCTCCACACGACGGCTCTGGATCTGCACGACAGCGCGCCCAGCCTCCCCCTCCATCCAGATGGCCCGGGTTTCACCCTCGTCAAACCGGACCACTAGTGCCCGGGCTAAGTCGTTGGGATCCAGCTCGCCATGATACGCGCGCTGCTCTGTCTTTTGCGCCATGCTCTACCATCCCCGGCGTCATCTACCCGAGTTGGACAAAATCCTCAGCGGGCAGGACGAATATGGTGGCTTTGTGCTCTGACTCACGCTCCGGTGGACGGCAGGCAGCCTGAATCGTCGCAAAGAGCAACTCTAGCTGCTCCTGCTCAAGACCGATCAGCAGTGTCACGTTACCTCGACGCAGGAAACCACCGGTGCTCGCAATACGCGTCATGCGGAAGTCATTTTCCACGAGGGCATCGGAAACGTCCATAGCATCAGAATCTTTGACGATAGCGACAACCAGTTTCATGCTTGCTCTCCTCAGGAAATAGGCAGAATAAAAACGGTGTACTGACTTGAGTCACCAGATCGTGGTCATCCATACACCATCACATCATACCGCGGTTCTACAATTGTACGAAGCGTTCGACAGGCAGAATGAAGACCGTCGCACCACCTACCCGCGCCTCAATCATCATTGGATAGCCGGGAGAAAGTGATAACTCCACACCCATCGGCACATAACGCGTGCGGCTGGGGCAGTTCTCACGTACGAGTGAGAAGAAGTTCGGTAGCCTTTGCTCAGACATGCCGACCACCATCGTCACCATCGCCTCGTGAAGGAATCCCCCCACCGCGTCCAAGACGGTTGCAGGGTATTGGTTCTTGTTCAGGGCCTTGAGGAGATCCTTGGACTGCCCCCCGTCGACAATGGTAATGGCCATGCGGTCAATGCTCTCGTTAGGCATATGTCTTCCTCGTTAGGTTGCGGGTCTATCCCCCATTGATTATAATGCCTTTGCACTGTTTTGTAAAAGGATAATAACCGTGAAACGAGAATCTGACCACCGATGCGTTCGGGCCGGGGACCTGGTTCTGCTCGTAGGCAACGACCGCAAGACCTCAATCGTGCGCATGCAGCCGGGCCTGGAGTTCCAGACGCATCATGGGGTGCTACCCCACGAGGACGTCATCGGGATGCAATGGGGAGAGACCGTCGACACGCACCTTGGCTACACCTATATGATCCTCCCGCCCTCCCTGGATCAGTTGGTGCGGAACATCCGGCGCTCCACCCAGATCATCTATCCCAAAGAGATCGGCTATATGCTGATGAAGATGGACATCGGGCCCGGGACCCGCGTCCTTGAGGCGGGCACCGGAAGCGGCGGCTTGACATTAGCGTTGGCTCGCATGGTCCGTCCAAATGGCCACGTCTACACCTACGAAGCCCGCTCCGATTTTCAGGCGCTGGCCCGCAAAAACCTGGAGCGTGTGGGGTTCTCGGATTGTGTCACATTCAAGCTGCGCGATATCGAGGAGGGCTTCGACGAGGAGGACGTCGACGCTGCGATCCTCGACGTGCGGGAGCCCTGGCTCTACCTGGAGCAAGTCCACGACGCGCTACGGGGCGGCGGGTTCTTCGCGAGCTTGCTTCCCACGGTCAACCAGGTGGGCGCCCTGCTGCGCCACCTCGAAATGCGCGACTTCGGCTTTGCTGAGGTCGAGGAGCTGATGCTGCGTCCCTACAAGGCCGTCTACGACCGCCTGCGGCCCTTCGACCGGATGATCGCCCATACCGGCTATCTGGTCTTCGCCCGCGCCTTGCTGCCGGCCTAATCCACAGATTTATCCACAGATTTCACAGATCACACAGATCAATCCACAGATTTCACAGATCAGTCCGCAGATTACGCAGATTACACAGATTTATCCACAGATTACGTAGATTGCACAGATTGTCTGAGGGCTTTCTGGGGGTCTAGGATGAACCGCTTGTACTGAAGCGACGCGGTGCCGAAGTTCAGCAGGAGCCCAGTTCCTATGTTGGATGCCTTCAGGTAATTTAGGAGCTGGGCTTCTTCCACGCTGCTCAGCTTTGCCAGAGCCTTGAGTTCGACAATGACATTGCCATAGCAGAGGAAGTCCACTCTGTAGGATGTCCGAAGGCGCTGTCCCCTGTAGTGGATTGGCAGAGCTACCTCGCGTTGGAATGGTATCTCTCGATGAGCGAGCTCAATTGCCA
>JBNGDU010000055.1:0-16064 GCA_049975025.1 Anaerolineae bacterium
CATCTACGCTGCCGGCGATGTAGCGACGCTGCCCAAATACGTCTACGTTGCAGCGCGTAGCGGCGCCATCGCCGCGGAGAACGCGCTCACGAGCGGGAAGCGGCAGCTAGACCTCACACTCGTGCCGGAAGTGGTCTTTACCGACCCACAGATCGCCGGCGTCGGGCTCACGGAAGCTCAAGCCCGGGAGCGTGACTACGATGTCAAGGTGACGGTGCTGCCCCTAGCCTACGTGCCGCGAGCACTCGCCGCGCGTGACACCCGCGGTCTGATCAAACTGGTGGCCGAAAAGGGATCTGATCGGTTGCTGGGCGCTCACGTGCTCGCTGCGGAGGGCGGCGAGGTGATCCAGACGGCAGCCTTGGCCATCCGAATGGGTCGAGAACACGGCTTCACCGTCAACGACCTGCGCGGGATGCTGTTTCCCTATCTGGTACAGGCTGAAGGGCTGAAGCTCGCAGCGCAGACCTTCGACAAAGACGTGTCGCGGCTCTCGTGCTGCGCAGGAGACTAGACAAGTACGGTGAGAGGATCTCAGCAAGCAAGTAAACGACGGACAGAACTCGTTGGGGGTAGTCTGGATCGCTCGTGCTATGTTACATAGCGTTAGTTGGGTCAATCGGAGGGTATGACATGACAGCACATGAATCGATGGTGGGATCTGAGGAAGCAAGCAGAATTCCGGAACGGGCCGAGGACATATGTCCCATCCTGGTTGGGCAGTCTCTGCCGCGGATGGTCGTTAGGAATCCGGATGGAAGCGAGTTTGACGTGAACGCAGCCAACGCGGAGCAACCCACGATTCTGATTTTCTTCCGCGGAGGCTGGTGTCCCTACTGCAATGTACACCTGGGGCAGCTACAGATGATTGAATCAGACCTCGTCAAACTCGGCTATCAGATCCTCGCGGTCAGCCCCGACAGACCGGCGAACCTTGAGGCGCTTGCCGAAGAGCGAGAGCTCAACTACCGGCTGCTGTCTGACAGTGAGATGACAGCCGCGATCTCGCTTGGCATCGCCTTCCAAGTTGACGATGAGACCGTAACGAAATACAAATCCGCGCTCGGGGCCGACCTTGAGCCGGACCCTGATCAGGGGCACTACCTTCTACCTGTCCCTGCGGTTTTCGTGGTTGGGAAAGGCGGTGTCATTGAGTTTTCCTACGTGAACCCAAACTACAAAGTGCGGCTTGATGGGGGTGTGCTTCTGAAGGCCGCCGAAGCGGCGATAACACAGACTGCAGAGATTAAGTTTTAGGGTTGCGCAACAGGTGGGATCGGCCAGTCGCGGACCGGCGGCTGCGCCATCGTAACGGGAAGTCTACCTGCTGAGACAACAGTAGACGCGTGGTCGGCTGAGACGTTGCACTCTCGCGTAAGGAGTAGAGTGGTCGAGCGATCTGAATAACGTGCGTATAGAATGCTTACAAGTAAGGAGGCGACATGACAAAGCTGCATGAACTGAACGAGCTGGGCCAATCTATCTGGTACGACAACATTAGACGTGCGCTGCTTGACAGCGGCGACCTACAAGCGTTGGTGGACACGGGGGTGACCGGCATCACCTCCAATCCGTCGATCTTTGAGAAAGCCATCACCGGAAGCGACGACTATGATGACGATCTGGAGATCCTCGTGCGGGATGGGAAGTCTGCTGAGGAGATCTTCGAGGCTTTGGCCTTGGACGACATTCGCCGCGCGGCGGATCTGCTGCGGTCCATCTACGACGCCACCGGGGGCACCGATGGCTATGTCAGCCTGGAGGTTAGTCCCGAGCTAGCCCACGATACGGACGGCACCATCGCAGCCGCCCGACGTCTCTTTGGCGCGCTCGACCGCCCCAACGTGATGATCAAGGTACCCGCCACCCAGGCAGGTATCCCGGCGATTGAGACGCTGATCGGTGAGGGTATCAACATCAATGTCACCTTGATGTTCTCCCTGGACCACTACGACGCCGTGGCGGAAGCCTACCTCTCCGGCCTGGCGAGGCTGGCTGCCGGCGGCGGTGATCTCACCCGCGTGGCTTCCGTGGCGTCATTCTTTGTCAGCCGCGTAGACGTGGCGGTCGACGCCGCGCTGGAAGAGGCCGGCAACAGCAATCTGAAGGGCAAGATCGCCATCGCGAACGCCAAGCTGGCCTATGCACGCTTCCAAGAGACCTTCAGCGGCGAGCGCTGGCAGGAACTCGCAGCTTTGGGTGCGCGGGTCCAGCGACCGCTCTGGGCCAGCACCAGCACGAAAGACCCGGCCTACCCCGACACGCTTTACATGGATGCGCTCATCGGCCCCGACACGGTCAACACGGTACCGCCGGCGACGCTCAACGCTTTCCGGGACCACGGTACCGTCTCACTTACGCTGGAGGCCGACATGGGTGAGGCGCGAGAGCAACTAGCGCGCTTAGGGGAGATGGGGATCGATCTCTCAGTCATCACCGAAGATCTCCAGGATGCAGGTGTGCGGGCCTTTGCCGATGCGTACCAAGGGCTCTTGGAGAGCATCCGCGAGAAGTGCGCACAGCTCACGGGCCTCCAGCCTCAGAATGCGGCGGAGCTGGGCGGCTATCAGTCCGTGGTGGACCAGGCCCTTGACGAGGTCGAATCTGAGGACATCATCGCGCGCATCTGGGCGCACGATCACACCGTCTGGGCGATGGAGCCCACGGAGATCGCTAACCGATTGGGGTGGCTGCACAGCGCCGAGGTGATGGGTGAACATATCGGTCAGTTGGCCCAATTCGTCGAGGGCGTCAAGCAGGATGGCTACACCGACGTGCTGCTGATGGGCATGGGGGGCTCCAGTCTCGCACCGGAGGTGTTCAGCAGCGTCTTCGGAACGTCCGCGCCGGGAGAGCTTCGATTGGACGTGCTGGACAGCACCGACCCCGACGCCATTCAGACGCACGCCGACCGCCTGGATCCGGCACGCACCTTGTTCATCGTGGCCACCAAGTCCGGCGGCACCACAGAGACGCTCTCGTTCTTCAAGTACTTCTACAACCGGACCGTTGACGCGATCGGCACGGAGAGAGCCGGTGAGCATTTTGTCGCCATTACCGACCCCGGCAGCAAACTGGAGGACCTGGCAGCTAGCTATGGGTTCCGTATCACCTTCCGCAACGACCCCAACATCGGGGGACGCTACTCGGCGCTCTCGTATTTCGGTCTGGTGCCCGCAGCGCTGCTGGGTGTTGACGTGAAAACACTCCTGGACCGAGCCGTGACTGCGGCAGGCTACTGCCGATCCTGCACGCCACCGGGACCCGGCGTGGTCACCGGTGCGTGGCTGGGAGCGGTGCTGGGCGAACTGGCCGCGGCCGGAAGGGACAAAGCCACCTTCGTGCTCTCACCAGCGATCGCGAGCTTTGGCGACTGGGTGGAGCAGCTCATCGCCGAGAGCACCGGAAAGCAAGGGACGGGCATCTTCCCGGTCGTCGGTGAGCCGGTTGGTGATCCGGACGTTTATGGAGACGACCGTCTGTTCATATACCTGCAACTGGACGGGGACGACACCTATGACGGGGCCGTCCAAGCACTGCAAGACGCCGGACAGCCGGTTGTGCGTCTGCGCCTGGACGATACCTACGATCTAGGTGAGCAGTTCTTCCTGTGGGAGATGGCCATCGCGGTAGCGGGTTACCGTCTGGGCATCAACCCCTTTGACCAACCCAACGTCGAAGCCGCCAAGGTCTTAGCGCGTTCTATGGTCGCAGAATACCAAGAGAAGGGTCGGCTACCCGCTAACCAGGCCGCATCCCTGACTTCTGAAGCCCTGGCAAGGTTCTTGGATCAAGCTGAAACCGGCGACTACATCACCTTGCAGGCTTACGTGCAGCCCACGCCTGAAACGGATCGGGCTTTACTGAGCCTGCGCACGCGCCTGCGGGATCGTCTCAAGCTCGCGACCTCAGTCGGCTACGGCCCGCGCTTCTTGCACTCCACCGGGCAACTACACAAAGGTGACGGCGGAAATGGGCTGTTTATCCAGTTCACGTCAGACGCCACACAGGACATCCCGATTCCGGATGAGGCGGGCACAACGTCGTCGTCCATCACCTTCGGTGTGTTGAAGGCGGCCCAGGCACTGGGAGATCGGCGGGCACTAGAAGACGCAGAACGGCGGGTGATCCACTTTGACCTGGGGCAGAACGTGGTCACCGGCCTGCAGCGGCTCACGGAAGGCTTAGCATGACACTGGAATACTGGTTCATGTTGCCTGCAGCCGCGCTCATCGCTGCGGTTGCTATGGCATCAGGGATAGGCGGGGCGACCTTCTTCGCCCCGCTCCTGATCATCGGCCTGCAGCTTCCTCCGGAAGTGGCCATCGGGACGGGGCTGATCACTGAGGTCTTCGGCTTTGCCAGCGGACTCTATGCTTACACCCGCAAACGGCTGATTGACTACCGACTGGGCGTCTCCCTTCTGGTTGTGACCATCCCGACCGCGCTGCTGGGCACGTGGCTGGCGGGATATGTTAGCCCGGAAATTCTCAAGACTATCTTGGGCGTGGGTCTGTTTGCCGTGGCACTGAGCTTTTTGAGGGCGCCGGACCACACCGACATTGTACACCTTGATGCGGCGATTCTGGACGAGTATGGTGGCGACCTGGCAGAGACGCACATCTACACAGCCGATGGTGAGGACATCCATTACAAAGTCTGCAACCGAACCGAGGGACGGCTCATTGCTGGGATCGGCGGCCTGTTCGTAGGCTTGATCTCTACCGGACTGGGCGAACTAGATGAGTACTTTCTGCTGCAACGCTGCCGTGTGCCGAGCAAAGTCTCCGTCGCGACCAGCGTCTTCGTAGTGGCCTTCACTGCACTGGCCGCCTCGGCAGGACACTTGGTCCGCTTTGTGCAAGCAGGTGAGGAAACGCTTTCCACCGTCGCCAGCATCGTGCTCTTTACGGCACCCGGCGTCATCTTGGGCGCGCAGCTGGGCTCCCGGGTGGCGAGCAGCATACCTCAACGAATCTTGGAGCGGGGCATAGGCGTGCTCTTCATCATCGTCGCCCTTCTCACCCTGGGTGAGGTGCTTCTGTGATCCGGGCGATGATCTTCGATCTGGATGGGACGCTGGTGCAGACGGAGAAGCTGAAGGCGCTCTCCTATGCGCGAGCCGCCGTCGAGTTGTGCCCTGTTGAACTATCAGAAGAGGCCGTGCTGGCGGCCTTCAAGGATCTGGTCGGCCTGTCGCGACAGGAGGTGGCCCAGGGCCTGATCGAACGATTTGGGCTGGGTGACACCGCCCGCGAACGGATGGCCGATTTCGATGTTGCCAGTCCGTGGCAGGCGTTCGTCGGGGTCCGAATGCGTTACTACGATGCAATGCTGGCGGATCCGGAGATGCTGCGCAGCAATCAGTGGCCGCACAACGTGACGTTACTGCATCAAGCTCGTCGGCTGGGCTGCAAGACCGCGTTGGCGACGATGTCTACGCGCGAACAAGCCTTGCGCGTGCTCGACGTCCTGGGCCTTGCCAATGAATTCGACATCGTGATAACGCGGGATGACGTCGAGCACGGCAAACCGCATCGTGAGATCTATCAGCGGATAGCTCAGGAACTGAATGTCCAACCGGGAGAATGCCTGGTGGTCGAGGACTCCCCCGCCGGCGTACAAGCAGCAGTGGACGCCGGTGCGCACGTCATCGCTGTCACCACGCCCTTCACGCGCGGGCAACTCCGTGGTTCGGATCTCCTACCGGCGGCGCACATCGTCGATGACCCAGACGCACTGCCCCAGGCTGTGGCGCACATGGCCGCTAAGCATGGATTGCTGAGAACGCCCTCCAATGCCGGTCACGTATCGGAGGACAGCACACTATGAACGCTACAACCGACAAGCTAAAAGCTGCACAACACGCGGTCAGCCACGTAGCGTCCGGCATGGTTGTCGGGTTGGGACACGGCAGCACAGCTCTTTTGGCAGTGCGCTTGCTCGCCCATCGTCTGCACGAGGGTCACATCCGGAATGTCCGCGGAGTTCCGTGCTCGAGCTTCATCGCTGAGGAAGCACACCAGATGGGGATCTCGCTCACAACACCGGACGCACATCCGGTAGTGGACATCACGTTGGACGGCGCCGATGAGGTCGATCCCGATCTCGACATGATCAAAGGGGGCGGCGGGGCGCTGCTGAGAGAGAAGATGGTCGCGCAAGCCAGTCGCCGTGAGATCATTATGGTGGACCAGAGCAAGTTATCCGACGTGCTAGGCAACCGCTGGGCAGTCCCGATAGAGGTGGTTCCCTTCGGGTGGGGCGCCCAAGTTACCTATCTGGACACCCTTGGCGGGCGAGCAGTGCGGCGCATGACCGCGGCGAATACCCCCTTCCGGACCGATCAGGGCAACTTCGTCCTGGACTGTCGCTTTGGACCGATCCAAGATCCACCGGAATTGGCACGTCAGCTCGATTCACGAGCGGGCATTGTGGCACACGGGCTGTTTCTCGGGCTGGCGACGGATCTGGTCGTGGCGGGCCCAGATGGTGTGCATCATATCCAAAGGAAAACAGATGATGAGCACGATTGAAGCTTCGATACTTGCGGCCGACTATGCACGGTTGGGTGACCAAGCCAGCGAGGCCATTGAGGCAGGGGTCGATGCCATTCAGGTGGACGTTATGGACGGAAGCTTCGTCCCTGACATTACCTTTGGCCATGGCATTGTGCGCGCGCTGCGACCGCTGGTGCCCGTGATGCTGGACGTTCACCTGATGGTTGTGAATCCGGAGCGACATATCGCAGCTTTCGCGGAAGCTGGTGCGGACCGCCTGATCGTCCACCAGGAGAGCACTCCGCATCTGCACCGTTTGCTGAACCGAATCCGCAGCAGCGGCCTTGAGGTCGGCGTGAGCATCAATCCCGGTACACCTGTGATACTCCTGGACGAGGTGCTGGAATCGGTAGATCTCATCCAGGTGATGACCGTGAATCCAGGTCGGGGTGGGCAGCCCTTCATCCACAGCCAACTCGACAAGATACGCCGCTTACGAGCTCTGCTGGACAGCCGTGGTCTGCAAGTTCCCATCGCTGTGGATGGCGGCATTGATTGTGAGACAGCGCCCTTGGCCGTAGCTGCCGGGGCAGAGGTGCTGGTCGCCGGCTCAAGTGTGTACCACGGTCAAGCATCGGTTGGCGAGAATGTCGCCGCCTTACGTGCTAGCGTCAGACGTGTAACCTAGCTTGGGCGATCACAGCTGATCGCCGCCTAGTGATGTATGGGACGGACTAATAGACGCCCCACTAGAGAGTGTATAGATGACTAGAAACTGTATGATGAAAGGAAATTGACATGGATATCGCGATGATCGGTTTGGGGAAGATGGGGGCCAATATGGCCCGGCGGCTGTTGTCCGGAGGGCACCGCGTGATCGGCTACGATCGCGCACCACAGGCTGCGGCGGAGCTTGCCGCCGAGACCGGTCTACTACCGGCTGAATCGCTGGCGGACGTGATCAAGGCGCTTGCTCCGCCTCGAGTTATATGGGTCATGGTACCTGCCGGCCCGCCTACTGAGGAGACGGTGCAGGCGCTCGCGACGCTAGCGTCGCCCGATGATGTCATCGTGGATGGCGGCAACAGTAACTATAAGGATTCGATGCGTCGCGCCGAAATCCTGGCAGCAAGGGGACTGCACTTTGTGGATGTCGGGACGAGCGGCGGTGTCTGGGGTGTGACCGAAGGATACAGTATGATGGTCGGTGGGGATGCGTCAGCTGTTGCGCGAGTCCGACCAGCCTTGGAAACGCTGGCACCCGCACCGAACCAGGGTTGGGGCCACGTGGGACCGAGTGGTGCGGGGCACTTCGTGAAGATGGTGCACAATGGCATAGAATATGGCCTGATGCAGGCCTACGCCGAGGGATTTGAGATCATGCGCGCCAAGGAGGAGTTGGGGATCGACCTGCATCAAGTGGCCGAGGTCTGGCGCTTTGGCAGTGTCGTGCGCAGCTGGTTGCTCGATCTCATCGCGAATGCCCTAGAGGACGACCCTGCCTTACCGGGCATCAGAGGCTGGGTAGCCGACAGCGGGGAGGGGCGTTGGACCGTCTTTGAGGCGGTCGATCTAGACGTACCAGCCCCTGTCATCACGGCAGCGCTTCAGGCGCGTTTTGTCAGTCGCCAAGAGGACGCTTACGCGGCCAAGCTGCTGGCTGCGATGCGAAACCAGTTCGGCGGTCACGCCGTGAAAAGGGAGGATAGTGCGCAATGAACCAGTTAACGAGCTCCAGCCCGCCCGCAACCATCGTCATCTTCGGAGCCTCGGGCGATCTGACGCAGCGTAAGCTCGGTCCGGCGCTGCACAGCCTGGCCTGTGAAGGACTGCTTCACAGGAACACCCACATCCTCGGCGTCGCGCGGAGTTCTCTCAGCGATGCGGACTTCCGCGACCGGCTCTACACGGGCATCGTGGAGTATGCCCGGCTCAAACCGGACATCTGTGAGCGCTGGGCCGGTGCTGCCGACCGCTACACCTATTTGCAGGGTGGTTATGACGACCCGGAGACATATCGTCGACTGGGCCAGCGGTTGTCTCAGTTCGATGCTTCCGACGGAACGCAGGGAAACCGCCTTTTCTACCTGGCTACGCCCCCGTCGCTCTATCCGGTGATTGTCGCACAACTGAATCAAGCCGGGCTCAACCGCAATGCCTCAGGCTGGACGCGCATCATCATTGAGAAGCCTTTCGGCCACGATCTGGCAAGCGCCCGCGATCTGAATGCCCAGGTGCACGCTGTTTTCGACGAATCACAGGTCTATCGCATCGATCACTATCTGGGTAAGGAGACCGTCCAGAACATCCTGGCTCTCCGCTTCGCTAACGCCATCTTCGAGCCGCTGTGGAATCGGAACTACGTGGACCACGTGCAGATCACGGTGGCTGAGACGGTAGATGTTGGACGTCGCGCGGGATACTATGACAAGGCTGGCGTGCTCCGTGATATGTTCCAGAACCATCTGCTCCAGCTTCTTACGCTGATGGCGATGGAACCGCCGGCGCTCTTCGAGGCCGACGCGCTGCGCGATGAAAAAGTAAAGGTGCTGCAAGCGGCGGGCCGGCACATCGAGAGTGTTCGGGCTCAGTACCGTGGCTACACGCACGAAGAAGGTGTTGCAGCAGGCTCAGGGACGGCTACCTACGCCGCGCTCAAGTTATCTGTCGATAACTGGCGCTGGCAGGGCGTGCCCTTCTACTTGCGCTCTGGGAAGAACTTGGCCGGCAAGACAACGGAGATCGCGGTCCAGTTCAGACAAGTCCCGCACTTGCTCTTCCCCCAACAGGCGAATCAACTCAGCCCAAATATGCTGTCGCTGTGTCTGCAGCCTGACGAGGGACTGCATCTGCAGTTCCAGACCAAAGAGCCAGGCGCCGGCATGCGCACTCGACCCGTCGACATGGAGTTTCACTACGATAGAGGCTTCGGCGAGGTAGCGCTGCCGGAAGCTTACGAGCGGCTACTCTTGGACGCACTGCAGGGCGACGCGACGCTTTTCGCCCGGGCTGACGAGATCGAGTTAGCATGGGGCATTATCGACCCAATTCTGGCAGACTGGGCCAAACCCAGCGCACCCCCTCCGGCTGTGTATGAGCCCGGAAGCTGGGGGCCGGACGAAGCAGCTGCATTGCTGGCTCAGACCGGGCGCGGTTGGTACCTCGGTTGCGGTGGACATGAGATCTAGGCTAGAAAGGGCCCACCCGGTGTCGGATTCCGTGACGCAGGTCGTTGCTGATAGTGAGACATTGGCTCAAGCAGCAGCGGCCTTGTTTGCCGATCTCGCGCAGCAGGCCGTGGCACTTCGAGGCACGTTCAGCGTCGCGCTCTCAGGTGGCACGACACCCGGGGCGATGTTCCGACTTCTGGGTGCAGAGCCCTATCGCTCACAGCTGCCCTGGCAGAAGATCCATCTGTTCTGGGCCGACGAGAGGTCCGTGCCGCCCGGTGATCCGGGCAGTAACTACCGTTTGGCTCATGATACGTTGATCGCGCGCGTGCCTCTGCCATCCCGGAACGTGCACCGTATTCACGGCGAAGCGAATCCGGAAGATGCTGCGCGGACTTATCAACAGGAGCTACGGGCGTTTTTCGGTAGCCCGCAGCCGCGCTTTGATTTGGTGCTGCTCGGCATGGGGCAGGACGGGCACACCGCCTCGCTTTTTCCCGGCGCGGCAACACTCGAGGAAGCTAGACAATCGGCGGTACCGGCCACCGCTGACTACGATGGGCGTCCCTCCCAGCGAGTGACGCTCACGCTACCGGCCCTCAACGGTGCGCGCAACGTTGTGTTCTTGGTGAGTGGGAAGAGCAAAGCGGATGCGTTGGCGCGCGTGTGGTCCGGCGAGCGACTGCCGGCCGGCCTGATTCAACCCTCTGCAGGGCGCTTAACTTGGCTCGTGGACGCAACCGCCGCCCGTGCTGAGCGTGTCATCTTTGACTGCGACAACACGCTCGGTCTGCGCCACAAGGAGATCGACGATGGGCTAGCATTGCTTTACCTTCTGGGCCGGTCCGATATCGCACTTCTGGGTGTGACCACCACCTTTGGTAACGGCTCCGTCGACGAGGCCTACACGCAGACTCGAAGCCTGGTAGATCAGCTGGGGCGCCAAGACGTGCCGGTGCTCAACGGGGAAGGTAGACGCGGACAAGGGCCGACGGAGGCCGCCAGGTTCCTGGTCAAACAGGCAGCAGCCTATCCAGGTGAGATCACCCTACTGGCGACGGGGCCCTTGGGCAATCTGCGCGCTGCCGCGGAACTGGATCCGAATTTCTTCGTCAACTTGAAGCACATCGTCTCGATGGGCGGGTATTTCTACCCGCTTCGGATTGGGCGGCGTGATCTTCCCGAACTCAATCTCTCATCGGATCCGGAGGCCGCTTGGACCGTACTCAACAGCGGCTGTCCTACCACTATGATGAACGCCCACATCTGCCTGCAGGCGCCCTTTGGTTGGCGTGACCTATGGCACATCCGGCACTGGGGTAGAGGCATGCGCCGCGTTGTCACACAGTGGCTGCTCGTGTGGGCCTACTACTTTGGCCTACCGAAGTTCTACCTTTGGGACCTCGTGCCGGCTGTCTACCTGTCCTATCCAGAGCTCTTCGACGAGAACCCTGTACACGTGAGCTCTAGCGTCGGGGATCTCGAGATGGGCACGCTGGTCGCGAACCACCAAGCCGGAGGTACGCTGATCAATTTACCTGAACGCATCCTGGAGGTAGACCGGTTCAGGCAAGTGCTATTCGAGACCTGGCGGCGTGTGGACGCCAGAGCTGTGCACGGCGTGGGCTCGTGATGAAAAGCAAGAACTGAACAAGCAATGGCAGGGAGGAAACGGAGAGTGGGCACTGGCATACGTGGAAATATGATTCTGATTGTTGTTCTGGCAAGCTGGTTGTTTGTGGCCTGTGTTCCAGGCACGGCATCGCAGGCAGTCGAGTTCCGCCCTCTGGATGAGGTCAGCCCGAGCGGACCGCCTCGGATCGTGGACATCACCGACACGGATGCGGTGCTGGTCTTTGAGTCGGGCGTTCCGTTAGCCTGTGCCGTCGTCTATGGCACGACGACGGACTATGGGCAGATCTCCGTGGATCAGGATATGGGCGGTGGCGCGCACACCGATCACCGGCCCTTGATGCACAGCTTGGAACCCGACACCGAATATCACTATCGGGTGCAGGGCACGGCTGCCGACGGCACCTTCTATGTCGGTGAGGACGCGACGTTTCGCACGCTACCCATTTCGGAGAACGCCCCGGTCAACCTGGCCTCTCTGGAGGCCGGCGCAAGTGTCACTGCCGTTAGCAGCAACTTCGGTGGAGCTGCCAATGACGAGGTCTGGGGTGCCAATAACGCGATCGATGGGAATCGAGCCACAGCTTGGTCCTCCGACGGCGACGGCGATGACGCCTTCATTGAGATCGCGCTTGCCGGACAAGCCGAGCTCAATGCTGTAGAAGTCTGGACGCGGTCGATGGGCGACGGGACAGCCCAGATTACCGCTTTTACGCTCACCACGGACACGGGTGACGTGCTCGGGCCTTTCGAGTTGGACAGCGTTACCGAGCCGGAGCGCTTTGACATCAGCGCGACGACAGGCAAGTTACGCTTGGATGTGGTGCAAAGTAGTGGGGGCAACACGGGTCTGGTTGAGTTTGCGGTCTACGGTGTGTCCCTCGACAACTGATGCGCGCCTGACAAAGACGGCGGTCATGCTATCCTAATGATGAGCTTGCCCGCATCATGATCCATAGCGGAAGGAAAAACAGATGGCTATACTGGGTATTAGCGCGAGTGGGCGTAAGAACGGCATTACGAGCGAGATTGTCCACGCCGTTTTGGAGGCCACAGGGGAGCCCTACGAGTTTGTGTCCCTCGCGGGCAAGCGGATCGGGGGATGCATCGGCTGCACCCGTTGCGCAGCAGATAATCGATGCAAAGTTCAGGACGATTGGTTGCCCCTTGGCGAGAAGATGCTCGTGGCAGACGCCATCGTCTTTGGTGCGCCCAACTACTACGGTATGATCAACGCCTTGGGTCACGCTTGCCTGGAGCGCACCTATGCCTTCCGCCATCGTGAGGCCTTCCGCCTTGCGGGCAAACTCGGGGTGGCCATCGGCGTGGACGGAGGTAGCCAAGACTCCCCGGTCATCGCCTACATCGAGGGCATGTTCCGGTCCAACCAGATGGCCGTCGTAGGCACGGCGTACGCGGACGGCTTCTCGCAGTGTTACACGTGCGGCTTCGGCCAGGACTGCGCCGTGGGCAGCGTCGTGGGACGTCACGGATTCCTGGACGCCATCGAGGCGCAGCATCTACCCCCGCGCTTCGCCGAGCAGGAGCGCGCCGGCCTTCGCGCCTACAAAGTCGGGAGGACCCTGGGTACGATTCTGCGTGCAAGGCGCCAGGCCTAGAGGGCGGCTATGGATCTGCTGACTTTGCTGCCGACCGTTGAGCGGTATCTGTGCAGCGCTTCTCTTTCGGGTGTCCCGGACTGGAGTCCGGCGCAGCCGTTTGAGGTGCTGCCGCTCGCCCAGGGTGAGTACAATCTCAACTACATCGTGCGGCAGGCGAATCAGCGATGGGTGCTGCGGGTGAACATCGGGTCGCAGATCCAGCGTGACGACCAGATCGTCTACGAGTATAACGCGCTCTGCCTGCTCAAGCGAACCGGGGTGACACCCGCTCCGTACGCGGTGGATGACAGTCGCGAGCGCTTGCCACATGGTGTTCTGGCTATGTCGTACTTGCCGGGCGAGGCGCTGGATTACCGTCGCGACTTGGAAGCTGCTGCCCGGCTCTTTGCCCGCATTCACAGTATCCATATACCTGAGGACCATGGACTTATCGTGGAGGAACGCCCGCTGTCGATGACCTATGAGGAGTGCGCGCGGCTGTTGCCTGTCTATCTCGAATCCGACTTGGCGGACCCCGGCTTGCGCGACTACCTCGCCGAGGTGCTCGACTGGGCGGCCGGCGCCAGACATCGTGAGCGCTATTTCCTCGCGGACCCGTCTTCCTGTATCATCAACACTGAGGTTAACTCCGGAAACTTCATCGCGGACCGCGAGGCGGGAAAGCTCTACCTGGTGGACTGGGAGAAACCGTTGTATGGCGATCCCTCGCAGGATCTCTCGCACTTCTGCGCGCCGATGACGACGCTGTGGAAGACGGACTACCGGATGGCGGTCGACGAGAAAGCGCGTTTCATCGAGGCCTACAAAGCCGCGATCGATGACGGGCATCTGCGTGACACCATAGAGGAACGCGTGCAACTGCGCGATCCCTTCAACTACCTGCGCGGTATCTCCTGGTCCGCAATGGCCTGGGTCGCGTACCAGACCGGCGCACACACCGTGCGCAACGAAGACACCTTCCGCAAGGTGACGGCGTACCTGGATTTTGGCTTCGTGCGCAGTCTCTTTGACCCCTATATGCAAGGAACGCCGGCATAATGCGCGTGCTCTACGATTGCGACAACAGCGGGAGCGGCTTATGACGATTTCATTCGCTGTGTGGTGACAACAGATGTTCTGGTTCAACCATAAGTCACGAAAGGAGAGGATGATGAACAAGCAACTGTATCAGCAACGTGTGGAAAACTGTGTTCGCTTGATGAAAGAGATGGACATCGACGTTCTTCTACTCACCAAACCGGCCAACATGGCCTACTTGACCGGAGATGGACGCTTGTGCGCCTACGCGATGATTACTCAGCAGGGGCAGGTGGTGTTGGGCGTGCCGAGCACCGATGTGCAGGATGTCCAGGCGCTGGCCTGTTTCGACCAGATGGTGGATTTCGAGGATGAAGTCGGCATGATTCATTCTATCGCCCACTATTTTGAACATTTCGACATCCAAACCGGCGCGGTGGGGTTGGAATACACCTATCTCACCCAATCTATGATGGGGATGATGACGCATCCGCACGCCAAACCGGAAAACGTGACGGTAAAAGACTGCACGCCGATTCTATCCAAGCTGCGGATGGTCAAAGATGCGGTGGAAATCGAGCACATCCACGCGGCGGCCAGGGTCGCCGATATCGGGATGCAGGCGGCGGTGGACGCGGTCAGAGCTGGCGTAACCGAAAGCCAGATTGCCGGGGCGGCTGAATACGCCATGCGCCAGGCCGGCGCGGAAGGCTTCTGGCGCACCTACGTCGCCTCCGGCCCACGCACAAACATCGCCCACGGCCTGCCCACGCTGCGCCGGTTGGCGCCGGGCGACCTGGTGATGATTGACGTGCATCCTATCGTCAACAATTACAGCGCCGACATCTGCCGCACCGTGTGTGTCGGCCAACCGGCGGATGCGCAGCAAGCGGCCTACGACCTGTACCTGCAAGCACAACAGGCGACGATTGGCAAAATCAAAGTGGGCGTCGGGATGGTCGAACTGGAGCAGACGTTGCACGGCATGCTTGAGGAGGCCGGGCATGGCGAGCACATCTTCGGCCCACCCATTCACGGCGTCGGTATCGAGTTCGAAGAAGCCCCTTTGCCGCCGGGACATGCCTTTTTCCACGGCGAAAAAGCGCCGCCGCCGCTCCCGGCTAACGTCGTCCTGGCCGTAGGCAACTGCGGCCTGTACGTTGGCGCGTGGGGCGTGCGCGTTGAAGACACGGTTTTGGTGGACGCCGAAGGTCCTGTGACCTTGACGACCTATCCGCGCTCGCTAACCATTGCGCAATAGTTCATTGTTCACTACCCAACATTCGGAACGCCTATGCTCATCTCGGTCATCATCCCTGTCCTGAACGAAGCGGAAACCATTGCCCGCTGCATCGCCGCCGCGCGGCAGGACTATGCGCCCGGCGAGGTCGAAATCATCGTCGCTGACGGTGGCAGCGTCGACGGTACCCAAGAGCTGATCCCAACTGACGTAACGTTGGTGAAAGCGCCGCAGGGTCGCGGGATCCAGATGAACCGAGGTGCGGATTTGGCGCGTGGAGAGGTCCTGGTGTTCTGCCACGCTGACACGCGGCTGCCCCATGGATGGCGGGAGGCCGTTCTTAAGGTGCTCGACGAACCGGGGGTCAGCGGTGGCGGCTTCCAGCGGATCTTCGAGCCGGCGCGCGGTTTCGTCCACATCATCAATCACATCAAGATCGGCGACAATTGGCGCCTTCTCCACGGGGACCGGGCGCAGTTTATGTCGCGCGCGACGTTTGAGGCCGTCGGAGGGTTTCCTGAGATACCGCTGATGGAGGATGTCGAGATGGCGCGGGCTCTTCACGAGCAGGGGCAGATCCGGATGGTGCCCCTGCCGCTCCAGGTCATCTCCTCCAGCCGTCGCTTGCTGGAACGTGGGGCCTTCCGTCAGTATTGCCTGACAGGCTGGTATCGCTTCCGCTACTTCTATCTGGGTGCCACACCCGAGGATATCGCGCGAGTTTATCGATCAGGTCGAGAGGACCTCGTCGAAGTGCCCGGTGGAGGGCACGAAGTCACGATACGGGAAGAGGCAGGACGTAGAGCACCGTGGGGGGCCGCAGTGCTGCTAAGTAAGTCGGAAGAAGTACTTTAACAGCCAAGACCAGCAGTTTGCAGCAGAG
>JBNGDU010000056.1:0-3561 GCA_049975025.1 Anaerolineae bacterium
GTTCAGGGGGTCATTCTCGTCGGTTACCTCGAAGAGATGCTGATCGTCGATCCAGGCGTCGATCTGGTTGCCCTCGACCCGCAGTCGCAGCTGGTAGGCCCGGTCGTAGGTCCACACGAAGTCGGTCTCTGCCAATACGGTCTCGCCGTCCAGCGACTTGACGACACGCACCTTATCCTCCCGGCAGAGCAGCAGCGCATAATAGCGCTTGAGTCCCTGAACCCTGGCTGCCAGTCCGCCGCGACGGATCAGATGGGGCCGGTACGACGCCTCGACCTCGTAGTCCTTCCATTCCCGTGTGCCTTGGACGAGCATGCCTGTGCCGCGGTCCTGGCTCAGACGGAGACCGTCGCGTGCCCAGAGATGGTCGACCGCGTCGACCCAGGCGCGCTGCCACATCGAGCCCGTGTGGGGCGGCGGCCCGAGCTTGGCGTCCGGGGCGCCATCCCAGGTGAGGGTGTCGAGGTAGATCGTGCCGTCGGCCCGGCGGTCGGATCGGATCTCCAGGCCGACCTCGGCGATGGGCTCACCGGGTGAGGACGGTATCCGCCAGCTCAGTTCCTCGCTTGTGCCCGGTTCCAGCACGAGCTGCGGGCCGGAGACGGTGATGAGCGCGTCGTCGACGCCGTAGCGCTTGATGTAGAGACCGCAGTTCACCGCGCTTTTGTCCTCGGCGTCGGCTTCCACACGGGCGCGAACGGTCTGTCCCGAATAGAGGGTGGGGGACGATATCAGACCGTAGCCGGGCATGCGCGCGGCCTCCGGCGTCAGGAAGGTAGCCGTGCCGGCGCGGGCTACACGTCCGGTGGCGACGCCAGTGTAGTGCAAGGCGAGGCTGCGGGCACTATGTCGCAGGACGTTCTCCAGGCTCAACGTGCCGGCGGAGTCGACACTGTCGTCGGCCATAAAGCCTTGGACGGCGCCGGGGAAACTGAAGTGAAATCGGGCCCCGTTTTGGGGGTGGACGGGCTTGAGGCCCGCCAGCGCGCGACCGCTGTTGACCAGGTGGTAGGTCTCGGTCACGGCGTCGGTGACAGCGCGCCCGCCGTCGGCGGTGGGGAGGTAGAGCCGGTCGGCCACCGGACCGCGGTAGTCGGGTCCGGTAGCGAGCCCTCGCAGCCCGTTCTTGATGCCCATCAGGCAGCCGACGTTGCCCGAGTTGCAGTCGGTGTCCCAGCCCGAGGTGTTGACGATCATCATCGTCTTCTGGAAGTCGTCGTCACCATAGAGAAGGCTCAGGATCATCAACCCGTGGTTGGGGACCATGTGGACGCCGCCGCCGTACTTGTGATAGCCGTAGTTGTCGTCCAGCCACTGTCGGGCCTCACGCCAGTCGTCGACGCGGGTCCGCAGATTCCGGAGTTCAGCGATCACGCGGTAGATGGTCGAGTCCTCGGAGATGAAGCTCACGCCGGTGTCGAGCAGCACGTCGAGATCGGATTCGACGAAGGCCAGTGCCTCCATCGCGGCCCATACCTGCGCGCCGTAGATGGCCTCACCGTCGTGGCTGACGCTGGCAGCCCGTCGGGCCAGATCCGCTGCCCGGGCAGGATCGCCTGGCGCGACCATGGCCCAGCCGTCGATGAAGATCTGGGCGCCGATCTGTTCGGCCACGACCTGACCGTTCAGCTCCATCGAACCGCTGCGCGGCGCCTCGATGCCGGACTTCAGCCGGAGGAACGCCGTGTGCTCGGTGGAGTTACCCATGCCGCCCCACCATAGGATCGCGCGTTCCTCGATGATGTAATTCAGCCACGTCTGACCAATCTGAGCGGGGGTGATCCTTGGGTTGTTGTCGTAGTCCGCCAGGGCTCGAACGAAGGTAAAGGTGCCCGAGATATCATCGTCGGTTACAATCAGCGGCTTGTCTAGGCGCTCGTGGACGTAGTAGTTGATCTCCCCTAGCACGTCCATAATGCGCTCGTAAGACCAACCCTCGAACGGGCGGCCCAAGTAGACGCCGATGATCTTGCCGAGCACGCCGGCGTAGACGCGCTTTTCGTAGTCAGGGGGTAGTGTGGTCATGTTCTCTCCTCTTGGGTTAAGGCGATAGAGCGAAAAGGCGAGAAGGCGAAAGAGCGAAAAGGCGAGAAGGCGGATAGGCGCGGAATCACCGTTTCATCTACCCCCTCTCTGACTCAACCATTCCCTTTTTCGCGTGCCCGCTTAGGCTACAATGCAGCAGGTTGGCCGGTGCGGGCAGATTCATAGATTGCCAGCACGCTTCTCAAGAAGTCGCGGCTGCGGCTGAGCGGGACGACGGGGTCAGCGCCGTCGAGGACACAGGCCTCCATGGCCTGCACCTCGCAGAGATAGGGGTCGATGCCTTCAATCGCGATGCGCTCTTCATCACCCTGGCGGGTCGCAAAGAGGATCTCGCTCTCCGCGTAATCCATGCCTGGCTTCCAGGGCTGCGGGATGGTGATGGTGCCCTCGTCGCCCACGATGATGGTGCCGACGCGGAAGGGCATGCGGAAACCAGCGACGATCTGAGCCGTGAGGTCCTTGGCGAACTTCATCTGCGCGATCATCGTGACGTCGACGCCGGTCTCGCCGACGATCTGTTGTGCCCACACCTCGAGCGGGAGGTCGCCGGCACCGGCTGCCTGGGCCATCGTGAGGGACATGCTGTTGGGGTAGACACCGACGTCCCAAGTGGCGCCCCCGGCCAGATCTTTACTCAGCCGGATGTTGTCGCTGTTCTCGGGCGGCAGGTAGAAGCTGAACCAGCTGTTGATAAGCTGGACCTGGCCCAGACGACCATCGGCGATCATCTCCGCCACCTTGAGCGCCTGAGGGTGGTGAAGATACATGAAGGCCTCGAAGACGGTCACGTCGTTGGCTTTCGCCGCTGCTGCCACGAGGTCCAGCGCCGCCACGGTAGGGACGATAGGTTTCTCGCAGAGGACGTGCTTACCCGCCTCGGCAGCCTTCACGGTCCATTTCTCGTGGAGAGCATTGGGCAGCGAGATATAGACGACGTCGATCTCGGGGTCGCCCAGCATGTCCTCATAGCTGCCGTAGGCCTTGGAGATCTCCCATTCTTGGGCGTAGGCCCGGGCGCGGTCCAGCCGGCGGCTGGCGACGCCGACGAGCTCTGACCGATCAGCGTCGCGAATCGGGCCGATCAGCGCGCGGTTGATATTAGCGGTGGAAAGAAGTCCCCACTTTAGCGTCTGTTGGCTGGTCATCGTGCTCCTTTCGGGTTCGTAGTGGGATGGGATCAAGGGATAATGGGCATGACTCTTGTCCTTCGTTACCTACAAGTGCTCCAAGAACGCCACGAATGTGGCACCGTTGAGCGCGTTCTTCTCGCTGGCGTGCCAGGGCTTCGCGACGATGTCGAGCTTGCCGTTGCCTGTGATATCCCCGAGGACGGCGGCGTGCCCGCCGAGGTTGGCATCGAGGATGACGTGCTCCATCCACTCTCCGCCTCGACCGTCGGTGTTCTCCCAGATGTACCAGCGCGGAGGCGCCTCGCCGCCGACGGCCTCCATCTCACAACTGAAGATGTCGAGGTCGCCGTCACCGTCGAAGTCGCCCACGTAGAGGCTATGATAG
>JBNGDU010000057.1:0-7406 GCA_049975025.1 Anaerolineae bacterium
CACTGAAGGCCCGACTACGAACCTTTACTACGAACGTCTTGGATCACCTCCTTTTCGTCTAGGGCGGCCCTAGACATGGAGTCTTTGTCGAGCATCGCAGTGGGGGTCACAGATCCACGCCTAGTTCGTTACTGAGTTCGTCTAGGGCTTGGGCGATGGCGCCGGAGATGCCGTCGGCGGCTTCACCGCTGAGCGCCCGCTGGTCCCGCAGGAGGCGACCCAGACGGCTGGCGGTTTGGGCGTGAAGCTGCAGCAGGCGGGCCAGGGTCCGGACGTCCAGGTCCCGGAGGTTGCCGTTGATGTAGTTCGAGAGGCGAGCCTGCTTGATGGCGAGATCGCGGATGACGGCGTTGATGGTGTCCGGGATATCGCCGAGGTCCGCCTCGGGCGGCGGGATCCGGGCGTAGAGGCCGTGCTTGAGGGCATTCTGGTTGCCCTTGGGCGCGCCGACAGGGGCCTTCCCACCGCCGTGGGCCGCGCACCGGGGTGGGTCGGATCCCCGGACCGCCCACGCGCGGCATGGGGTTCCATCCTTCTTGTAGGCTGTGCAGTGTTTGCTCATATCTCCATTGTAGAACATTTGTGCTAATCGTTCAATACACCACCCCCCACGTGTCCTTTTCAAAGTACGGAAATTCCTGGGAAACCTGCTTCCTGGGACCGTTGAGCTTGGTGTCGGGGCGGTTCAGGAATCGGGTTGACAGCGGGAGACGCCGCCGCCGGCTGTGCCGAACCAGAGCCCGCCGTCCGGCTCCACCGCGATGGAGGTGATATCGTTGTGAGCCAAGCCGTCGAAGTTCGTATAGGTCGTCCACGTTCGATCGGCGTAGCGCGAGACCCCGTGCTCGGTCCCAAACCAGAGCGCGCCATCCGGCCCCACCGCGACGGCGTTGACGCGGTCGTGGGCCAGGCCGTCGTCGATCGTGTAGGTCGTCCAGGACGCTCCGTCGTACCGCGAGACCCCGGCGTCGGTGCCAAGCCAAAGCGTCCCCTCCGGCCCCACTGCGAGGTCGAAGACGGGACCCGCGACGCCCTCCTCGCGGGTATAGGAGGTCCAGGCCTCGCCGTCGTAGCGCGAGACGCCGCCCCAGGTCCCAAACCAGAGCACGCCCTCGGGCTCCTCCACGATGGTCAAGAGGGCGTCGTTGACCAAGCCATCGGCGGTGGTGTAGGTGGTCCACGTCTCCCCATCGTACCGTGAGACGCCACCCCTGTTGGTGCCGACCCAGAGCGTACCCTCCGAATCGACGAGCATCGCGGGCACGTCATTGTCGGGCAGCCCGTCTTCAATCGTGTACGTCGTCCAGGTCCCGCCGTCATAGCGCACCACGCCGTCGTCCTCGGTGCCAACCCAGAGTGCGCCCTTTGGTCCCACCGCCACGGACAGGGGCACGCCGGTCAGGCCGTTTTCTGCCGTGTAGCTGGTCCAGGCGTCCTGATGGTAGCGCGAGAGGCCGCGGGAGGTGGCGAACCAGAGGGCGCCATCGGGCCCCGTGGCGATGCCCTGCACCTGATTGTCGACCAGGGTCTCGTCGGCGGCGTAGGTCGTCCAGGTCTCGCCATCGTACCGCGCCAGGCCGCGCGGGGTGCCGAACCACATGGACCCGTCGGGTGCGGCGGTGATGGTGGAGACCGTCCCGTCTGGAAGGCCATCGGCCTCGGTGTAGGCCGTCCAGGTCTCGCCGTCGTAGCGCGACGCGCCACCGTGCCAGGTCCCAAACCAGAGGGCGTCCTGCGGCCCCACCGCGACGGCGCGCACCCCTAAGTGTGGCAGGCCGTCCTCCATCGTGTAATTGGTCCAGGTCTCGCCGTCGTAACGCGAAACGGCCCCTAGCGTCCCGAACCAGAGCGCGCCCTCCGGTCCCACCGCCACCGACAGGACCCACATATCCCAAAGACCGTCGTCGACGGTGTACGTCGTCCAGGTCTCGCCGTCGTAACGCGAGACGCCGCCGTTGGTGGCGAACCAGACGCTCCCCTCGGGGCCCACCGCGACCGACCAGACGAGGTTGTTCGCAAGGCCATCCTCGGTCGTGTAGTTCGTCCAGGTCTCGCCATCGTAGTGCGAGGCCCCGCCATCGGTGCCGAGCCACATGTCGCCCGCCGGCTCGAAGGCGATGGACAGCACGTCATTGCGGATCAGGCCGTCGTCAACGGTGTACGTCTGCCAGGTCGTGCCATCGTACCGCGAGAGCCCGCCATCGGTACCGAACCAGAGCTCACCCTCCGGCCCTACGGCGACGCAGGCCACGATGTTGTGAGCCAGCCCGTCATCGACCGTGTACGTGGTGTACGTGCCGTTCTGCGTATCCCAGCGGGTGACGCCCCCCGAGCTGGCGGCCCAGAGGTTCCCGCTGGGGTCGAACGCTATATCTGCGATGTCGTTGGCGTTGCTATACGTGGTCCAGCGGGCGTGGAACGAGCGCGAGGGCTCCAGCGTGCGTGTGGCGGTGGACTTGGGCGACACCGTAGGTGTAGGCGTGGGGCTCGATTCCGGAGGCACAGTGAGCGTCGGGCCGGCAGCGGGGGATGGGGTATCGGTGATCGTTGGCTCGGGCCCCGGAGGCGGGGCGACCAGTTGGCACGCAAAGGTGGAGAGCAGGAGCAGGCATAGAACGGCGGATTTGGCTGCGCTTGATCTCCTCGGCATCGGATCCCCCTAGACTGTAGTTCGCTCAGGGGTGCAACCGCTCGCCCAGATAGCGGATGAGGGCGCGGGAGAGGTCGTCGACGTTGGTGGTCGCGGGCAGCTCCTCGCTGTAGCGCGTCTGCCAGTCACCGTCCGGTGTCTGCTCCTGGGGCGCGAAGACCACTTTGTCCGGGTACCAGGTGATCTTGACGAAGGCCAGGTTGTGGGCCCACCAGCGCCCGTCGTCGCCGTCCCAGGCGTTGACGGCGTCGGAGGGGTCCGGCTGCGCCTCTTCCTGCGCGGCTTCCAGCGCGAGGGAGAGATCGACCACCGTGGCATTGCCGCGTTCAAGGCTCACCCGGTGCACCGGCACCATCTCGGTCTCCTGACCGGTCGCCCATCCCGCGACTGGCACGACGACGAACCCCAACCCACTGGCGTAGACATTGACCCGATCCTGCACCTTCATCATCGTTCGTCCCCTCCATGTATCGGTTTTGCGCACATTCCACAATCGGTGTTCATAGACGTATTGTAGCGAGAGAAGCGGATACGAAAACCCGGCGACGCCTGGTGCGACGCATTTTCCGTCATCCGGGAACGCCGCCGGTTCAGGTGGGGCGCACCGACGGAAGGTGCACCCCACCAGGTGCGCAAACGACACGCCCGGCAGGTTGGGGGCGCACCGAGGCGGCACCTGGGCAAACGCCAGAAACTGAGTAAAATACGCTTCGTACCTTGACATGGTCTCCGACTCGACAAGCCTAACGGGCGCGTCCTCCTGTGGCGCGTTCCACGGCGGTTGGGCGATAGGGTATCGCGGGAAACGGCGATGCCTCCCGGATTGGAAAGGAGATGCAAGCACGGATCGGACCGCTGATCAGACACGTTGATCAAGCGTGATCCTCATTTGTGTGGCACGGCGTCTCCGCAAGAGACGCCGTTTTTACATGTCAAATCTATCAGTCATTCGGCTACATTCATCTACTCAGGGAGGTACTGTGAAACGCGGTTGTTTGCGCTTCGTTATGCTTCTGGTGTTGGTGCTAGGTATGTTGGTGGCCTGTGGTCAGGACGGTGGTGGGTCAGCCTCGTCGGGCGAGACGGCGATGCAGATCACCGGCAGCGTCGAGAACGAGATGGCCTGGACGGAGGAAGAGGTCCGCTCGCTGGACACGATCGAGGCGGAGTCGGAGAACAAAGAGGGCGAGACCAGTACCTACACCGGGGTACCCGTCAACACCCTTCTCGACATGGCGAATCCCAACGCGGACGCCACCACCCTCGTTCTGGTGGGCGACGACGGCTACACCGCCGAGGTCCCGCTGGACGAGGTCCGGAGCTGCAGCGATTGCATCGTCTCGTTCCGCAACCAGGGCGGCTTCAGCGCGGTCTTCCCCGGTTTCTCCGGCAAGGCACAGGTCAAGGGCCTGATTGAGATCCAGGTGCAGTAGGCGTAGACCATGCTTTGGATAGGCCTTGACGATACTGACGTCCTGGGCTCGCGGGGAACCGGGCACCTCGCGCGCCAGGTCGCGACGCTGTTGGCATCCGATTACGAGGTGTTGGGGGTGACCCGACATCAACTGCTGCTGGACCCCCGCATCCCATGCACGAAGAAGAACAGCAGCGCGGCGGTGCTGCTCGACGCTCCTGCGACGGAGCGAGAGCGTGTGCTCGGCATCGTCAAGGCCGCGATGGCAGATGCGTTTGTGCTCGGCAGCGATCCCGGTCTCTGTGTCGCGGTGGACGTACCCGACGCCATCACGGCCTTCGGTCATCGGACACAGCAAGAGGTGGTCAGCCGAACTGATGCCCACACACTGATCGAGGCCCACGGTGCGGAGGCCGGCATCACGCTCATGGGCCTCGGCGGCGACAATCGAGGCGTGATCGGCGCGCTGGCCGCCGTCGGGCTGGCAGCCACGGGCCATGACGGTCGTTACGTCCTCGTCGGGCGGATACGGGAGCTCTCCGGACTGCAGCCGATCCAGGCCGTCCTGGACGCCGGCGTAGCCGAGGTGCGCACCCTAGAGGGGCAACCGGTCATCGAAGGCCGTATCGACACCGATCGATTGCGACCGGCCCGGCGCGACCATCGCCCCGTGGCTGTCGTCACCTGGGACGGGGACTACTGGCAGCCGCTGAAGCTCGACTGATGGCTCCTGTCGTGCGGACCGACCGATTAGCCTATCGCTACCCCCAGAACGATCGCGGACTGCCGCCGATCTCGCTGGAAGTTCGACGGGGTGAGGCCCTGCTGGTCGCCGGGCCTTCTGGATGCGGCAAGAGCACGCTCGCGCGGTGTCTGACGGGCCTGATCCCCCATCTCTACCGGGGCGAGATGACGGGCGCCGTCTGGATAGACGGCCTGGCTACGCAGGAGACGCCGCTCTGGCAACTCTCTGAGCACGCAGGCCTGGTCTTTCAGAACCCCGCCGTGCAGATGTTGGGCTCGACGGTAGCGGAGGAGGTCGTCTTCGGGCTGGAGAATCAGGGACTACCCCGAGACGAGATAAAGGGCCGATTGTCCTCGGTGCTGGCCCAATTCCAGCTGACGGAGCTCCAGGATCGCTCGCCCCAGGCCCTTTCAGGCGGCGAGCAGCAGAAGGTCGCTCTGGCAGCGACGATGGCGCGCCAACCGCCGGTCCTGGTCCTCGACGAGCCGTTGGCCATGCTAGACAGCACCGCCTGCGGGGAGTTGGTGCGGGAACTGGCAGCGCTTACCGAGCGGGGAACCGCGGTGATCGTCTGCGAGCACCGGCACGAGGAGATAGCCATGATCCCCGGGCTGCGCACCCTAAGATTGGGCAGCGCCCCGGAGATGGAGAGCGGATCTTCCTGCCCGGCTGCGCCGTTCACCAGCGGCGGCGACTTCACACTCGAGGTCAGCGATCTCAGCGTGACGCTCAACGGTCGCCATGTCCTGCAGCACCTGAACCTGACCGTGCCCGCCGGTCAGATCCTGGCCATCGTGGGGCGCAACGGCGTGGGCAAGACGACGCTGCTGCGGACGCTGGTGGGCCTACAACGCCACGCCGGCACGGTGTCCGTGAACGGCAAGCGCCCGGAGCTGGCAATGGTCTTCCAGAACCCCGACATCCAGTTGTTCAACCCCACCGTGCGGGAGGAGATCCTCTACCTCATCCCCGATCCCGATATGGCGCGCTACGCATGGCTTGTTCAGATTCTCGGACTGGACCGCTACGAGACGACGCCACCGCTGCTGCTCAGCGAGGGGGAGAAGAAGCGCGTCGCTCTGGCGACGGCCTTGATGCACGCGCCTAAGCACGGCGTGCTGCTGGACGAGCCCTCACTGGGTCAGGACAAGGTCCACAAGCGGCGCCTCCTGCACCTGGCACGCGCGCTCGCTGCCACCGGGCAGGTCGTCATCATGACCACGCACGACCTGGCGCTGGCGGCACAAGCCGACCGGATGATGCTGATGAATCACGCCGGCTTCGTCAGCGACGGTCCGCCGATTCAGGTGCTGAACGACGAAGCGGCGTGGTCGGAAATCGGCCTGCGCGTGCCGGACTGGATCTGGAACGAGGCGCCCTCGGGGGAGCCCGGGGCGGGGATCGCGGAGGCGCGATGAACACGTTGGAGACATCGACCGGCACGCGGCATCGCCAGCGAGACCGCGCCTACCTGCCCGAGCTGGTCGAGAGCTCGCCCTTGCGGCGATTCGACCCCCGCACCAAGCTGGCACTGAGCACCTTGGCCTCGCTCGCTGTGATGCTGCCGCTGGAGCGCCTGGTGATCTTCATGGCGCTCTACGCCGGTCTGTTGACGTGGGCCCACCTGACATCCGAGACGGGACGGCAACTCCGGCGGCTCAAATGGCTGCTGATCGCGCTCTTTTTCATTGACTGGCTGGTCCTGGGCCTCGACCTCGCCACGCTTATCACGCTGCGCGTGGTTCTGCTGGCGAGCGTCTTCACGCTCTTCGTCGGCACCACCACGCCTGGCGAGTTCCGGCTGGCGTTGGAGACGCTGGGCGTGCACTACAGATACGCCTTCAGCCTGAGCCTGGCGTTCCAGACCTTGCCCCTGCTGCGGTCCGAATGGGGCGCGATCCAAGAGGCGCAGGTGAGCCGGGGCTTGACGCCCTTACAGCCGAAGAGCATCCGGAGCTACCTCAGACGGGTAAGCCATCTGGTCGCCCTAACGGTGCCCGCCATTGTGCTCACGACGCGGCGTGCTTGGTCGATCACGGAAGCCGCCTATGCGCGCGGCTTCGGCTCGCCGCACCGCCGCCTCTACCGGCAACTACGGATGCGAGGTCGCGATTGGCTGCTCATTGGGGCCGCGCTGGTCGTCATGACGGCGCTGCTGCTCCTAGGCTGAGTTAGAAAGGCTAGCTATCCTACTGTGAAAATCCGTGAGCTGTCTTCTGTAACTGTCCGGTAGCTATTTGGAAGACACAGATCATCTGGAATTGGAAGGGGAGAGATTGTGAAACAGAGAACACGCATTGTGGTCGCGGTAGGCATCATTCTTGTGATCGCGTTGGTGATGTTAGGCGTTGAGCTCTGGCGCCGCAGTCAGAGCGCAGCCCTGGAGCCCGGCAGCATACCCATCTACGTCAACGGGGAGATGGAGGCCGCGTTTACCCCGGACGACCTGGATCGACTGGAGCAGGCCGGCTTCGTCGACGATGAGGAGGGCAAGACCCAGGAGGGGTGGCTGCTGCGGGACGTCCTGGAGCTCTACCTGAGCGACGACGTTCTCCAGCCCGACACGCAGATCACCGTGATCAGCACCAGCTGCGAGC
>JBNGDU010000058.1:0-2147 GCA_049975025.1 Anaerolineae bacterium
ACCGGCGACGCCTTCGCCGATTGGCTCGAACCCAGTGTGCTGGAGCTCCCGATGATCGTCGCCGTCATTGACCGCCGGGGAAGTGTGCTGGCCTCGAGCCAACCGGGGCCGCCCCAAAGTCTCCAGGACGCCCCTTGGATTGACGACGTACTCGCGGCGCCTGAGGGCTCGAGCGTTGTGAACGGACCGGATGGGGCCCTTGTGGTCACGTTCGCAACTATCCAAGGCACCGACTGGAAAATGACCGTGAGGGAGCCGGCGCAAGACATCATCGGACCGATTTTACGTTTCTCGGGATTGGGCCCGATCGCCGCCGCCATAGCCGCCGGCCTCTCGCTCGTGATCCTGGCCTTCGGCTGGCGCACCATCGTTCGGCCGCTGCAGCAGCTCTCCAACGCCGCCGAGGAGGTCACCGGAGGTCAGTACCAGGCCATCGAGGCGCCGATATCGGGCGTCGTCGAGATCGAGGATCTCCATCAAGCGCTGGGCGAGATGGTCGCCCGGATCGAGGGATACCAGGCCGGCGTTCTGGATTACCTCGACGCTATGACCAAGGGACAGGAAGAGGAGCGGGCCCGCCTGGCCCGCGAGATCCACGACGGCTCTGTGCAGAGCCTTATCGCGCTGACCCAACGCACCGAGATGGCGGCGCACAACCTCGAACGGGGAGAGATCGACGGCGCACGCAAGCTGCTCGATCAACTCCGCGCCACGGAGGTCCAGATTGTGGAGGACCTGCGCCGGATGATCGGCGCCATTCGTCCGGCTTACCTCGAGGACCTGGGCTTCGAACCGGCGCTGGAGATGCTCGTCCGCCACGCGAACGCTCGGGGCGACACCGAGGTGCACCTGCAGATGGAAGGGAATTCGCGCAGGCTGGGGCCCGAGGCGGAATTGGCCGCTTACCGCATTGCCCAGGAAGCGCTCAACAACGCTCTGCAGCACGCCGACGCCGACCGCGTGACCGTGCGCGCGCGCCGCGACGAACGCGGTCTCCTGCTGGAGGTCAGCGATAATGGCGCGGGATTCAGACCGGCAGCGCGACTCGACACGTATACGCGGGAAGGACACTTCGGTCTCATCGGCCTCCAGGAGCGCGTCCGGCAGCTAGGGGGAACCCTGGAGATCGTGTCTGCGCCCGGCGAAGGCACCCGAGTCCGTGTAAGGCTGCCTGACAGCGTCCCCGATCCTGACTGACCGCCCAAGGCGGCACCCGCCAAATGGCGCTGCGCTCGACGCATCATTCTGCTCTCCAGCCCTGTCGATCTCCGGCTACACTAGCAATACACTGTCAAGAAAGCATAAACCGTTGAGTTGTAGGGAGGTCTCAAGATGGAAGAACAGAAGACAAAGCCCGTTGTGAAGGCCGGCATCTGGCTTGGTATTGGGGCGGTCGTGACGCTCTGTCTGGTCGCTGTGGCGCTTCTCGCCGGGTGGCTCCTCTGGAACCGCGTCACGAGGAGTGTGACGATGTTCGATGGCCCCGGGATGATGGGCCGTGGCACGTTCCAGGATGGGTGCGAGGACACCGGCTGGACGCGCGGTATGCGCAGACGCGCCCCGGAGAGCGGCGGGTCTCTATGTGCGCCCGACAGTTCAGGTCAAGCGGTCCCGCCGCAGGGCAGCTGGACCGTGGAGGAGGCCTCAGCGGCGTTCGAGCGCTATCTGAGCGCGCAGGGCTATCAGGACCTCGTACTGAGCGAGGTGATGGAGTTTGAGTACAACTTCTACGCCATCACTGAGGAAGCCGACACGGAGATCGGCGCGATGGAGCTGCTCTTGGACAAAGCGAGCGGCGCTGTCAGCCCGGAGATGGGGCCCAACATGATGTGGAACGCCAAGTACGGCATGCACCGCGGCGGTGTGGGTATGATGAGGTCCTGGGCCGATGATTTGGACAACGATGTCAGCGAGCAGGAAGCGGCGGAGGTCGCTCAGGCGTGGCTCGATGCCAACCGGCCGGGCGCTCAGGTTGAGGAACACGCAGACCCCTTCTACGGCTACTACACCATTCACACCGTCCGCGACGGCGAAATCGAGGGGATGCTGAGCGTGCACGGTGACACCGCTGAGGTGTGGTACCATACGTGGCACGGGGAGTTCCTACAGATGGTCGAGTACGAGGAGCACGCCGACGCCCACTGAGG
>JBNGDU010000059.1:0-5995 GCA_049975025.1 Anaerolineae bacterium
AACTAACATTGATCATCATCTGCTCCTTGATTTGGATAGTTAGCTTTCAGCTGACCACAGCCTGCTTTGATATCAATGCCACGACGTTGTCGCATCGTGTGTGGGATGCCGTGCCGATCAAGAATGGCGACGAAGTCCTCGACCGCCTGGGGCCGTGAAGGCCGACCCTCGAAGATCGGCGTGGGGTTAAGTCGAATGAGGTTAATGTGCGCCGCCAACCCTGCCAATCTCTTGGCAAGCGCCTGCGCTTGAGACACGGTATCGTTCACGCCATCGATCATCAACCACTCCATGAACACGCGCCGTCCCGTTGTCTCGACGTAGTATCTAAGGGCCTCAAAAAGAATATCCAACGGATACCTGCGATTTATCGGCATGAGGCTGGAACGCGTATCATCCGTTGCCGCGTGCAAGGAGACGGCCAGCTTGATGGGCAGGCGACGGTGGAGATCCGCTAGACGGACAATGCCAGGCGGGATGCCGACCGTGCTCAACGTGATGCGCCGCGGGGCAAAGGCAAAGGCCCTGGGATCAACGAATCGCTCGACTGCTCTGATGGTCTGCTCTTCGTTCAGCAGGGGTTCGCCCATGCCCATCAGCACGATATTGGAGAGCTCATGGTGGTGTTCGGAGAGCAGCCTCTGGAAGTGGTGCACTTGCGCGATAATCTCCCCGGCGGTGAGGTCGCGGACAAAACCCATCTGCCCGGTCGCGCAGAACCGGCAACCGCACGCACAGCCAACCTGTGTGGAGACACAGACCGTGTAGCGTTGCCGATAGCGCAGCAACACGGTCTCGACCTGATCTCCGTCCGGCATACCCAGGAGATCCTTGCGGGTATGTCCGTCAGGAGACTCTTGCGTTTTGATCAAGGTAGGATGGATAAGCGGCATGTCCTCCCTAAGCGCGCGGCGCAATCCGAGGGGCAAGCCCAACAGGCTTTCGTCACAATCCCGGTAGACCCAGTGCCAGACATCACGCGCACGGTCGGGTGCCGCGCCTCGATCTGTGAACCAGGTCCCCAACTCCGCTAATGTCGCGTCATATAGACTTAGGTGTCCCACGGTGCGCTTAAGAATGCCTTTGCCCAGATGAGCTGAAGAGGTTTGAACTGTGAATACCAACGGTATTTTGACTTTTCTCTCAAAGCATAGCATAATGTAATTGGATGACCAGTGGCTGACCCCACGCCGATTCAGCAGTCGAATATGGATGACTCTCTCTACAGTTCGGGACAGCCAATTTGGGGTCTTGCCCCGCAATATTCAGAGGAGGACGTCGTGCCCGAGATTTCCTTACAGGCATATGAGCAAGAAATCGATGAGCTTATCGAGCAGGCCCGGTACGTGGAGGCCTTGGCCCACCTGAGACACATCCTGAGTCAATATCCTCGATACCTCGACGCTTACTACTTACTTGGCAAGACGATGCTTGAGGCGGATCTGCCTGAGGTGGCGATTGACGTTTTTCGACGCGCACTCACTGCGGACCCCGAGCATTTGATGTCACGTATTGGTCTTGGATTGGCCCACGAGCGGCGCGGCAATCTCAATGCCGCCATCTGGAACCTGGAGAGGGCCCTTGAGCTGGATCCTGGGAATGCCGACATCGCCGACGAGCTGCGTCGCCTGGTCGGTCGCCGTGACGGCATAGAGCCGGAGCACATACCTCAGACCCGTGCCGGTTTGGCGCGACTCTATCTCCGCGCAAATCGGTCGGGACGCGCTGCGGACGAACTGCGACAGGTCCTCGATGACTCGCCGGCCCGGCCCGATCTTATGACGGCGCTGGCTGAGGCCTATTGGCGCGACGAACAGTTAGTCCAAGCTTCTGACGCATGCCAGGAGATCCTGGACAAGATGCCCTACAACTGCAAGGCGAACCTTCTGTTGGGCACCCTTTGGCTGAACAGCGGGCAGGAGGAGGGACAACGCTATCTCAGCAGAGCTCAGGAACTGGACCCCCAAAACGAGATAGCGCAGGCGCTCTTTGGCTCAGCCTCCCTGCTTGAACCCAGGGAGGCGGAACTAGAGCGCCTCAGCTATGATCCAGATGGACTGGCGGTCGACCGCGAGAGCACGTGGTTCCGGCGCCTCGAAGCTGCATCGGTCACAGTTGGGATATCCGAGGCGCCCCCGGAGATGACTGAGGACGAGGTGCGCCTGGCGGATATCACCGCCGGCCTTGAGTCTCAGATCGAGATCCCAGATTGGTTGCGCGAGCTTGGCGGTCCAGAAGGTGAGGAGGAGGGCGAGCTCGGTTGGATGGAGGCCATCGAATTCGAGGAGACCGAGGAACCCACTGAGACCGGAGTGGCAGAAGAGGAAGTCAGCGCTGTCGAAACGGGCGGTCTCGAGGAAGCCTACGAAACCGAGGTGGGGCTAGAGGCTCTGGAGGGTTTGGACGAAACCGCTGCACCGGACTGGTTACAGGAGCTTTCGGTCGAAGGCACCGAACTGGAGCTACGCGAGGAAGAAGGCGAGACGGCGGATTGGCTGCAGGAGCTTGTCAGTGATGCCGAGCCGGCGGTTGAAGAGATGCCGCCAGAGACGGTTGAGTTTGAAGAGGCGGTGTCTGAAGAAGAGGCTCCGGACTGGCTGAGCGAGCTGGAGACCGAACAGCGCGTTGAAGAAGGAGCTGAGGAGATTCCGGATTGGCTAGCCGAATTGGAACCAACGATCCCCGAAGGGGACGAGGAGATCGCGCTTTCGGAGGAAGGTATGCCTCCCTGGCTCGTTGAACTCGAGGGCGCTCCCCGAGAGACAGCGGAAGCACAGGAAACTGTCGTTAAGACCCCATCTGAAGAGCTTGAGGAGCTCCCTGCCGAAGCCGAAGAGGTGGCTGAGGAAGAGATCCCCGATTGGCTGGCTGAGTTCCCGACCGAGGAATCGGCGGGAGTTGCTGAAGCGGTCGGTGAAGAGGTCCCGGATTGGCTACGGGAGCTAGGGCCTTCAGAAGAGGTCTCGCCCGAGGTGGTCGAGGAAGCTACCGTCATCGAGGAAGCCCCTGGTCCACAGGAGGAAGTGCCGGAAGAGCCCGTCTCCTACGCTGAGGCGGAGTCACTTGCCCCCGAGGTTCCTGCAGAAGCGTTAGGCGCACCGACGGGCGAGGAGGTACTGTCGGGCGACGACGCGCTAGCGTGGCTGGAGAGCCTCGCGGTTGGCAAGGAAGAGGAACTCCGTGCCCAAGCGGAAGCTGAATCGGAAGAGCGCGTCGCTGAGATCTTGGGTAGAAAGCCTCGAAAAGCACCGGAAGCGGCGCCTGAGGCGGCTCCCGAAGAGGAAATCACCGAGGCTCCGGAACCCGAAGATTTCGAAGCCGCAGAAGCCGTGCTTGAGACCCCGGCTGAAATGCGAGAGGAGATGCCGGCGGGTGAGGAGATGGTGTCGGACGACGACGCGCTAGCGTGGTTGGAAAGCTTAGCCGCTGCGGAAGAACCTTCGGCAACCCAACCTCCCACTGCGGAGGAAGAGATCGAGGGTGAAGTCTCGACCCTTGAAGAACAAATGCAGTCGGATAAGGACGCCCTGGCGTGGTTGGAGAGTCTGGCAGTCGGTGAGGAAGAACAACGTCCTGTGGAGGCAGAGGCGGAATTGGAAGAGCGCTTGGCCGAGATCCCGGCTGCTGAGCTCCGAGAATTGGAGCAGGAGGAAGAGCCGGCTGAGACGCCCGAGCCTGCCGATACTGTAGAGACGCTCGAGACAGAAGCCCCCGTGACTCCGGAGTCGGCGGTTCGAGAACCGCTGGAGCCAGAGCCGGCGGCAGAGGAGCCGGCGGCAGAGATGCCGGCTGCCGAGATGCCGGCGGACGAAATGTTGTCGGGCGACGATGCGGTGGCCTGGTTGGAGAGCCTGACAGCCGGTAAGGAAGAGGAGCTCCGTGCGCGGGCAGAGGCCGAATCGGAAGAGCGCGTCGCCGAGATCTTGGGGCGTAAGCCTCAAAAGTCGGAGCCCAAAGAGGAAGTCGCCGAGGCCCCCGAAGTGGAAATCGGCGAATCCGAAGGGCCTGAGGAAGTCGAACCATCCCAGGTCGTCACGGCAGAGACGGAATTGTTGACGCCTGAGGTAGGAGGAGCTGAAGAAGAGAGGCCTAGTGAGGACGCGTTGGCGTGGCTGGACAATCTCTCTGAGGAGGAGGAAGTTGCCTTACTCACCGAGTTAGAGGCCGAACCAGCTCTAGAGGAGACCTCAGCCGAGCCGCCAAGCGAGGAAGAGGTGCCCAGCCCACCGGTGGAGAGTGCCGAGGAGGAAACACGCTTCTTCGGTTGGTCCGCATTTGGCGAGGACATCGCAGAGGTTGGGGAACCTGCTGCGATCAGCGCCGGGCAGGAGGAAGAACCAGCCGCGCCTGAACCCGAGCCACAAGAGGAGATGGCGGCGGTCGCCGAACCTGCTCAGGAGCCTGCACCCGAACCCGTGGAGGAACCGGAACCCGAGGCCGCCACGATCGAGGAGGTCGAGGAAGCTGTGGCGCCGGAGGAGCCCGCACCCGAGCCGGTGGAGGAACCGGAACCCGAGGCCGCCACGATCGAGGAGGTCGGGGAACCTGCAGCGCCGGAGGAGCCCGAAGCACCTGAGGCTGAGCAGGCCCCAGAGCCGGAGACCGCTGTTGAGGCTGAGGGCGAAGCGGCGAAGACCGCACTGCCGTCAGCTCAGGAGCTCGATGACATGCGGGCGCATGTTAAGAAGAAGCGCTCGGATGACGCCGCTCGGCTTTCCTTGGCCCGCGCCCTTTGGGATGTGGGCGAGATCCAGGAATCTATGGGGCATTATGCCCGCCTGATCAAGACCAGCGCCAAGACAGAAGAGGTGATGGAGGATCTGATGCGCTATAGGGATGAGCGGCCCACTGAGCCCAGCGTCCTCAGAACCCTTGGCGATCTCTACATGAAGGATGGCGATCTTCAGAAGGCCTTGGAGGCCTACAATCGCGCGATGGACCTACTCTAGCACTCCAATAACGGTCACAACACTTACGACGGGGAGGCAGCTTAGCTGCCTCCCCGTTATGGTTCTGTTCTGAGGACCCGCTTCGGCGCCATCAAAACATCACATCTTCGTCTGCACGCTTGTAGTCTACGATCTCCTCCGGACTGAACCAGAAGCTGATCTCCTGCGCTGCCTCTTCTAGGTCACCGGAGGCATGGATGAGGTTTTTCGTCGAGCGCTTTTCGAGACTCGAAACCGTGTTGGAATCGATCGAGAAGTCGCCGCGAATCGTTCCAGGCTCGGCGCGCGAAGGGATGGTAAATCCGATCATCCGACGCACCGCTGACACCGCGTGCACCCCCTCAAGGATCATCGCTACGACAGGACCGGAAGAGACGTAATCGATCAGCCATTGCCTCACCATAGAGCCAATCTCGAAGGGGTCTTCCGTTCCCAGGACTTGCTGAACGTCCATCCCGAACTCCTCAAAGGAGTCCAAGGTCTTTTGCCCCATCCCCCGAATCCAATCGTCCGGACCTGAATAATGCCCGTCGGCCATCTCGCGTGTGGGATGGACCATCTTAAGGGCCACGACTTTGAGCCCGGCCCGCTCGAAGCGTCCCACCGTCTCTCCGATCAGACCTCGGGCGACGGCGTCCGGCTTGAGCAAGACCAGCGTCTTCTCTCTCTTGATCGATTCAGCATCCATGTAGACTCTCCTTTTGGTGATAAGTGATAGCCACTGTGTCATATGAAAGCTGAAGCCACGTTCGTGGCTTCAGCTCGTTATACGCTCATATGGAGGAGTTAGTGTGATCTAGCCGAACTTGTACGCCACACCAAAGCCGCCACGAGGCCACTTCCAACCGATATTCTTGTAGGGACATCCCACGCGACAGCTACCGCATTCCACACAGCTTTGATAAGCCACCTGAATCCTGCCGTCGTTGCCCAAGTTGTAGACGCTCGCCGGGCAGAAATAGAGACAAGGTTTGTATTCACATCGTCCACAGACATCATGGTCCTCGATCCAGAGATGTGCCTCGTCCTCATCGATGAAGTACTTC
>JBNGDU010000060.1:0-2415 GCA_049975025.1 Anaerolineae bacterium
GCTCCAACCCGGGGAGAAGGTCATCGTCCACGCAGGGACCTACCGCGAGTGCGTGCGCCCGGCCCGCGGCGGGACAGCGCCGGATCGTATGGTCGCCTACGAGGCCGCGGACGGTGACCGCGTCATCTTGCGCGGCTCTGAGGTTTGGTCGCCAGCCTTCACGCTCAGCCAGGGATGGGAGACGGGCGGAGCGCGGACGTGGGCTGGAGCCCTCCCCAAGGCGTGGTTTGTCGGCTACAATCCCTTCCAGGCCCGCAATTTCTCCTCGGAGTACACCACGTTCGTGAGCAATTGGGAGCGCGAGGAGACCGAACAGCTCTTGCTACGGCGCGGCATGCTCTTCGCGCGGCCCAAAGGTAGTGACGGCGACTTCCATCCCCTGCGCCAGGTTTATCACGCGCGCCACCTGGATGAGGACGACGGCACCTTCTGGGTTGAGGACAGCGGTCTGAGACTGCACCTACGGATGTGGGGCGATGCCGACCCCGGCGAGTTTGAGTTCGAGGTCACCGTGCGGGAACAGATCTTCGCGCCGGAGGTCCAGGAACTTGGTTACATTCGCGTCTCCGGATTCCGATTCGATTACGCCGCCGACGGCGTGCCGGTGCCCCAACGCGCTATGGTCAGCGCGGCCCGCGGTCACCACTGGATCATCGAGGACAATACTCTCGAGTGGGCCAACGCATGCGGCCTTGACGTGGGCAATGAGACATGGCACCGAAGTCCCAAACCGCCGGAGGCCGAGGCAGGCTACCACATCATCCGCCGCAACACGGTACGTCACTGCGGCATCTGCGGGATCGCGGCGGTGGGCAACAATGCCTACACCCTCGTCGAGAACAACCTGGTCGAGCACGTGGGGCACCAGCACATCGAGCGCATATGGGAGACCGGGGGACTCAAGTTTCACCTCTGCGACGGGGTGCTGATCCGCCGCAATGTCTTCCGCCACATCGTGGACGCGCCGGGCATCTGGCTCGACTACCGCAATCGCAACTCTCGGATCACCGAGAATGTGATCGCCGACGTCGAAAGCCTCCAGGGCAGCATCTTCCTGGAGGTCAACCACGCCCCCATCCTCGTGGATCACAACGCGATCTGGGACATCAAGGGAGCGGGAGGCCCGGGGACGGGACGGGGCATCAACGTAGACACCGGCGAGGAGTGCGTCATCGCCCACAACCTACTGGGCTGCATCCGCGACGAGTACGCTGTCTCGCTCAATCTGCGCCAGAGCGGGCGCATAGTGGAGGGCCGCGTCGGGCTCTGCCGCGCGCACCGGGTCTACAACAACCTCTTCTTCAGCTGTCCCAAGCGCATCACGCTCGCCCGGACCGCCGACAACGTCTCCGACGGCAACCTCTTCGACGCCCGCGACGACGCGACCTCGTTCCGTGTCGAGACCCCGGCGCCAGAGGCGCTGCTTGACCTGGCAGCCTGGCAGCGTTACTACGGGTTTGATCGTGCCGGCGCGCAGACAACGATCGAGGCGGACTTCGACCCCGAGACGCTGTTGTTGACGCTCAGCATCGCGGAGACACCGGCGCCTGTAGAGGTGGAAGGTTATCCCGATGCCGGGAAGACGCCAAACGCCGGCCCCGTGGCCCTAAAGCCCGGGCGCCGCACCTACCGCATCGGCGCCGGGCCCCCGTCATAGGGCGGGCAACTCATCGTAGAGAGCGCAGAGGCGGCTCTCTGTCCATGAAAAGCGCCACCGCAAGCTCCACGTGCCCGACCGGCCGGGTCTAGACATTGCGATGATCGAGGAGGCCATCAAAGCCAACCGCGCCGACGGCGAGCCCTGGTGGGACTAATCCAGAGCTTCCCGGAGGCTGAAAAAGCGCATCTCTAGCGGAGGCACCCGCACAGGAGAGACCGTCCCGACAAGAGACTGTACGAGAAGCTGGTCGGAGCTCTTGCGCAGGATCTGACACTTGAGTTGAACAAAACGATCGCACTTAGCCGGTTCAGACGCGCAGCCAATAACCTTGAGACTCTCAGATTGTCCGATGCGGCTCGAGGTGTTTCGCGCTCCGCTGTCAGCTGCTGGGGGGGCACCCGACGTCGCCATCGGTGGGGAGAAGTTCCCGCCTCACCACACCGCTGCTGAAGCAGCCCTCGTAACACTCGGCAACGAACTCGGACAGGCGGCCCCAACACGCCGCACTTGCAGAAGGTCGGGCTACGGCCTCCGCAGCCATCGACCGCGAAAACTGGGACGAGGTCGCCACCTTGGCGCTCTCCCAACTCGGCGCAGGGGAATCCGATAACGCAACTTAAGATCCGCCTCCCAGTCGCCAATCCGTTGAATCTGTGTAATCTGCGTAATCTGTGGATGAGCCCGATGCCACGCCGTGAGATCCGCCTCCCGGTCGCCAATCCGTTGAATCTGTGTAATCTGCGTAATCTGTGGAT
>JBNGDU010000060.1:2515-6821 GCA_049975025.1 Anaerolineae bacterium
TCCGCCTCCCGGTCGCCAATCCGTTGAATCTGTGTAATCTGCGTAATCTGTGGATCAAGGCCAACAGCGCGACCCAAGACCCACTGCGTCAGGCCGACAAGGCCGGCGCCCTGACTTCATCCAATCCTCATCAGCCCTTCATCATATCTTCACACACCCCGGTTACACTGTGAACAGTTGGATAGAACAAAGCTCACAGACATAGAGTGTGGGAGGACATGAGATGACACGTAACAAGACGATGGTGAAGTTGGTTGGATTGGCTATGGCGGCGACGGTAGCGCTCTTGCTTCCCGGGACGGTGGCGGCTGCGGGTGGACCTCCGGACAACCGCGGCAGGGGAAGCGGCCAAATGGCGCCGGTAGCAAATGGCGAATTGGACGCTGAGGAACAGGGCGTTCTTGCCGAGTTCCTGATCGACGAGCACAAGGCCCTAGCCACCTATGAGAGCATCATGGCCGACTTCGGGGAAGTGCAGCCCTTTGCCTCGATCGCACGCGCAGAGGAGCAGCACATCGCCGCGCTGGAACGCGTTTTCAGCCGCTACGGCGTGGCGCTGCCCGAGATTCCGGCCTTCGACATCCCGGCGTTCGGATCACTGGAGGAGGCTGCCGCGGCGGCGGCCCAGGCCGAGATCGACAACGCGGCCCTCTACGACCGGCTGATGGGCGAGATTGACAATCCGGATGTCCTGCGGGTTGCTGACAATCTGCGCGCAGCGTCGCTGAACAACCACCTGCCCGCCTTCGAGGCAGCCGCCAGCGGCGACTACGTCGCGGGTGAGGCATCGGGCACGATGAATCAGAGCGGTCGCGGGACCGGCGGCTACGCAAGCAGCGAACGCGGTGCGGACTTCCGATCGGCCGTGCCAGGCACCGCGCGAGGACGAGCAGCAGGCGCTGACACACGCGGCCCAGCTGTGCGGGGTCGAGGGATGCAGGCCGAGATGGGCGACTGCCCGGCCTACCAGCAGGGCGGCTTCCGCGGTCGCTAGACCCTCAAGCACCTGTGCAAAACGGCCGAGACGAGACGTCTCGGCCGTTTTGCGTTGGGCCGGCGCTCTGACCTGCCCGGAAGCCAAGCGATCGCTCACCTGAGCCAGGCGTTCGCAGCGCGGCGGCGATCTGCCCTAGCGGCATCGCAACTCAATCGGGGAAGCAGTTATGTGGTCATCCCGCCTGGTTTCAGCAGGCAACCCGAGCCGCAAATCGCGCTAGCGTAAAGCAGGGTCTTGTGATCGTTGAGGCAATGTTTCCGCATCACAAGATCCTTCACCGTTCTGCTTTGTCTGCCACCAAGTCGTCGAAGACCGTTACTAACGACATACAGTTGCGGCAAGCTGCTATCTATGCACGCAAACGCTTAGATCCCTCGAACCCGTGATGTGTACGGGCAAGCTCGGGATGACAGCTCACGATGTCGTGCTAGGCTGAGCCGCGCGACGCCGCACGGTGACGGTGATCAGGATGACACAGTACAGCGGGGCACTGTCAAAATGCGCATACCCAGTGTCGGAGAAGGTGCCGGTGGGTGGCTCCTATGCGTCCGCGGCGGCCTCCGCCAGCTGGCGCCCTAAATCCCGGAGCGCCGTGATGACGCGCTCCGACGGGGCGCGCAGCGACTCCACGGTCTCCCCGACCTGGTAGCCCAGCCGGGAGAAGAGGTTTTCCAGTGGGCGTTTGACCGCGCCTCCACCCCCGTGCGAGTAGAAAAGGGCAATCGGCTTGTCCTCCAGATCCGCCGGATCCTTGCCCTTGGCGATGAACCAATCGTCGAGGAAGACCTTCAGCGTGCCGGCAATGTAACTGTAGTAGTCGGGCGAGCCGAAGGCCACAGCGTCGAACTTGCGGTAGGCCTCGACATCGAACCGTCCCTCATTCGTGTTGTGGATGGTGACGCTGGCCCCGGCCGCTTTCGCGCCCTCAGCCACCGCCATCGCCATCTGCTGGGTGTTGCCGTACTGCTGAGAATGGTAAAGGATCAGGATGGATGCCACTTTAACTGCCTCCGTTCTCTAGAGATCGGTGAAACGTAGTAAAACGAGCAACGAGTAACGAGTAATGGCTCTCGATCGAGCGCTGATCACTCGTTACTCGTTTCCAACACGGAGTCGCGTGATCCTGCGTCGGGCGACCTTCAGAGCCCCACCGTGTACCCCGCCGCACTCAGACGCCGCTGCGCTTCCGCGTAGATGTCATCGGGCAGGGGGCCGGCCTCCGCGGCTGCCACGTTGTCTGCCAGGTGATCGTGGCTGCTGGTGCCCACGATCGCCGTATGCAGGTCCGGGTGAGAGAGGCCGAAGCGGATCAGGAACTGGGCGCGGCTCTCACCGGTTCCCCGCAGCTCGTCGAGGTCGGCTTTCTCGAAGTGCTCCGCGATCGTCGTGTCGAAGGGCGGACGCACCAGGCCCCGGATGATCGTACCCCAACTCTTGTCCGCCGCCTGGGAGATCAGGTTCTCGCTGTACCGGATGAAGGCCGAGTACCAGATCTGGATCGCCTCGAACTCATCCCAAGGGAGATAACCCTTGAGCTGCGTGTAGCCGTACCCCTCAGAGCTACCGGCCATACTGACTGCAATGTGCCGGACCTTGCTCTCGTCCTTGATCTGCTGCATCGTCTCCAAGACGTCCGTCCCTTCGATTTCGTCGGGGTTCGCGCTGTGGATCTGCCAGATGTCGACGTAGTCGGTCTGGAGGCGTTGGAGGCTATGCTCGATGTTGTGGCGCAACTGATCCCCGGTCCAAATGTGGCCCGGCGCGTCCTCGCCTCCCTTGCGCGGGACATTGCACCCGCACTTGGTCGCCAGGATGTACTCGTCCCGGCGGTCCGCTACGAAGCGGCCGATCATGTCCTCGCTGTGGCCATAGTCCGGCGCCGTATCGATGAAGTTGACGCCGTAGTCCAGCACGGCGTTCAAGAGCTCATCCGCCTCCTCTGGCTCGGATCGGCGCAGCGCCATCGCACCGTACCCCAGAATCGTGCTCTCCAGTCCGGTGTTACCGAATGATCGGATCTCCATGGGTCGCTCCTTTCGCTATAGATTCGTTGATCAACGTTTGCAGCGGTTCGCCGCACCGCCACGTCCTGATTCTAACGCAACCCGCACGCACGTAAAATCCCCACACCCTGGCGGTGGGGTGCACCTGCCGTTGGTGCGCCCCACCTGTAGTCACACCAGCTCACACACTCGGTGCGGTGCAGCTGGGCCCTAGCCCGATCGATGACGCTTTCGGCAACACCCTCTGCGCCCCTGCCATGGCCGGAACACTCACATGGTTCCCACGGTGAGATACATCTCCGGTGGTGCGCCCCGCCTCCCCTGTCAACCGCAAGCACGCCACCTGTCGATTAAGTGCACCCCACCAACGTCAGGTGGGGCGCACCACCTGAGCAAGTCTGACCGGCACAAGCACGTCGCGCCGATACGTTAACCGCCCAGCGCCGCCTCTACACGGCCCGGCAGCGCCCCCATGCGCTTGGCAACCGCCGAGAGCGAATGCTCGTGAAAGCCCGCGACGGCGGTCCGGATCTCGTCTTTCAAGGGCGCCAGCCACCGTTGATCCAGGTTACCGGGTCCGAAGTAGGCGCCCAGCAGCGAGCCCGCGATCTCACCGAAGCAGTCGGTGTCATTACCCTGCGCCACCTGCATGCCCAGACCGGTGGCGATGTCGGGCGCGAAGCGCATCGTGTTGATCAGCGTCCCCACCTCCTGGTAGAGCCGGCAGTGCCCGTACTCACCATAGGCGCCGTGAATCCTGCGGTAGCCGTCCAGCCAGTCCGTAGCCCCGCGCACCATCGCCAGGCAATCCGCCGTGATCTCGTAGAAGCGGCTCTGTTGCGGCACGAACTGGAGCGCCGTCTCAAAGATGGCTATGCGATCCTCCAGCACGAAGGCAGAGGCGATGGCGGCCGCGATGAACATCGCGCCGTAGATGCCGGTGCGCCGGTGCGTCCAACTTGCATCTCGCCACGCGAGCTCGGCGGCCAGAGCCGGACGCCCGGCACAGGCATAGCCGTAGGCGTCCACGCGAATGGCAGCGCCGCACAGCTCGTTGCCGGGGTTCCAGTGGCTAACCCACCGCTCCAAGGGTCGTTCCGACTCTCCCGAGAGCGTGTACGTGGCGGCCTTAAGCAACAAGGTCCGCTCCGGTCCGAAGGTCCAGCCCGGAGATAGATTACGAAGCCAGATGTCAACGACATCGTCGCGCGTGAAGTTGGGTCCATGCTGCTCCAGCAGCAACATGCCGATAACATCGTAGTTCAAATCGTCGTCAGGTGCCACGTAACGGATGCGGTCGCGGACC
>JBNGDU010000061.1:0-1057 GCA_049975025.1 Anaerolineae bacterium
CTGTCTCACACCAGAGATATCCACTGATGGCATCAAAATAGCATCGAGAAGCGTACCCATAACGAACTCTTAAGGTCGCTACGCCGCCAAGTCCAGGACCACGGGCTCAGCGTTAACCGCCCCGACCCTTATCACGCCCTCGCCAGCCCTACGGATCACGGCAATCCGCCGACGCTCACTGGGCACCAGATCGAAGTAGTTGTCCTCGAAGACCGCCCCGGTGACGCCGACCATCTCGAAGCTCACCTGCCGTGCGAACACGTCCGACACGATCTCGATAGCGCCGTCGCCAAGTAACGCCGCCTTAAGATGGGCCTGGGGTAGATGAAGATAGCGCTCGCCAATCAGCAGGAAACTCGCCTGATAGGTACCGGACGATGTCTCAAACTTCGCCCAGAGGAACTCGGTGCGCAGGCTGACGGGCCCCAACACCGTGGTCTCCAGGCACCGGCGCGCCTCACCGGGCGCCAGCGACACCTCTGCCTGCGTCTCGGCCACGACCTCACCCGTGAACTTCGCCCGCTGCACCTTCAGCTTTCCGGAGACGGGATCTGGCCCATCATTGACAGCCCACACCCAGATGATGTCCGGCGTGCGCTCAAAGGAGAGCAGTACCGGGTCATAGGCGCGCCGCAGGAAATAGTAGGGCATCTTAGGCTCTTGATACGCGTCGACGACGCTCCAGTAGATAATGGGCCACGGGTCGTTGAGACGCCAGACCGTGGTCCCCCAGCACCGTCGGTGGCTGACACCCGAGTCGGGAACGGGTGCCCCGGCGTGCACACCGCGCCGGTGACGCTCGACGCGCTCCTGCAGATACTCCCCGTGGGCAGTGCCCAGCACACGGATCAAGTCCGCGGGCGAGACCGGGTCGCAGTAGCGCTCGATTCGACCGATCTTATCCCAGGATCCGTTGACAGAGCGGTGCTGCCACATCGGCGGCCAGGCCGCATCGCCCGGCGCGCGAACCCGCGGATCGTGACCTTCAGGCCAGAGATCCTCATCGTCCATAAAGCGGCGCATACTGGTCAGCGAGGGCGCGCTCACACGCCCGATC
>JBNGDU010000062.1:0-9315 GCA_049975025.1 Anaerolineae bacterium
CGTCATCGACGATGGCGTCCGAGACCCAGGTTTGCAGCAGCATCTCGGCCCCTGCCTCCTCAACCAGATCCTGCAGCACCAGCTTGCCGCGCTCGATGTCGTAGATGATATGGCCTTTGTGCGCGTGCCACTTACGTCCATAGCCCGTCGCCTCGGCCAGGGCGTCGGCCACCTCCACGGGAATACCGCTGGTGCCGAGCCGCCGCGGCTTGATGCCCGTGTAGTAGCAGTTGAAGATGCTGCAGCACATCCCGGCGGTGGCGACGCCGCCCAGGAAGCTGTTGCGCTCGATCAGCAGCGTCCTCGCCCCGGCCCGCGCGGCAGCGATGGCGGTCGCCGTGCCGCCCAGTCCACCGCCGCAGACGACCACGTCGTACGCATCACGCACCGGGATATCCTGTCCTGGCTCCTCGTTCATCTCCATACATTCTCCCCGTATGCTAAACGCTCCGGCTCCCCGATCTGAACGTCACTCTGTCGGATACTGACTCACGATCACGCGTAAGGACGAACCCTCGGATTCAATCTGCCTAGCGAGGACGTCCTCCTCCGTGAACCGGGCCATCAGGATCGCCCGGTCGCCCGTCCGGTCGTGATCGTAGATAATGTGGATCATGCCATCCCGATCCTGCTGACCGTCCGGATAGGAGACGCCGCTGCGCTCGTCGAGTAACAGACCGCCGGACCAGGTTCTGCCGTCATCGCTTGATAGATAAGCCGCCAGATGCGAGCGCCCAATCGCTTCATAGAGCGGGCCGTGCTTGACGAGCAGCAGGTTGCCCGAGCTCAGCCGCCGGATGAAAAAGCGCGCGGGCGGATGCTGAAGGGCGGACGGGGTCAAGGCGCTCCAGGTGTGACCGCCATCGGTAGAGATGCTCTCACCAATTCCGTACTTCGTGCGGACCAACATCCACAGCGAGCCGTCCTGCCGCTCGACCAACATATGCTCGTCGTGGTTGCGCACCTCCGGCGGCACGTCGACGGCGCCCCGCTCCTGCCACGTCGCCCCTCCATCGGTCGACACCACCATCCCCGCGCTGCGGGCGTCGCGCCGGTGCCAAAAGGAGACCGGCAAGGCCCACGCGCCGGTGGACAGCACGAGAGGTTTGCACATCATAACCCCGTCGCAGAGACGGCGTGGCTCGGACCACCGAACATCCTCGCCATCCCCGCTATCGGTGCTCATAGACCAGACCCCGCTGGGGCCGATCCTGTGCGGGTTGTCGAGGCCCTGCGCCCAGAAGAGCCATAGGCGTCCGTCCGGCGCCAACCAGGCCTCCGAGTCGAAGGCGCGCACCGGCCCCTCGCCGTCAGGGTCGATGATCAGGCGCTCCCGCCAGGTCTCGCCCCGGTCCCCACTGCTGCTGACGACCACGTAGTTGTTGTAGTCCTCGCAGGGGGTCTTACCGGCATACCATATCGCCCAAAGCCGCCCTTGGGGCGTGACGGCCAGGCTCGGGATGCCCTGAAACCTCCGGGTTTCCAGGGCGTGGTACGCAATGGGTGTTACGAGAACCGGCGGCGGCAAAAGATAGGCTTCTTCTGCAGATACATCAGGCATGGATATCCTCCGAATTGGTTTATTCCTATGCGCCGAGCGTCATGGCTCATCTGAACGACGTCCATCCCACTCAGGTTCCGCGCCATCCAACAGCCAGGGAGACGGTGAGGTTGCTTAGGCGGGTCAACCTCTTCCTTCGTTGGAATCCGGCGCACCAAATAGGCGGTCGATGGCACTCAGGGTGTATTCGACCAGTTCCCGCCCGCCTTCAGGGCCGACGGGGGTGCTGGCCGGGATGGCACCGTAGCTTTTACCGGCCACGGCGCGCTCAGTCGGCACGTAGGTTCCCGGGCCCGCGAGCTGCACCAGAAAGGTCTGCATCGCCGCACTGCGGGCCTTGATGCGCACCCCAAAATCCAGGTAGTATTCGAACGCATTGGTGGCAAGCACGACGTCGCCCAGGCGGAGCACGTGCAGTTCCATCGGAAAGCGCGGGTTAGTTTTCTCCAGCTCAAATCGCCTGATCACACCCTCCCACCATTTCATGCGCCGATAGCAGTAGGTGAGGCGCACATACCAGCGCGGCTGCTGCTGCAGCTCGGGGTTGGCCTCCAGTTCCTGGCGTCGCTCTTCATACTCCGCCCGCAGTTGTTCCGCTTCCTGCACGGCTTCGTCCACATCGGCTTGAGAGAGCCGCCGCCGCGCCAGATGCACTTCCTCGATGTGATGCTTGAGAGCTGGGTCTGACATCGGTTCCTTTTCTATCAGCGGCAGGACTGCACCGACCGCATCGGCAATACGCGCGGCGATCTCCTGCCGCTCCGTTCGTCCAGCCAGACACCACATACGCTCCTCAAGCGCTTCGCCGACTTGAATATGCGGCGACTGATCGCCGGCCGCCGAGCATTGTGGCAGCACGAATACGTCATCCCCAAACCGACGACGCAGCTCCCGGCGCGTGTCGTGCCAGTAGTCCGCACTGATCTCGAAAAGCTGCTCGCTGACCTGTGACGGGCATGCGACGTTGACCACCAATCCGGTCAGGTTACCCCCGACATTCCAGGTCGCCAGCAAGTTGACATCGTGGTCTTCATAGCCCTCAATGTGCAGGAACTCGGGAAGGCCGGTGTCACCATACATGCGGCTTATGCCGCCCTCGTAGACGCTGCGGCGGTTGCGTCCCACCACGGCGTGTCCCAAGCCATAAGCGAGCGTGCCGGGCTCGCGACTGCGCCAAGCACGTTCGACCGTCGCGGCGATACGGTCAACAGCGAAGTCCACGTAGGCACTCGGCGCCATACCCGGCAGTTCGATGTCGATGCCCGTCGAGGAAATGCCGCCGCCGAGCAAATCGAAGTCTCGGTCCACCCGGACCTCCGGCCCGGTGTGCGTATGGGTGGCGTTGAGGAACACCGCCATGGGATCGAGTTCCGGGACGGCTCGCCGAACGCGCTCGCGAACCGCGTCTCGCAGGCTATCCGGGATAGTCACGAAATCACAGCTGACCATGACCGCGCTTCCAGACTCTTCACCATCATCGGTGGAAAGCGCCAGCGCGGTGGCGGTGACATGGTCTAGGACCCCCTCCGATACGCGCACGTGAAACTGCCCGGACAACTGCACCGGCTCGTTCGGAGTAAGATCGACGGACGCCCAGCCAATCTGCAGGTTGTGAGATGCGTTCATTTCTGCTCCTTGTGGATGAAGAGGATATTAGGCGGGTTCGAACGTGTACGCGTCATGACGGTACATTGGGAGCGTGATACAGCGACAGCCGGGACAGCGTGACGGGCCCGATCGCGCGCGTCACCCGCACACGTACCGCGTCTGCGAAGGTCCTCTCAAACGGGATAAACATGCGCGCACCCACCGTACCCCCCTTCACCACAGTCTTCCACGCTCTCTCTAGGTGTACATCAACCTCAAAGGAGGCGACGTGCTGCCCCTGCGCAATTTGCTCCTCCAGATGCACCATGTTGATCTGGGTCTTCGGCGGTAGATAGACCACCCGCGTTGGAAGCTCTGCCGGCAGGTCCTCGATCTTCGCCCCTTGCGCGAGATCCAAGCGGAAGTTTGCCCCTATCGCATCCCGCAGCGCATGCAGCTGCAGCAGGTCCTCTTCCGCGAATAGACCTCGCCGGTCAGGCGGGATATTGAGATTCAGCCCGTGCCCGCGGCCCACGCTCGTGAACCAGATCGAGATTAGCCGTTGCAGACTGTGCGGGGCCTCGTGCGGATGCCAGAACCACCCAGGTCGAATCGACACGTCCACCTCCGGTGGGATCCAGTGCGTTCCCTGCTCGTCGCCCGTTGCCAGGTAGGTCACATCACAGTCGCCAATCACAATCTTGGAGGGATCTATCGTGCCCCAGCACGTCGGTTCTGATGTTCCGGATTCGTTACCAATCCACCGGATATCGGGCCCGGCATCGCTGAAGATGACCGCGTCCGGCTGCAGAGTCCGGATCTTGTCGATAATCCTCGGGAAATCGTAGTAGCTACTTCGATCGATCTCCCGCCTCTCGTTCGCCCCGCCGTACCAGCCGTCCCCCCCATTCGCTCCGTCCATCCAGATCTCGTACAGCTTCCCGTAAGCGCCGCCCAACAGCTCGTCCAGCTGGTGGTGATAGTACTCAATATACTCCGGTTGTCCGTACGCCGCGTGGTTGCGGTCCCACGGCGATAAGTATAGACCCGCCTCGATCCCCTCTGCCGCGCACGCATCCACAAACTCCCGTACCACGTCACCTTTGCCGTTCTTCCAAGGTGAATGCTTCACGGAATGCTCCGTCCATCGACTCGGCCATAGGCAGAACCCATCATGATGTTTTGCCGTCAGGATCAGACGCTTCATCCCGACCTCTTTCGCGCTCCGCGCCCACTGGCGGCAGTCCAGTTGTGTCGGATTGAAGATCGAAGGGTCCTCGTTGCCAAGCCCCCATTCTCGATCTGTGAACGTGTTCATCCCAAAGTGCACGAACCCGTAAAAGGGGTTCTCGTGCCAATGCATTTGCCGTGCCGAAGGCACTCGAACTGTCATATCATTCTCTCCTCAAGAAATGCCTGGACACCTGGTCCTGGACTTGGCTAGAACGCCGCCCCTTAGATGTCCAATGTAGGACGACGCCGGTCATCAGGCTCCGGGTGACCCTTTCACCCTAGCGCGGAATGCCTTTGGCGCGGCAGGGAGAAGCGGTGTTTGAAAGCATCCGTCTGCGAAATCGACGGGTTCCCAAGTTCCGTTCGGTGCGATGACCTCAACGGCGTCTATGTCGAATGCCGAGCTGACCGGCAGTATATCCAGGGGATCGTGCCCCAGGTTGAAAAAGGCCAGTAGATACCGTCCGTCGGCGAACCTGCGCACCTTAAGATAGACCTCTGCGTCGCCGGGATAGTAAAACTCAACGGGTTTCCCGCAGACGAACTCCAGCAGTTCGAGCAGCTCGCGCTTGCGGTCCTCATCATAGAAGCCAAAGGAGGACAGCGCGTTGTTGAGGCCAAAAGTCGCCGCGACAACGGCTACACGTCCGCCGAGCGCGTTCTCGAACAACGTGACGGCGGGTCCGAGCTCTGTGAACGCCTCACTTACGCCGGATTTACGGTGTAGAAGCGTCAAGTGAACCGTCGTCTTCGGGTCCGTGGGATTCAGGCGCGAATAGGTGATATCAGGACTGAGCACGACCCGGCCCCACTGTTCACCGGAAACCCGCGGTCCCCTCCACGGCTCGGCCACAACGCCGATCTCGGACGCGAAGCCGCGTTGGCAGAGCTTCTCGGCGGCACGACCTTCCAGAAGCAGACCGTTCTTCAGGAGCCGTCGCAGATCGCCATCGGAGAACAGTTCTACATCGGAACCGGTCATCATAGCGGGGACATCGGGCATCCTGGCATAGTTGCAAGGCAGGCCAAGCACGCCCAGAAGCGCACCCCAGGTCTTCTTCGAGGCGCAACTGTCGCCGCGGTCCGGAGCGGCATTGAAGAACGGCGTGTCCGGCAGCACAGCGGCGGCATACCCGGATGGCACGCTGTCCTGCACGGCATTGAAAAGGGTCTCGTAGAAGCGATGGTGCTTCGTGAGAATTGCGCGGTAGGCGGCACCGCTTGCGGGCTGATACAGACGGGTACGGGTAATCCAGTGTTTTGCGCCATGGCAGCCTTCCAGAATCGAACCCACATAGTGCGCGTGCATCAGGCCTGCGCCGGTGCTGTACCGGTTCTGAGGGCACGTATCGGTTTCCGCGAGGATCGTAACGTCCGAATCAAGCGCGGCGATCTGCGCCGCGCCATGGTACATCCGAACGGGGAAGGAGCGCATTTCGGGGGTCAGGTAACGGGCGTTGTTGATCCGGACAACGCGTGGATTGCCTGTTCCGGCGAGGATTCGCGAAAGGGGGCCGGCGTGGCGAACGTCACCGTAGCAGGTGCAGAAGCTTCCGGGAATGGAAGGATCGGTTTCGTCGATCGCGTCACGGATGACGCGGGCCAGTCGCATCAGAGAATCCAGCAGGAGGGCGTCATATTCGCGCGCAGCGGCGGGGTCCATGCGGAGCGTGTCCAGCAAGGCTTCGCGGGTGAAGGTCCTGCCCAGGCGGCGTCCGGTCTCGGCGAGATGGAGCGGGCAGTAGCAGCCGTTGCGGCCCGTCAGCAGACGAAAATCATCGTCGATCATGAAGAACGCCGGCTTCAGGGCGGCGAGATGGCGAAACGCCTCGCGGATGTAGTCCTGGAACGCCAGGCCGAGCGGGCACATCTGATAGGCAGGATCGCCATCGGGGCGGATGATCTTCTGATAGGGCGCGGGCTCGTCAGGAATCCAGCCATGCCCGATGGTGGCCTGCGCGAGGATGCCGAGCCGGGACGTATCACCCTTGAAGCTGTTGCGAAAAGCGATGAAGCGATCGCCGAGGATCTTCGCCTTGTTCTCGGGGGGGTCGCCCTCCGGAACGAGGGTCAATATGCAGGCGATATCGGTGCAGACACCGGTCTTAAGGAGGATTTCCGCATCAGCGGCGAGCTCGGCCTCGCGACCGGGAAGTAACGGCATGACGTGAAAAGCTCTGAGTTTACCCATAGTCATCCTTCCGTGACATCAGCTCATCGCGTTTCTCTGGCAACGTTCCCGCCGCGAAACGTGTGCGATCTCACCGGTAATTTCGGAGTTCGAGCAGTGGATCAACAGCCTCTCTTGTTATCGGCACGCAGACGCACCCTCAGAGAAAACCCGCTTCACCGCCTCGAGGTAACCGTAACCATGAAGGTCGTCGGGCTCAAGATAGCTGGTCTCGGTCCATTCATTCCAGCTGTTGATGGTGATCAGCGGCGGCTGATCGGGATGCTCGTCGGCGTAGGCACGGGCCAGTTCCAGCGCTTTCTGGACCTGCTCAGGTGTGTTGTTCTTCACCACGCCGGGTCGAAACGTGGTGAAGCGCGGGTTGTTGTCCCAGCCGACCGAGACATGGGGAAAGTAGGGGATGTCATAGGTCCTATCCATCAGAGCCCACTCCTTGACCATGTCCGGTATGATCTCCGCGTAATCCCGGTCGACGTCCGTGTAGTGGACCATCTGGTAGTGGGTCTGGCTGTCAAAACCCAGCCGCCGGACGATATCGTTCGGGGCAGCAGCGGCGTCGGCGTCCACGCCGCTGAGGTTGAGACGCTCGGCGCCCCAGCTCGTGAGTTGGAGGTGCAGGCCCTTCAGGCCTGCCGCGACGGCCTGCTCCCGCCACCAGGCAAGAGCATCGGCGGTCTGCGCCACACCCCCCAGACCGCTGACCAGTCTGTTGAGGTCGTAGATCATAAAGACCGGCTTGCCGTCAATGAGATAGTAGGAGGGATGCTTGAAATATCGCTCGATCAACCGCAGAGCGACCCGCTCAAACTCGCGCCGATCCACCGCCGCCCGCCAGATGATGTTGCCGCCGATGTGGGCGATGCGCTTGTCCCACAGGTGGGTGACGTCGTGGTTGGCCCACATTAGGTAGAACTTGACGAGGTCGTTGTTGCGGGCCTTGAGATAACCGTTGTTAAGACACTGCTCCAGGAAAGGGCGTCCATCATACCAATACCAGTCGTAGATGAAGACGTTGACGCCGTGATCCGCTGCGGCGTTGATCTGCATCTCCATCACATAAGGGTCCGCCTCGTTGCAGTAGCCCCAGAGCGGGCGGCGTGGCCACGTATGTCCGGGGTACTTGGCCGTCGCCTTGCGGACGGTCTCCCATTCGCCGTTGCCCTCAGGCCAGAACATCCGCGTGCGGGGTTCATCCCCCGTGTAAGAGGGCCAGATGTAGGCAGCAACGTCGTAGGGTTGCTCGCGATTGGTCATTGTATATCCTTTCTCAGCTCGAACTTGGGCACGGATGAAGTCGCGAAAGACGTCATCGTCAGTGACCGCGCCACCGAAGCCGCCCCGGCACTGAATCCAAGATCAAGCGGACCAAGGAGCGGAAAGCCGATCTACTCACTTGGATCTGCCGGGCCAGGGATAGGCATTCGATCCCGCGCTGGGATCCACAGGCCCCCCGGGCAAGGTGTCTTGCCACGCAAGCACGCGCTCGCTCAGCTGCGCCACCAGTCTGGGGTGCTGTGCTGCGACATTGTCAAGTTCCATAGGATCGCTAGGTATGTGATAGAGCTCAACCCGATCTCGCTCCGGGTTCAGCAACAGCTTCCAGTCATCAAGGCGAATGGCCAGCATCGGGCTGCGGTTGATGCAGTGACCTGCGATGCTGAAGCGCCACTCCCACATCAGCGGGGTCGTACGTGGCCCCTGCTTACCACGGAAGGCGGACGACATATCCTCGCCGTCCAATGGAATCTCAGGCACGTCGACACCGGCCAACTCGCAGAACGTGGGCAGCAGATCCACCGCACACAGAGGCGTGACGTCATCCACAACGCCCATCGGCGTGCCGCCGTTAGGCCAGCTCAGAATGAAGGGCACGCGCACGCCGCCTTCATATAGGCTGCGCTTGCGCCCCCGGAACGGCCCCGGACTCCCCACGCCGCTGTGCGAAGCGTTGCGAATCGCGATGTCCTCCGGACCGTTGTCCGCCGAGAAGATGACGACCGTGTTGTCCGTCAGCCCGAGCGCATCGAGCCTCCGCATGAGCCGCCCGATCTGCCGGTCGGCCTCCGTCACGACCGCGAAGTAGATGGCACTAGCGCCGACGTGTTTTTCCGCCAGGCCCTGGGGCATGAAGTGGAGATAAGGTTCAAGTTGCTTCTCATCGGGATCGAGCGTAGCGTGGGTGTCGTTCAGCCAAACGTTGACCAGGAAAGGTTCGTCCTTGTGGCGCTCCACAAAGGCGATCGTCTCATCGACGATGACTTCCGATGACTTAGCGCGGGTGCCGACTTGCTCGGGGCTCCGGTAGACCATCTCGAAGCCGAGCTGCGGCCCATTCCCCACGTTGATGCAGCACTCGTCGATCCCGTACGCGAAGGGCTCGGGCGCCCCCTCACCGTTGCCAAGATGCCACTTACCATAGTGACCAACGGCATAGCCGCTCTCCTGCAGCAGCCGCGTGTATGTGGTCACAGCAGGATCAAGCCAGTTCGGCATGCCACGTGCCGCGTTCCGCGCGTGGTCCGCGAAATGCCCGTGGATCCCAAAGCGTGCCGGGTATTGCCCCGTCATCACCGCTGCTCGGCTGGGGGAACACACCCCCGAGCAGACGTAGAACTGGGTGAACAAGGTCCCCCGCGCCGCCAGTGCATCCAGGTTCGGGGTCTGGACGTGCGGGTGGCCATAGCAGCCGAGATCCCCCCATCCCCAATCGTCAGCGAACACAAACACGAAGTTAGGACGACTT
>JBNGDU010000063.1:0-4241 GCA_049975025.1 Anaerolineae bacterium
CTCCAATACTGCGTGACCTGGGAAGAGCTCTAACTCCTCGGGGCGGAAGTGGTTCTCCTCCTGGATACCGAAGCTCCAACTAGCGAGGTCCAGGTGGACCGCCGCCATTTGGTTGACAGGGTCGTTGTCTGCGCCCTCCTGCCAGGCGGTGTGGACGCCGAACCACTCGCTGAGGTGGGTGATCTTCCGGCATCGGGTGATACCGCCCCCCTTGGAGACCCGCACGCGCACGAAGTCGATCAACTGCTCCGTGATGAGGGGCATCCATTCGTGAGGGCTAGTGAAGAGCTCGCCGATGGCCTGCGGCGTGGTACACTGCTGGCGGATCTGGCGGAACCAGGCGATCTGCTCCGGCGGCAGGACGTCCTCCAGGAAGAAGAGTCGGTAGGGCTCCAGCAGCTTGGCGAGGGCCACGGCGTTGTGGGGCCGGAGGTGCTCGTGGACGTCGTGGGTGAGCTTAGGACCGAAGCCGAGGTTCTCGCGCAGGTGGGCGAACATGGCCGGGATTGCCTCTAGATAGGCCTCGTCATCGAAGGCTCGGGACTGTGACCAGGCGTTCTTCGGAGGTTTGGCCTCCTCCATTGGAATGAAACCGCCGCCGCCATAGGCGCCCAGTTGGCAACGTACCACACTGTAGCCCTCCTCCAGGTAGCGGCGCACGTCGTCCTCCAGCGCCTCGACATCTCGGCCTGAAGCGTGAGCGTAGCACGGCACGGCGGCGCGGCACGGGCCACCCAGAAGCTCGTAGACCGGCATGCCGGCCTCCTTACCCTTGATGTCCCAGAGCGCCATGTCAACGCCGCCGAGGGCGGTGTTGAGGACTGGGCCGTTCCGCCAATAGCCGCTGGTGTAGACGCTCTGCCAGATGTCCTCGATCTGACCGGCGTCGCGACCGATGAGCTGCGGCGCGACAAGCTCCTCCACAGCGGTCGCGGCCGTCCGGGGATAGCGCACGTCGCTGGCGGAGCCAATGCCGTAGAGGCCCGGCTGGTCAGTTAGGACTTTGACAATCACCCAGATGCCGTTAGCACGGGTGCGAATAGCGCGCACGTCTGTGATCTTGGGCATAGCACCTCCCTCTAGGCCTCGAGTTCGCGCAGCTCTGCCTCAATAGCTGCCAGCTTGGTGTCGGTCACGATCTTGGGAGCGTATCGGGCGGCTTGGATAAGCGTCATGCCCGCAGCCATCCGGACCTGAGGATGGCCAATGGCCTCCTGGAAGTGGCGCTCCAGGATCGTGCGGGTCTCGTCTCGCGCCAGCAACTGCCCGATCGTTGCTGTTTCCACGCTCAGTTTCTCAATGGATGCCTCACCCGTCCTGCTGCCTTTGAGAAGCCCGCTTAAGACGCTCAACACCGCCGCTGGGCCGCGCTTTCCCGTGCCCTGCTCGGGCGTTGGCTGCTCGGGTTCCGGCGCCGGTCGCTCGTTGATCTCATTCATCTCCACTTCCTTGGCTTCCAGGGCGTCGGGATCGGGCGCTGCGGCGCTCATAGCTCGGGCGTTGGCGGCCAGGAGCTGTGAGAGGAGCTCGGAGACGATCGTGGGGTCTTGGATCAGCGGATTGCTGGCCAAGGCTGCCTCCGCCAGTTCCAGGTTGTCAGAAAGGGCAGATTCCACGATCAGCTCCTGGCGGTCGACATGCGGGGCGACCACCGCGTGTGCGGCCCTCGGTAGGTCGCCGACGGCCAGCGGTCGCACGCCCAGCGCGTCGACGTGGGCCACACACTCAATCGCGGCACCCAACGGTAGGTTCGAGATCTGGCCCTCGTTCGGCACATTGACCACGAAGCGACCGTCGGGACCACCGAAAAGCGCCGCCAGCAGGGGCGCTAACTGCTCGTCAGAGATTTGCTGGGGGATCAGGCCGTCCGCCACATCCTTCCGGCGCTGGTCTAGCATCGCGGCGCGGTGATCAGGGGTGGTCAGGCGAACCCCGTAGCGCAGCCCGTGATCGGCTCTTTCGTCCAGCAATCCCGGCACGAACTCGGCGACGTGGCGGTCGCCGGCGCCAAAGAGCACGCCCGTCGTCTGGAACAGCGTGAATTTGACCGCCATCGCGTCCTGGAAGACCGCGAAGGGAGAGCCCAGCTCGTCGCGGTCCCTGCTATGGTCTTCCTTTACAAAGACCATAGGGCCGTGCTCGTCGAGCCAGTCGGAGAGCAGTGTCAGTCCGTCCTGACCGGCGACGCGGCAGTCGAGAATCACGGGTAGGTGGTTGATGCCGCCGACGGAGAGGATCACACGCTCAGTACGGGTGTCAAAGAGACCGGCAAGCTGGGCGCGGAATCCACTGACCTCGTGGCAAAGCCCAACGGTTCGGATGGCGGTGGATTTGGCGATCGCGCGACAGATCGTGGTCATGGGGTTCGTAAGGTTGATCAGCCAGGCCTCGGGACATAGCGTCTCCATCTCCCGGGCCACTGTCGCCGCGAAGGGGATATGACGCAGGCCTCGGGCAAGCCCACCTGGCCCCACAGTATCCCCGACCGATTGATAGATGCCGAATGCCGCGGGAATCTCCAGGTCGCTTCGCGCAGCGGCGAGCCCACCAATGCCGACGCAGAGCACCACGGCATCGGCGCCTCTCAAGGCGCGCTGGCGATCGAGCGTGCCGCTGATGCGCAGCGATGCCCCGTGATGTGCCGCAATCCGTCTTGCCAGCGGCACCATCCGCTTCAGCGCAGCGAGGTCGATGTCGTGCAGAACGAGCTCAGCACCATCGAGGGTGGGGGTGAAGGCGATGTCGGACACGAGCCCGGGCATCCACTGGACACTGCCGCCGCCGATGAACGAGATCTTGGTCACAGGGCTCTCCCTATTCGAACTGGTGGGTTGATTGTCGCGAGTGTAGCGGCAATCCTAACCTTGGCAATCCCTTGGTTGTGGTAACGCGAGCCAGGGCGCGGCGCGGGCGCTCATCCTTCTCTCTGGCGAAGAGTTCGTACTGGGCGTTTCAGCGCCGGCCCCCCGGCCTGTCGACGGTCGGGAGGGCAATGGTAAACTCGCTGCCTTCGCCGTGGGTGCTTTCTACGGTGATCTTGCCGCCATGGCAGTTGATCAGCGCTTGAGCGATCACCAATCCCAAGCCGGTGCCCTGCTGCTCCATCTTCGCGCGGTCGATCTGTCGGAATCGTTCAAAGAGGTACGGGAGTTGATCTTCGGGGATTCCAACGCCCCAGTCTTTCACTTTGACCTCGATGTGGTCGTTGACCGCTTCTGCGCTGATCCGCACGCGCATGTCATCACCGCGGGAGAACTTAATCGCGTTATCGATGATCCTTCGCAGTGCATCGAGGAAGAAGTACTCGTGGACGACCGCAGGGGGTAGGTCGTCGGGTATGTCAGACTCCAGCGTCACACCTTCATTCTCCGCCCTGGGAGACTCCAGTTTCACAGCGCGCCGTAGTAGACTGGCGAGATCGTCCTCAATGCTTGCGAACAACCCGAACTCGTCATCGAGCTCACCGGTGTCCAGCCTCACCACCATAAGCAAGTCCTCGACGAGGTGGGTCAGCCGGTCGGCGCCTCTCTTGATGCCCATCAGGAACTGCTGGAAATCACCGGGCGGAAGCTCGGTGGCCTCCTCCAGCGCCAGTTCCGTGTAGCCGTAGACGCTGGTCAGGGGCGTTCGCAATTCGTGGCTTAGCAGCGTGATAATCTGTCGTTTGAGGTCTTCGAACTCGCTCTGGGTAGCCTCGCGAATAGCCTGCGCCCGACCGATGCGGGAGTTGACCACAATAACGAGCTCCTGGGGGTCAAAAGGCTTGACGATATAATCCTCAGCACCCATCGATTTGCCCTTCAGTCGGTCCTCACGCTCCGCCTTGGCCGTCAGAAAAACGAAAGGGATGGGAATCCACTCTGGATTGGCGTGGACCTCTTCGAAGAACTTATAGCCATCCATCCGTGGCATGGAGATATCTGCGATGATAAGGTCAGGGGTGAAGGTCTGCATCTGATCAAGCGCATTGACCCCGTCCGTGGCCGTGATCACGCGATAGCCCTCGACTTCGAGGATATCGCGTATGGCAAAGAGCAGAAGATCATGATCTTCGACCACCAGTATTTGTTTCTTCGGCATTGCTACCTCTCTAGAGGATGGCTGCGTCGTCGTACGGCGCTTAGTGCTGCCGGCCTAGGCTACGATGGACTCAGCTTCTTCACGCGTCATCGGCTCCTGATCGGCGGTCTTGTTCTCCAATTCCCTTGCCAGCTGTCTATCATTGATGACGATGGAGCCGA
>JBNGDU010000064.1:0-1949 GCA_049975025.1 Anaerolineae bacterium
CGTATCAACCTGTCTACGCTTGGCTATCAACTGCTCGCAGCTTCTTCATTGCTGCTGTGCTTGTCTCAAGGGGTGAACGTGTTATATTCCAGTATATGCGAATATTGCGTTTGATCTCTTTACTGCCTGTGGCGTTGCGCCACGATCTGAGTTTCTGCGGAGGCGACATTGATGCTTAATGACAATCGGTGGATCTCCTTAGGCATCCTAGCGATGCTCTTTGCTTTGATATGGCCATCACCTGTCGCGGCGCAAGATGAGGCGCGGGTGCGGGCCATCCTCTTCTACTCCCCCACCTGTCCCCATTGTCACATAGTGATGACCGAGGTAATACCTCCTCTTCAAGCCGAATACGGTCAGCGGCTGCGCGTTCTTGAAGTGGATACCTCCACGGCGGAGGGCAACGCCCTTTGGCAAGCCACGGTGACCCGGTACCAGCCGGAGCTGGTCGGCGTCCCCACGTTGGTGGTGGGCGACGAGCTGCTTATCGGGTCTCGGGAGATTCCAGACCGCTTCCCAGGCTTGATTGAGGCTGGACTGTCTGCCGGTGGAATTGAGTGGCCGGATCTCCCAGGCTTGGAGGCGCTGGTCGGAACCGAGGTAGATCCGTCTTCCCAGCAGATGACCCTGGTGGAGCGGTTCACGCGTGACCTAGCGGGTAACACGCTCTCGGTTTTCGTTTTGGTCGTGCTGGTTGCGGCGCTGGTAGCCGTTATGAAACCGCGACCATGGTTAACGGAGGCTGCTGAGCGTTTCTCTCCGTGGGGAATGTTGGTGGCGATTGCGGTCGGTATGATCGCAGCCACCTATCTCAGCTACGTCGAGACGACCGGGACTGAGGCGGTTTGCGGACCGGTGGGCGACTGCAACACGGTGCAGCAGAGCGAGTTCGCGGTGCTTTTCGGTTTTTTGCCTGTAGCTGTTCTGGGCGTCCTCGGCTACCTAGCGATCCTCGTCGCCCATGTCTATGCTACCTGGATCAAGGGGCCTTGGTCGGATGTCGTCGCGCCAGCGGTCGTTTTCATGATGGCGCTCTTTGGACTCGCCTTATCGGTATTTCTGACTTTCCTGGAACCGTTCGTGATCGGTGCGACGTGTGCTTGGTGTCTTACCTCAGCCGTCAGCATGATGTTCATCGCTGTGCTAAGTGCTGGTCCCGGATGGACCGCTATGCGCACGATGTTCGAACGTCAGCCATCGCCGGCACGATAGCCCTTTGTCCAAGAAGCTTAGCAAACGCCCCCCGTCCGGATCGGGGGCGTTTGACTGTGCGTTGGTCTCTCGGTTCTAGGATGTCTGGGCTGCAAGGGCCTGATAAAGGGCACGGGAGTTGCCGTAGTGCATTCACCTGAGAGGATAGTCGATCGGGCGGATCCCGCTTGCTGACGAAAGCATCTGCTGCCTGCGCTGGCGTGGAGGATCTACCCTACAGCGCGACGGCGAATTTGCGATCGACGTCGAGCGACTAGACGAGATCGTTCTGGATTGCGATGGCGACGGCCTCTGTCCGGCTGTCGGCATCAAGCTTAGAGAGCACGTTGCTCACGTGGAATTTCACCGTGGATCGGCTGACAAAGAGGCGTTTGGCGATCTCGGGGTTGCTCAGTCCTTCCGCCATCAGCGCCAGGATCTCGCGCTCCCGCTGCGTCAGATCGTCGCCGATGGCGGGCTCATGCATCGCGGCGTGGATCAGTGCCTCGGCGGCTTCCGGGGCCAGGGTGGGGCGTCCGGCGTGGGCCGACCGTACGGCGTCGGCGAGCTCATCGGCGGAGACGTTCTTCAGCAGATAGCCGATCGCGCCGGCCCGCAGGGCGCTCTGCACAAGGTTGCCTTCTTTGAGGCTGGTAAGCGCGATGACCTGAGTGTCCGGCCACCGTTCGCGTATCGTCTTGGTCACGGCCGCACCATCCGTGCCGGACATAACAAAATCCATCAACACGACGTCAGGG
>JBNGDU010000065.1:0-1533 GCA_049975025.1 Anaerolineae bacterium
TCGATCAGGTCGGCCCGTTTGCGGAACCACCAGTTGTACTCGGAATTGTGACCGCTGGACTCGGTGACGTAGTAGTCGAGGTGCAGGAACATCTCGTTGCGCACCTGCTCCTCGTTGTAGATCTCCTCTTTCTCCGTCACGGCCTTGCGGATCAGCGGATAGGCGTCCTCGCCGTTCCATTTGTAGTCCAGATACCAGGCCATGTGGTTGATGCCCGCGCAGGTATAGGTGACCTCATCCATCGGCGCACCGATCCACCGCGCCAGCATCGCCGCGGTGCCCTGGACGCTGTGACAGAGGCCCGTCAGCTGGACAAAGGACTCGCGCTGCATCGCGCGGCAGAGCATCGCCATCGGGTTCGTGTAGTTGAGCAGCGTCGCGTAGGGACAGAGCTCCTCCATGTCCCTCACGATACCGAGCATCACCGGGATCGTGCGGAGCGCGCGGAAGATGCCCGACGGTCCCCTCGTGTCGCCGACGTTGATGTCGACGCCGTACTTCTCGGGGATCAGAATGTCGTGTTGCCAGACGTCGACGCCGCCCGCCAATATCGTGCAGAGCACCGCGTCGGCGTCCTTCAGCGCCTCGCGGCGGTCCAGCGTGGCCTCGACCTGGGCCGGGTACTCACCCTCATCGACGATGCGCTGCACCGCGCGGCGCGAGAACTCCAGCCGCTCAGGGTCAATGTCCATCAAGGCCAGCGTCGCGTCCTCCAAAAGCGGGAAGGTCAAGATGTCGCGCACCAGATTGCGCGTGAATCCGAAGCTACCAGCACCGATGAAAGCGATTCTTGTCATAGGTCCTCCAGGGATAAACAAAGTTGCCAGTTACCGGTTTTCGGCTGTCAGTTAACGACTGACTACGACCAGCTACAAGTTTAGGCGTCCGGCGGTAGGGCGCAAGTGGCGTCGGGTGGATCATCCACGCAGATGGCTGAACTCGGGCTGAGCCAGCCTCGTCACACAATCTCCGATCTCTCGGTTCCGAAAGCCGCGGGCGGCACTCTTCGAAATGTTCACATAACGGTCCTGAAACGGTGCGCCGTTATGCTGAGCGCATATGTTCAGTGAACAGCAGCATACATACAGGAGGGACAAGATGAAGCACAAAGCCTATGTCTGGGCAGCTTTGGCATTGCTCGTGATAGCACTGCCGGTCGCCGCGTTGGCAGCCGGTCCCGGCAATATCGCGAGGATCCGTCGCGCAACCGCACGGTACCACCGCTTGGAAGTCGCGGAGGAGGACGGGTTTGCGCCGCTCACGTTCGAGGAACCGCCCACTGCATGTATCAGCCACCCGACGGAGGGCGCGATGGGCGTCCACTACATGCTGGAAAGTCGCTTCGACGATCAGTTGATCCTCGAAGAACCCGAGGTGCTGATCTACGACTTCGAGCCGAACGGCGAGGCGAAGCTGGTGGCCGCCGAGTACATCGTCCCGGCCGCGGCCTGGACCGAGGCCGATCCACCGAAGTTTCTGGGCCAGACACTCCAGTACAAGACGACGGTGGGGCCGCACGGATCGGAGGACGGG
>JBNGDU010000066.1:0-6037 GCA_049975025.1 Anaerolineae bacterium
ATGTTCTTCCGGCCGACGACACCCTCTTCGCGAGCTTGACCGCCTCGCTTGTGCTGCCGGAAAACCAGCCTGATGCGAGATCACGATCTGAAGATCGAGTTTGGTGGCGCCACGGACCTATCGTCGCGCGAAAGGCTGTCGTCCACGAAGTTGGCTATCTTCACAGCCTGACCTTTCCGGCGAGGCGGGTCCGCTTGCATCCCGAGAGAACGAACGCCGTTTGCTCGCGATGTGGACGTTCGGCTGAGTGGAATGTGCGGACGATGATCTATCGGATGGGGGAGAGCCGTCCAAAGAATGCGCAACCTTGGCGGGACCCCTTCGCAGCCTATCGCCCTAGCGGAAACAACCTTATCCCTGTCCGTCCTGTGAAGAGCAAGGCCCTTTGGCGTGACTACGCGGCCTTGTTCTTACCATGCCGTGAAGAGCGCAAGGGCGGTGGACCGTCTACGCTTCCGCCAACCGCGCTATACCAGCGTGCGGAGTTGGCGACCGGTGGAGTTTTTGAACCCATCGGTCCGCAACATAAAATCTATCCTGTACGCTGCATAGGCATGCGCACGGATATGCGGGCCAAGGTGTTCGAATGGATCGATGCTGAGTTGAGTGTCCCCGCAAAGCTTGCTCGTGATCCGTTGGGCGCTGACGAAGTGCGTCGGGGTCTTGGCTTGGCTACTCGATGCGCGGGAACTATCGCTGGAACATTTCGACAACACTTCGATGCAGGCAAACGTGGCCGTCATAATGCCTTGCGAGGACGTATGCTAGACGCCTACTGGCGTGCGCTAGCATCGCCGTTCCGTCGATTTGTCTTAGCCCTTGCTGATCTCGATGATCCCTTACCGGCACACCGCACTTGGGCTGAGATCGTTGTCCGAGAGGCTAACACAGCTTTCAGAACACATGCTGAGATGACCGGTGACGATGGAGAAACGTTACGTCGTCGTGTGGAAGCGCAAAAGTGGTGCGCTATCCATCTCAGTACACACAGAAAGGAGTATCTACCTGATGAACAAGCAGTTTGACTACGATCCAAAGGTAATGCAGTTCTGTCATACTCTAGCCGAGCTGGATCCAGGCGAGCTTGCGCGGTTTAAGCGCAATGCCGGACAGACAATGGCTGAGTCGAACAGAGTTCTAGGCCTCTTCTTCCGTACGCTTCCCAACGGCGTGCCGCGTTACCAAGAGGAGATTTACTTCCTGCTTGCAACCCTGTACCCGTTGGCCGACGGCGGAGGCGAAGGCAACCTAGGCTATGCACTTCGCCAAGCCCGAGAACCACGAGGCATCGAAGGCGGGGACCCAGGACTTGACCGCCGGCTGGCGGTCTTGTTGGATGCCAACTGGGATCAGCTCCGCTTCAAACTTCGACAGCTTGTGCGCTATCTTTATGGCAAGCGTGTGGCAATTAACTGGCCTCAGCTTCTGCAGGATCTTCTTGCTTGGGATCATCCCAAGCGCTACGTTCAGGAGAATTGGGCTCGTGCGTATTATGCTGGTAGTTAAGACACTCGCGCCCTACTCGGGCTAGGGGTGGCAATCAATACCGTACAAGACAGCTTCAATCAAGATACTTCTAAGGGAGGTACTTGCCATGTTAGTTCAGATTCATATGCTGCAGAACTATGTACCGTCGAATCTTAACCGCGATGACACAGGTTCGCCGAAGACAGCGTACTTCGGTGAAGTCCTTCGCGGTCGCATCTCCAGTCAATGTCTGAAGCGGAGCATTCGCATGTCAGAAACCTTCGAGCAGGCCTTTGCTGAGGACGGTTTTCTGGCGACGCGCACGAAGCGCCTACCTGGCCTGATCAAGGAACAGCTTGAGGCTCTCGACGCTGACGATGAAGCCGTCAAAAATATCGTCCAGCGGGTGCCCGAGATCGGAAGTGAATCCGGTCGAGGGCGAGGGCAGACGGAGGAAGGGGAGCCCTTGGAGACCCGTCAGCTCATCTTTATAGGAGATAATGAACTGCAACCAATGGCTCAGAAACTCCTTGATCTCTATAATGAGATTGGCCCAAAAGCTTGGAACGATTCCCGAAAGACCAAAATCGCCGACATCACACGCAAACTGGGCAAGAGTCTACCCCAATCCGTCGATATCGCGATGTTCGGTCGTATGACCACCTCAGATGCATTCGAGGACGTTCAGGCTGCCGTGCAAGTGGCTCACGCGCTCTCGGTCAACGCTGTGCAGCAGGAATTCGACTATTTCACGGCAGTTGACGATATCTCCGGTGAATCGGGTGCTGGAATGATTGGCGATGTAGAATACAACAGTTCGACCTACTATAAGTACATCAACGTACACTGGGAAGGTTTGTGCGAAAATCTGGGTGGCGATGTTTCGGTGGCACGCCGGGCAGTGAGCGCCCTCCTGGAGGCTGCTGCCGTGGCTCAGCCCTCGGGCAAGCAGAATACCTTTGCAGCACAGAACCTACCTGAGCTTGTCCTCGTAGAGGTTCGCAATAGGAATCTGCCGGTAAGCTACGCCAATGCTTTTGTGATTCCAGCAAGGACCACACGGCAGGACAGCTTAGTGGGCGATGCTGTCGCCAAGTTGGCCGATTATATGGACCGCATTGGTACCACCTACGATCTCGTGGAGTCGGACAAGCGAGCGATGACAAGCATCCAGGATTACGAACTACCTGCCGCTGCGACCGTTCCCTCACTCTCCAAGCTTCAGGAGTGGCTCTCGGACAACCTTCCGGAGGCGTGAAATGGCAAACACGCTCTTTCTGAGACTTGAGGGGCCAATGCAAGCCTGGGGTGAACGCGCCCGTTGGAGTGTGCGAGATACGGCTGCTGAGCCCACGAAGTCGGGCGTTATCGGTCTACTTGCGTGTGCGCTGGGTTTGCGGCAAGATGAGGAACTCCGCAACCTTTCTCAGGCGATGCGTATGGGCGTCCGTTGCGATCGACCGGGGCGGCAGATCGTTGACTATCATACTGTAGGTGCAGGCTATGGGCGGCCGATGCTGCTGAGTGCACAAGGCAAACCGAAGATCAGTAGCGGTAGACCCCATACGGAAGAGACCTGGCGCCATTATCTGTGCGATGCCTCATTCCTCGTGGCCTTACAAGCAGAATCTGACCTGGTCGCGAGTGTGGCCTCAGCACTTAGGGCGCCCTTTTGGCCTATCTATCTTGGTCGTAAGTCCTGCGTGCCGAGTCGCCCACCCTTTGATGGCGTTGGAACCTATGACAGCCTGTCTGACGCTTTGCGCAACTGGAGGCCCCTAGAGACGCCCGTCCGCGCTATACTTGAATGCTCACCATCAAGACCTGGGGCTACACGTCGCTCTGATGAGATAATATCACGCACGCACCGCATCTTTGCACCGCGTTACACTTGTGAGGAACGACTCTTTACTCAGGACGGAGAGGAGAAAGGCCTATGTATCTCTCACGACTGATCCTCAACCCGCGCAGCCGGGCCGTCCAACGCGACCTCGCCAACCCCTATGAGCTCCACCGCACCATCATGGCCGCCTATCCCGAGGACCTGCCCGATCGGGAGCGCGTCCTCTTCCGAACCGAGGTTGATCCCCGGACCGGTGTGCCGACGCTGCTCGTACAGTCGGTCACCGCGCCCGACTGGTCCGACCTAGCGGCCCGGGGCGACTACCTGCTGCCCGAACCGCAGTGGCCTCCGAGCGTCTTCGCCAACCCGGCCACCAAGACCTTTGACTTGGCGCTCGCTGCAGGTCAGATCCTCGCCTTTCGCCTGCGGGCTAACCCCACCGTCAAACGGGAGGGCTCGCGCCACGGCCTCTACAAGGAGGAAGACCAACGCGCCTGGCTCGACCGTAAGGGCCGGCGCGGCGGCTTCGAGGTCCGACGGCTCACCGTCGTCCAGGAAGGCAATACGTACGCCTGGATCCGGCGCAACGGCAAGACGCGCAAAGTGACCCACTTCGCCGTGCGCTTCGACGGGCTCCTGCGGGTGACCGAGCCTGAGATCCTCAGCAAGACCGTCGCCGAGGGGGTGGGGCCCGCCAAGGGCTTCGGTTTCGGGCTTCTCTCGCTGGCCCCGCCGCCCTGAGGAGAGTGCTATGCAAGACCTGCATCAGTTGCCAAAACTGCGCGACAGCCTGAGCTACCTCTACGCCGAGCACTGTATCGTCGAGCAGAATGCCAAGGCGATCGAGATCTTCGACAAAACGGGCTCCACGATGGTCCCGGCGGCGGCGCTCACCGTACTGCTGCTGGGACCCGGCACGCGGATCACGCACGCCGCCGTCAAGACATTGGCCAGCAATGGCTGCGCCATCGTCTGGGTCGGTGAGGACTGCACCCGCTACTACGCTAACGGCACCGGTGAGACTCGTCGAGCCTACCACCTTCTCCACCAAGCCCGGCTGGCCAGCGACGAACGGCTCCGCCTGGAGGTCTGCAAGCGCATGTATCGCAAGCGCTTTGGCGAGCATGAGCTCGATCCGGGGCTCTCCATCCAGCAGCTTCGCGGGATGGAGGGCGCCCGAATGCGTACAGCCTACGCTCAGGCCAGCATACGCTATGGCGTAGCGTGGCACGGACGACAATACGACCGCAACCACTGGGACAGCAGCGATCCCATCAACCGCGCCCTCTCCGCGGCTAACGCCCTGCTCAACGGACTCTGCCACGCCGCCATCGTCAGTGGCGGCTACTCACCGGCCCTCGGCTTCATCCACACCGGCAAGCAACGGTCCTTCGTCTTCGACATCGCCGACCTCTACAAGACCGAGATCACCATTCCGGTCGCCTTCAGGATCACCGGCGAGGGGACCAAGAGATTGGGGCCGCGTGTGCGAGAGGCGTGCCGCCAAGCCTTTAAGGACGTCAGACTGCTCCAGCGCATTCTGCCCGACATCGACCATCTCCTAGCTGTACCCGACGACGTGCTGAGCGCGGGCGAGGAAGCTGACGAAGATCCGGCCCGTCCCGAGCCGCTTTGGGATCCAGACGGAGACGACGAGGACTGGCTTCCGCCCAGTGACGAGCCGACGCAGCATCAAGATACAACAGAGCTCCTATTCCAGAGAAGGGTGAAGAGCCAAGCGTCACTCGGCGGCCCTGCGCGCCCCGCGAGCGCCGGTGGGGACCCAGCACCCCAGGATTTAGGTAGCGAGCAGCGAACCTCGAGCTGGGAACCGGCGCCTGGCGAGACAGACCACGCGCCTGTGAACGTCGCCGTCGATGCTCCACAGCGTTCGGTGGAAGACGTCGACCGGGAGCGCGAGGAGGCGTTGCGCCGGCGTCGCGAGCGGGCCAGGGAGGGACTCGCCGGTGGCTGGACCGTGTGGCGGGAGGCGCCCGAGACCTGGCACGTCATCACGGGATCGGGGCCGCCAGGCTACACCGTTACCCAGGTGGGGGAAGAGTTGGAATGCGACTGTCCGGACTACATCCGCAACGGGCTCGGTGCGTGTAAGCACACCTTCGCCGTCGCGATGAAGCAGGACGGGTGAGCAGGCTGAGGCACGCGCTGCGGAGAGGAGGTCGCGCATGATCGTCATGATCCTGGAGAAAGTCCCCGCTAGCGTACGTGGGGAGCTCACCCGCTGGCTCATCGAGCCCAAGACCGGCGTCTTCGTCGGCCACGTCTCGGCGCGCGTCCGCGATAAGCTCTGGGAGAAGTGCTGCAAATCCAAGCGGCTGGGCGGCGTCACGCAGATCTGGTCCACCAACACCGAGCAGCGCTTCGCCATGCGAATGGCGGGGGACACCACCCGCGAGATCGTCGAGCTTGAGGGACTGCAGCTCATTCGGATCCCACGCACTGTAGATGATCTCGAGTAACCGCCAAAAGTCGCTTGCCAGCTAAGCAGGCTCTGGTAAGCTGTACCTTAACAAGCACATGACCGCGGTCAGATGTCAGACATGTATGTTGTCCCCACGCACGTGGGGGTGAACCGCACACACATTGCTGGCCGCGGTATTGGAGGACGTTGTCCCCACGCACGTGGGGGTGAACCGCTGGCAATGTCGATGGTGTTTTCTGCGCGTTCGTTGTCCCCACGCACGTGGGGGTGAACCGATTCAGGTG
>JBNGDU010000067.1:0-4118 GCA_049975025.1 Anaerolineae bacterium
GATCGGGATTGACGCAATCAGCACGACCGTCGACCACCACCTCGTGGAAGGCGTCCTTGACGTAAGGCGTTGCATTCTCGACGCCGAAGAGGCGCTCACGGTTGGTTTCGTTCTCCGTGAACATGAGCGCAGGCGCATCCGGCGCTTTCCCGCCGGGCCCACGCGTGGTCACGTACCACCAACGAGGCTTGAGGTGTCGCTCGTTGGCGTAGACAGTGGCGATGCCGGGCTGGGATGAGTCGGCGCGGCGGATCTCGGGGCGCGCGGGATCGTATCCCCAGCTCCAAGTGTTGCGCGCCCATAGATGCGGCAGGACGTGAATCGGCGCCGGGTCAGGCCCGCGGTTGTGAACTGTAATGCGTCCAAGCAGGTCGTCCCGGTCAGCCTTGGCCCATTCGATGGTGATGTCAAAGTAGCGTCGCTCCGAGAAGACGTCGGGGAGCGCGTCGGTGAGCTCGTACTCGGGGTCGTCATAGCCCCTTCGCCTGTTCTCCTCAACGAGTTGCTCGTAAGGATACCGCACCTGGGGGTACTTGTAGAGCATCTTCAAGTAGCTCTGGGTGGGCGTGGCGTCGAGATAGTAGTAGAGCTCCTTGACATCCTCGCCGTGGTTGCCCTCGGGCCCAGTCAAGCCAAAGAACCGTTCCTTGAGAATGGGATCCTGCTCGTTCCAGAAGGCCACCGCCAGACAGAGGTTCTGGTAGGTGTTGGAGATACCCCCGATGCCGTCCTCGTTCCACCGGTAGACCCGGCTGCGCGCCTGATCGTGGGTGAAGTAGGTCCAGGGCTCGCCATCGGCGCTGTAGTCCTCACGCACCGTGCCCCAGGCCCGCTCGGCCAGGTAAGCCCCCCACCTGCGCCAGTCGTCCCGCATCGACGGGGCATCTACAAGCCGCTTTCCCTCTGCAGTCGCATGCCAATCCATTGGGCCCCCTCCGTCGTGGTTGTTTAGCAGCAACACATCAGACATACAGTCTAGCGACAAAGGCCAGGGAGTCAACGCGTCCCACTCAGACGCGCCTTCGCGTGTGGTGAGGTGCGCCTGCCGTTGATGCGTTCCACTTGTTAGCCGAGATCAAATGCGTCGCACCAACGGCTCTGTGTGCCAATGAGACGCACCCGCTACAACGACGTTGGCAGTGGCCTGATCAGGCTGTTAATCGCCGGAGCCTGGCAGCAACGGTCTCACCGTATCGATAGCACGTTGTGCGGCTGTGTCCGCATCCGGTCGGGGCAGGAACTCGCCCGAGAGGTATCCGCCGTAGCCAAGATTGTCGAGGGTGTCGATGATCTCTGCGAAGTCGATGTGGCCGGCGCCGGGGTACCAGCGGTTGGAGTCAGCGAGATGGACGTGGAAGGTATGGTCGCCGCTCCGGCGCAGCGCGTCGGTGAGGTCCGGTTCCTCGATGTTCATGTGAAACGTGTCGAGCAGTAGCCCGACGTTCTCGGCGTTTACGTGATCCAGGAACGCCAAACCTTCCTCAACGGAGTGGATGAGGTCTGTCTCGTAGCGGTTAAGGGGCTCGATGGCGAATCGCACGCCCGCTGACGCTGCGGCCTCGGCACACCGGCGCATCGCATCCGTGAAGTCCGCCATCGATTCCGTGTGGGTCCGGCCTTGCGGTGTGATGCCGCGGATCAGGCCGATGATGATGACGGCGTCGAATCGAGCCGCCAGGGGAATGTGACCCTGGATGCGGGCCACGGCAGCAGCGCGTACGTCCGGGTCGGCGCTGGTGAAGGAGAGCCCTTCTTCACCCCAGGCCTGCCCCGTGCCGATCGCCGGTACATCCAGGCCATGTCGCATCACCGACTGTTCCAGCGCTGCGGCGTCCACGAGGGCGGGATCGCGGATCGCGAGCTCCACACCGTCGTATCCCCATCCCGCGATCTTCACCAGGTTGTCCTCCAACTCGCCCTTGAGCGCGACGGCCTCGAACTGTGCGGAGTGGGTCGATAGCACCAGACTGAGTTTCATCGTGCCTCCTCTATAGCACAGATGGGCGATGTACGATCGCCCATCCGTGGCGTGACCTGCTTAGCCGCTGAACGTGTCCTGCCCGATACGCGGGAGTCCGTAGACGGGCTTCCAGCCCTCGCTCATCGGCTCCCTGAGGTAGGGGGCCATCTCCTCCGGCGTGCGAAGCGTGACCTCATCCACCGGCGGCACCTCGCCGGGCGGGAACGCCTCCAGGATGTGATCGTTCAAGAGTGTCAGGTAGCGGAGGATGGCGGCCAACGGGCGCTTGGCCTTCTCGGCTTCACCGTGCGTGGCCTTGCCGACAACGCCCTCCGGCGTGCCGGCGATCTCGATCGCCGACTGTCCCTCGCCCTCGGACCAGCGGCTTGGCCTGCTGAAGGGGTCAACCGACTTGTCAAAGTGGCCCTCCGACAAGTAGCTGATGCCCTCCGTATCGACCGCGTAGTCCATGTCTACCATCTCCGGGTGGAGGTAGAGGCCCAGCGAGGTCTCGGATTCGTCAGCGTGGACGAAGTTGGTGTCCCACTTGCCGCCCCGATCCCTGGTGCGGAAGAACTCGCGCACGGCGCGATGCCAGTCGATGACGCGGAAGATGCCGGGGAGATGGTAACGCTTGCAGAACTGCTGCACGGCGGATTCCAGCGCCCATAGCTGCCCGTGGTTGTTGATGATGATCTGTTTACGGAAGCCGTCGTTCCAGAGCCCTAACATCACGTCGATCATGAGCTCGCGTAGTACGTTTTCCCGCACGATGACGGTGCCGGGCATCCCGAGGTGGTGATAGGGGTGGGCGCCGTACATCAGCGGCGGCAGCGCCAGGCTGACGGGCGCTCCCCGCTTCGCCGTGTAGCGCCGCACACCTTCGCAGATCTGACTGACGTAGAGGGTATCCGAGGCGCTGGGCATGTGCTTGCCGTGCAACTCGGTGCTGCCGACGGGGATCAGTACGATGTCATTCTTCTTGCGCTCCTCCTCAACCTGCCATCGAACGGTCGTCTGAATGTAGGATCCACACTTGCCCCACTCGACTGGGGAGGGCATACCGTACTCGTCCAGGATGCGATCGATCTCCTCGTCGCTGGCATCCCAGAGCTCCTTCTTCATCCGACCCACGGCATTGTCCTCGAAGTAGAGGTCCGGTTGGTCTGTGGCCAAAAGGCCGGGTGGCGTCTGTCTCTTGTCTGACATATTGTGACTCCTTTGCTATGTGTCTGCTCGTCTGAGCGCGGCGGCGCTCTAAGCGTTGGGTTTCACCAGGATCTTGCCGTCGGTGCGGGTGGTCGACTGAGCGATGGCGTCGACGACGTCGTCGAGATCGTACCTCGAGGTGATGATCCCCCTGAGGTCCAGCCGCCCGGCGGAGACCATGCGGATGACGTTGGGGAAGGTCTCGTGGCCCGAGTGCCCCTGGGACCCAAAGGCCTGGGCGCGGCGCACCTGGAAGCTCTCGAGATACATCGGCACCCGCTGCGCCGCGCGCCCGATCTGCACGACCTTGGCGTTGATAGCCAGCGCCTGCTCCATCTCGGGCACAGTCACCTCAGGCGCGCCGGCGGCCTCGACGTGGAAGTCAAAGCCCTGGCCCTTGCTGTGTTCCATGAGTACCTCGTGGGGGACAACCTCACGCGGGTCGTAGACGAAGTCCGCGCCGACCTTTGCCGCCAGCTCGCGTCGCTGTGGCGAGAGCTCAAAGGCGACGATGGTGCCGGCGCCGGCGGCACGGGCAAGTCCAATGGCGGCCAATCCGATGGACCCGGCACCGAAGACGCTGACGTAGTGACCGGGGCGGAAGCCGCCACCCCGCTCGAACATGGCGTTGTACGAGACGCTGGTGGGCTCGCTCAGGGCGCCCACCTCATAGGCCTTCTCCTCGTCGCCGAAACGCTCGGCGATCCCGTCAATCGGCCAGCAGTACTTCTCGTCGATGGCGATGTAGTTGGCAAAGGCACCCGGGATCGTGAAACCGATCTCCTCAAGATTCGTGCAGTGGTTAGGGTAGCCGTTACGGCAGGGAATGCAGCGCCCACACCAGATCATCTCCTCGGCGGTGACCATGTCGCCGACCTGCAGATTCTCGACCTGCGGCCCCACCTCCACGACCTTGCCCGAGAACTCGTGTCCCAGGATCGTCGGGAAG
>JBNGDU010000068.1:0-2002 GCA_049975025.1 Anaerolineae bacterium
CGTCTGGGTCGCCACGCTGCAGACCATGGAGTACTCGGCCATCGCGTTCTACAGTGGATTTCGCGAGCGGTTGCCCGGCGTCATCGCCAAGGCATTCCCCTACCGGCTGGTGTGGCGGCTCTTGATCGACTCGTCGGAGACCTACATCGGCGCCATGGCCCACGAGGCCTTCCACGCCTTCCAGGGCGTGGAGCGCCCAGAGCGCCTCGCCGCGGCGGAGCGCGTCCGCTCGCTCGAGGATGCCTACCCTTGGGAGGACGACGAGCTGGAGGCGATGTGGAAGGAGGAGCTGAACCTGCTCCATTCGGCGGTGGAGGCGCCCTCTGATGGGGAGGCCGCGGTCCTGGCGCGCCAGTTCGTGGCGCAGCGTGCTCGGCGCCGCGCGCAGCCCGGTATGACCCCCGCGTTAGCCGACTACGAGCGCAAGCAGGAGTGGTTGGAGGGCCTGGCGAAGTACGTTGAGCTCGCGATCCAGCTAGAGGCTGCCCAGACCCCGGACTACGAGCCCTTCCCGGGGCTGGCGGACGACCCCGACTTCAGGGGGTACCGCACCCGCGAGCGTTTCTGGTCCAACCAGATTGATGAGGTGAAGCGTATGCAGAATCGTTCTGGCGACACCCGCTTCTACTACTGCGGTGCGGCCCAGGGCGTGCTTCTGGATCGGCTGATGCCCGACTGGAAGGCAAAGGTGTGGCAGGAGGGCGTCTGGCTGGAGGATCTCGTTGCGGAGGTGGTGGATTCGGAGTAGGCGCTCGTGGGCATGTGTGGATGCTCTGGTATAGCCAAGAGTCAAGATAGACGAGTCAAGAGTTATAGACCAGCGCCCGACGCTTGCCGTGGGCACTGGCTCACGGAGCACGGCACTGAAGTGCCGACTACGAACAGGTTGCGTCCCCCTTTGACGGCGCAGCGAGTGGAAACGGAGAACGGGAAACTGAAAACCGGTGCCTGATAGCTGCCGTCAGAAGCAGAGCGTGTGCCAACCCGCCTTCAACATTTCGGTGAGCGGCACGCCCATGTATTTGACGTCGACGCCTAACTCGGTGAGCTTCTCGCTGACGCCGTAGGCGTCGGCGCACGCCTTGCAGGCTTCGAGGACGACGCCATCCTCAGCCATCGCGCGCAACTTCTCCTGGATCCTGATGTCGCGGCTGGCCAGCTCCGCCGACGGTCCCCAGACGATCAGGGTGACGTGCTCGAACCATCCATGTCTCTTCGCGTTATGCGTGTACATGAAGCAGACCTTGTGCGCTACCTCGGGGTTGTCGCTGCTCCAGATAACGGCCAAATGTTCGTTTTCCATGGGGCAAACCTCCAAATCGATAAATCACGAAACGGCAAATCACAAACCGGCAAATCACAAATCACAAATCGTCAATCGTCTCACCGCATCTCCTGCCCGCCCGTGACGTTGATCGCCTGCCCGGTCATATACCCGGCTTGATCCGATGCCAAGAAGACCAGGACGTTCGTGACGTCCTGATAGGTGCAGCCCCGTCCCATCGGCACCTGGTCCTTGTACTTCTGGCGGACCTCCTCCTCGGTGATGCCCCACTTCTTCGCGTACTGCTCGTAGAGCGAGTCCACCCAGAGGGGCGAGTCCAGCAAGTTGCCGGGGCAGATGGCGTTGACGCGGATGCCAAACTCGGCGAGTTCCAGCGCGATGCTCTGCGTAAGCCCGACCCCGCCGAACTTAGAGGCGGCGTAGGCCGAGTTCTTATAGCTGCCCTTCTTCCCAGACTTGGAGTTGATCTGGATAATGACGCCGCTTCGCTGAGGCTTCATCGCCCGGGCCGCGTGCTTGGCCACGAGGAAGTAGCCGAAGAGGTTAACGTTCATCACGAAGCGCCACTTCTCGGCCGGGAACTCATCGATGGGTTCGGCCACGAGCACGCCCGCGTTCGAGACGCAGATATCGAGCCGGCCAAATGTCTCTATCGTGCGGTCGATCATCGCGGCGACGTCGTCTTCCTGGGTGACATCGGCCTTGACGGCGATGGCC
>JBNGDU010000069.1:0-6022 GCA_049975025.1 Anaerolineae bacterium
GCTTTGGGGAGGGAAGGTCAGAAGTTCTTGAAGACGATGGGCATGAAGATCTTATACATAGGCTCGATCACGACCTCGACCGGCGCCGGACCGGCGGCGAGGCCCACGCCGAACCCGGTGTAGACAACCCCGTCGATAAACAGGGTATCGCTGACCGTCGCGATTGGCATCATCGGGGCGCCCATCAGATAGGCCTCAAGATCGTAGTGTCCTGCATCCACAGGCACGTAGGGCGTCGCCTGCTTATAGGTCACGTTGGAGAAGATCGGGGTTACGACGCCGGTGACGCCGATATTCACCGGCAAGGGCGCATCGGGCACTAAGTGGATGAACCGCACGTGAGCCTTACCGGGAAGCGGCGGGCTGTTGTCGTCCATGTAGGAGACGAGTTCGGCGGTGTACATGTCTGTCACGGTCAACGTGCCGGCCGCGGCTACCGTGAAGTCCATGCCTCCGGTCAAGACAAGCGTTCGCGTGAGGATCGGCATCTCGATCCCTGCAGGTGCGAGCCCCAACGTGTAGGTGCCGGACATCACCGCCGCATAGTCGGTCAGATCCTTGTATGCCACGCTGGAGAAGGCCTTGCCGCCGTCGACCCATACGTCCACCGGCGGCGCGTCGGACACGCCATGGAAAGCTCGCACGCGGACGTATTGCTTGTCAAGAGCTTGGACGATGTCGGGCGATGCCGCCGTACCCACCGCAAAGAAGCTGTAGATGCTGTTGGGATCCGCTGTCACCGCGGGCACCGGGATGGTCAAGGGCAGACCCTCAAGCTGGAGCTCCAGATCGTAAGTATCGGCATCGATCTCCACGTAGGGGCTGGCTTGCCCATATGTCACACCCGTCAGCAGATCCGGCCCGCCTTGGATTGCGATGTCGACATCAGGCGCGCCCGGCACCAGATGGAAGAAACGTGCCCGCGCCTTGCCAACGGGCGGCACGCTGTTGTCATCCGTGGCGACGAGTATATCAAATGGAAAGGGATCCGCCTCGGCAAGCGTCCCATACGCGACGGCTGTGTAGTCGATACCGCTCATCACCGTCAGTGTCTTGGTGAACACGGGATCTGGGCTCCCGGCCGGCGCGACGGTCACGGTAAAGGTCCCCGACATCACAGAGGCGTAGTCTGTGACATCCTTAAACGCAATTCCGGACAATACCGGCAGCAGGATACCGTTGACCCGAACATCGACTGCCGGCGCATCGCTGGCTGCGTGGACAACTCGGACTTGCGCCATAAGTGGAGCAGATGCAACTGGTGAGTTGAGAGACTGCCCCAACAAAAAGACAGCGAACGTCAGAGAACCTATAGCCAGCGCCAGGGTTATGAGTAGCTTTCGTTTCATTGGTTCCTCCTCTATTCGATACAGTTGGATACGATCAAACTCCCTCAGCAATCTACATCGACACCTCCTTTGGTACATAGAGAGGTCGACAGCCCGCCACGCCTTACATGTAAAGATAGAGTTCGTTGGCGTCATTGAAAGGACGCTGACCGCCTGAAACCCATCGATGAGAACGACATGCGGTCGTCTGGCGGCGCGACCAGATTCGGTGTCCCCGGGTTCAGTGAAGACACGGTTGCAGGTGAAGGCTACCTTGTGAGGATAATGCACCCTACTAACATATTAGCACAATGCCATAGAACATGCAACCCAAATCGAACGTGGGGTACGCGTTGCGTGCGGGAGCATCCCCATAGCTCGACCACGAGATTGGGGTGCCGAGTGGGTGCTTTCGAAGTGGATCGTCGGCTCTGAGAAAATGGGGAACGGAAAAGCTGGGCTGATGGAGAGCTTGTGAGCTCATACTTCGATATCCGCCACGGAGTCGACGATGTGGGTAGGACGATAGGGGAAGCTCTCGACCATCTCTCGCGTCGTGACCCCGGTCAGGACCAGAATCGTCTCCATGCCGCTCTCGACGCCCGCGACGATGTCGGTGTCCATCCGGTCACCCACCATGACCGTGTCCTCGGAGTGAACGCCCAAGTAGTTCAGGGCTGTGCGCATCATCAACGGATTGGGCTTGCCCACGAAGAACGGGGACTTGCCGCCGGCCTTCTCGATGAGCGCTGCCATAGCGCCACATGCCGGGACGATGCCCAGCTCCGACGGTCCGGAGACATCGGGATTTGTGGCGATGAAGCGCGCGCCGTCGACGATCAGCCGAATCGCCCTCGTCACCTGAGCGATGTTGTAGGTGCGCGTCTCCCCCAGGACGACGTAGTCGGGGTCGATATCGGTGATCACATATCCCTCATTGTGCATGGGCTCTGTCAGCCCGCTCTCGCCGATGACGTAAGCCGTGCCGTTCGGTCGCTGGCTCTGCAAGAAGCGCGCCGTCGCCATCGCCGAGGTGAAGATCCGCTCCGCCGGGATCTCCAGTCCCATGGTGTGCAGCCGATGGGCCAGATCCCGCGGCGTGTAAATGGGATTGTTGGTGAGGACCAGGTACTCTGAGCCGCGTTCCTTGAGTTCCTGGATGAACGCTGCAGCGCCGGGGATCAGGCTGTTGCCCTTCAGCAGCACGCCGTCCATGTCGGTGATGTAGTTCTTGGGGTTTGACACCATGTTCCACCTCCTGTCGGCTGGGGGATGAAAGTCGCGGGATCCTTCCGCTTTCAGGTCGTCAAGGATCCGTAAAGGTCCGGGCGGCGGTCGCTCACGGTGTCGAGTTCGAACTCACCGGGACGCAGGACGATGCGCTTTTGACGGGCGTCGGTGGGCTCGATCTCCGCGTAGCAGATAGCCTCCTCCGCCTCGGCCTCGGCGAGCACGTTGCCCTTTGGATCTGTGATCTGACTGTGCCCGAAGAACCAGAAGCCGCTCTCCTCGCCGCAGCGGTTGCACGCCATGAGGAAGACGCGATTCTCCAGAGCTCGGGTGCGGGTCACGAATTGGGGGGCGTTCTGGGAGCCGTCGGGCCAGTTGGTGGGCAGCGCGACGACGTCGGCGCCGGAGAGCGCCAATGCGCGGATGGCCTCGGGGAACCGGAGATCGTAACAGATGGCGATGCCCACCCGACCGATGGCGGTCTCCCAGACCTGGAACCCGGTGTCGCCGGGCATCGTGAAGCGGTCGACGCCCAGGAGCGGCAGGTGAGCTTTGCGATAGCATCCGATCAACCCCTCGGGGCCGACCAGCACCGCGCTGTTGTAGACGACCTCCGGCGCTTCGCCTCGCTCCAGCAGGCCTACCACAAGGTACGGACCACCGTTCGGCATGGCAGCTGCCTGACATAGGGCGGTGAGCGCTGCGGTCGTCGGCCCGGGCACCGGTTCGGCGACGGCGCGGGCGCTCTCCAGATCCCCGAAGCCGTAGCCGGTGGTCGCGCACTCCGGAAGGACGACCAACCGGGCGCCTGAGGGCGCGCCTGGGGGCGTGGCCTCCTCCGAGATCCGGCGAATGCTTGCCATGTTGGCTTCGTAGTCACCGAGCTTGGGGTCCATCTGGGCAACGGCGATCTTGACGGGCATCGATCGGTATCCTTTCTGCAGGGTTGTGTCGTTGCACCCATCATACACGGATGGCTGCGGTTCACAAGGGGACATCCCGAGCGCGTGCCATTTTGGGGCGAGTTGGCCTCAGACTGCCGGAAGTTCAGTTGTCATTCCGGGCCTAGGGTCGTCTGATCAGTCGGTCAGACCGCGGTCGACCAGGATGCGCCAGATCGTCTGGCGCAGCCTGGTCTGGATGGCGTCGATGGCGCCGGTCGCGTCAACCAGTCGCCACCGCGTCGGCTCCGCCTTGACCAGGCTCTGGTAGCCGATCCGCACCCGGCGGTGGAAGGCCAGCGTCTCGCGATCCAAGCGGTTGAGCGCTTCGCCGCTGTCCGCGCGCCGGTTGAGGCCGATTTCCGGTGGTACATCGAGGTAAAGCGACAGGTCCGGCTTCAGTCCCTGCGTGGCGAACTCGGTAATCTGTCGTAGGGCATCCAACGAAAGCCCCCGACCGTATCCTTGATAGGCATAGGTGCTGTCGTAGTATCGATCACACAGGACCACATGGCCGGACGCCAGAGCAGGGAGGATGAGTTCCCCGACGAGCTGCGCACGCGATGCCGAGTAGAGCAGGATCTCGGCTTCGGGTGTCATCTCGGTGTGGTTGCAGTCGTGTAGGAGGTCGCGGATCTTCTCGCCGATCATCGTGCCTCCCGGCTCTCGTGTGATGAGGTGAGATACTCCCTGTCCTTCCAGCCATGCACTCAGCAGGCGAAGTTGCGTGGTCTTGCCGCTGCCCTCGCCCCCCTCAAAGGTGATGAATGCCCCACGCCTTGGGGAGCTCAGTTCTAGATCAGAGGTCATAGGCTAAGCCTTGATAACGTGCGCGCGGGGCATAACGACCGCGGAAGAGAGCCCTTCTCTTAACCAACTTGCTCAGCCTTCGCGGTAGATACGCACGCTCCGATAGGGCTCTTTGCCGAAGGAGCGAGAGCTGAGATTGGCTCTACGCGCCATCTCGTGCTGATACCGGCGCACGAAGGAGTCCTGGGGCGAGAGATTGACCGCCTGCTCCCCCTCCAAGACCCGGGAAATCGCATCCTCTGCCTCGCCCATGGCCAGGTTGAACGGGTCGGCCTCCTCCTGGGAGAGTTCGAAGATGTCCGACAAGAACGTCTCAATCTGCGCCGAGGTGTTAGCGCGGAGCACGTACATCGGTACGCCGCGGCGCTCGGCATCGACGACCACCCGGGGGCGCTTGCGATAGTACTGCTTGGTCGTGACGAACACCTGAGATTCCTTGAGATTGTCGACCAGCTTAATCGGCACGCGCAGGTTCTGCGCGGCTCGCAGCAGGCGGTTTCGCGCGACGCCGAAGGGATAGATCCGCTTCTCCTGAAGCTTGCGGTGCCCCCTTCCGGCACGGGTGCTCATCTGCGGTCGTTCGCGCATATCGAGCTGATCCGACATAGCCTCATCAGAGGGTTCGGACCGCACGTTTTCGACGTGGATATCGCCTTGACCGTCACGGAACCGCACCTCCTCAGAGGTGGGTTTGCCCCGCAATAGGGCATCCACGGCTTCGGAGACGTCGGGATGGACCAGCAACCGTTGCCGGTCCTGAATCTCGACCAGAATGTCAAAGGTGGGCGGCGAACGGCGCTCCAGGACCGTCTTCTGGGTGCCACGGCGACGAGCTTCCTCGTCTGATAAGGTCACGCTCTCGATGCCTCCGATGAGATCCGAGAGCGTGGGGTTCATAAGTAGGTTGTCGAGGTTATTGCCGTGGGCCGTGGCAATCAACTGCACACCGCGCTCGGCGATGGTCCGCGCCGCCAACGCTTCCATCTCGCGCCCGATCTCGTCGATCACGATGACCTCGGGGTTGTGGTTCTCCACCGCCTCGATCATCACCTCATGCTGCAGGCTCGGCATCGCTACCTGCATGCGGCGGGCGCGCCCGATAGCCGGGTGCGGGATGTCGCCGTCTCCGGCGATCTCGTTGGAGGTATCCACGATCACCACGCGCTTCGTCTCCGCCAGCACTCGGGCAGCTTCGCGTAGCATCGTGGTCTTGCCCACGGCCGGTCGTCCTAACAGCAGGACGCTCTGGCCTGAGGTGATGAGATCCTCGATGATGGTGATAGTCCCGAAGACGGCGCGGCCCACCCGACACGTCAAGCCCACGACCTGCCCTCGCCGGTTTCGGATGGCGGCGATGCGGTGGAGTGTGCGGGCGATGCCCGCGCGATTGTCGGCGTCGAAGTCGCCGACGCGGTCCACGACCCAATCGATGTCCTCGCGGGTCACCTCGCGCTGCAAAAGCACGATCTCTTTATCTGTGTATCTCGCTGTGGGCACGCGTCCGATGTCCAAGATGACCTCGAGAAGGTCATCCCGTCGTCCAATGATGTTAACTGCCTCGCGAACGTCCGGCGGCAGCACCTGCATCAGCGTGTCCAGATTATCAACTATAGACTGGGTTGCGTCTGTCATTTCCTGTATCAAGTGTTCACTTACCATATTTGTCTGGAAGTCAGTTTATGATTTGCCACCATGATTGTACCATGACCGAAG
>JBNGDU010000070.1:0-1677 GCA_049975025.1 Anaerolineae bacterium
GGCTGGAGCTAACCGCGGAAGAGCGATGTCTCCTCGACAAACACCTGCTCTTGCGCGAACCTGTCGACATCGCCCGCCTTCTTGGACTCCAAGTGCAGGCGGGTAGCGAACTCCCATTTGGCGGACCGAGCCGGCTCTACCTTCTCGACCTCGTTGAAGGCGGTCAAGGATGGTCAACCCGAGCTCTCTACAACGCATTCACAGCGATCCCGGACGCCCTTGCGGACTATGCCAGGGCCGTGCTTCGAGCTCTGGAAATGCGAGAGACATGGGGAGTGCCCGGTGAGGAGATCATCACAATCGAGCTCGGTGAGGAGGCATCCTGACAGCGTCCTTACGGACCCCTCGGGCTGGCTGACCACGACACACACCAAGTGGGCAGATCCGACAACACGATTTGCGTTACACGATCCGCAAAGACGGAGGCACAACATGAAATACCAACGGACCTTCTGGCTATCTCTCACGATTCTCGCGACTTTGAGCGCACTCCTTGTGCCTAGCTCAAGCCCCGTGATGGGTGAAGCGCCCGATCGCGTTAAGGTGCTGATCGGCTTCAGGTCGCCAGCCGGACCCGCACAAGCAGCACTCGTCCGACGCGCCGGAGGACAGGTCAAATACACGTATCATCTCGTCAACGCTATCGCAGCGACGCTGCCGGAACCGGCTGTTGACCAGCTTCGGGGCCGCGCCCAGGTCTCGCACATTGAACCAGACCAGCGAATGCGTGCCCTCGACATCGAGCTTGACAACGCGTGGGGTGTTAAGGCCATCGGCGCTGGCGAAGTACACACCAGCTACTCAAACGAGGGAGCTGGAGTCGGTATCGCGATCATCGATTCGGGGATCAACTACCGCCACCCCGACCTCGACGGCAACTACGTTGGCGGCGAGGATTTCGTTGAGCTGGACAGCGACCCGTGGGATGTCTACGGCCATGGCACCCACGTGGCCGGGACAGCTTGCGCAGAGGATAACGACAACGGTGATGCGACAGGCCCCTACGGCGTGGTCGGGATCGCGCCAGCCTGTGACCTCTATGCGCTCAAGGTTCTTGATGACAATGGCTTCGGCGATGCCAGCGATCTGATCGCGGCCCTGGAGTGGGCTGTAGACCATGGCGTGGAGATCGCGAATCTGAGCCTCGGATGGGATCGCGATCCGGGCATCACGGTGGAGACCGCGTTTAGTAACGCGGAAGCTGCCGGTATGGTCATTGTAGCTGCTGCGTGTAATAACGGCAACCCCCCTGGCAAGGGCGAAAACATCTGTTGGCCCGGCAAGTACCCATCTGTCATCGCCGTCGCGGCTACGGATGACGCCGACCGTCGCGCGACTTTCTCCAGCACCGGCACAGAGGTCGAATTGGCCGCGCCGGGCGCGTCGGTCTTGAGTACCTGGAACGATACCACCGGATACTATGACCCTCAGCCCTTCTGCCGAACCGAGGAGGGGATCAGCGACGTCTGCTATAAGTACGGCTCAGGCACATCCATGGCGGCACCCCACGTCGCCGGCACCGCTGCCCTCGTCATCGCCGGTGGCATCGCCGACGAGGACGGGGATGGCAACATCAATGACGAGGTGCGACGGCGCCTGCTCGACACCGCCGATGATCTAGGCGATGCCGGCTGGGACCCGCAATTCGGATATGGTCTGATTGACGCACTGGAGGCG
>JBNGDU010000071.1:0-2210 GCA_049975025.1 Anaerolineae bacterium
CAAGTAGTCCCACCGCCGACAAGACGGTCCTCGGCGTCGTAGAGTAAGGCCGTCAGAGGACATCCCCCTCTTTGTCAAAGGCCGTCAGATGGTAGCGCAAGCCCACGTGACCCCAACCGTCATTGGGATTCGCGATCTTCGCAGCCCACGCCAGTGTTCGTCCCTCTTGGCTGAACCCCTGCCCCAGGACAACGGGTACCCTCACGCCTTCAGGTCGTGCTTCAGAATCCACGAAGTTGGAGAGCGAAGACCGTGCGACGTAGAGCTCCACGCGCTTGGGCGCCTTGACCGGAGCCAGCTGCACCTCCACACCGGCTGGCGCCTCGCCGGGCAACACTTCCACGTACGCAAAGCTGCCACCGACAACGGTGTCATTCTCGCCGAAGGCCACGACCGAGACGCGGACGTCGGTCACAGGAAGGCGATAGGGATTGTTGACCAGTGCCGTCACTCGGGAAGTAATGCTATCGGTGAAAACACGAATGCGACGGACTTCGAACTTCGGCTGCGGATAGGAAGCGATGGCGTCTCCGCTGCGCAGATTGATCTCTAGGCGCGCCACCGTGCCGGGCTGTTCAGGCTCCAAAGCGATGCGACCGCCAACACCCCAACGCTCTCCAGCAGGCACCCACTGGATGATCCCAGAGTCCGTGCCCAACTGCGTGCCATCCTCGGCCAAGACGCTTAGCTCATATCCGGATCCCTCCAAGGCCAGATCGTCATTCGGATTCTCAACGATAAACCCAAAGGAAACCCTGTTCTCCTCCTGCGTGAATCCCCGGTCACGTAAGCGAAGCGGTTCCGGGACACCCAAGGTAGCTTCGGGCTCGCTAATCTGGCTATCCGCCGGCGTCGCCGTGGGCCAGGGCGACCCAAGACCGCATTTGGTCGCGATCAGCAGCAGAGCGAAAGCAAAGGTAACCGGCTGCAGTCGGCGGACAACATCGAAAGACCTGACAGACTTCATCAATTCCGGTCCGCTCCAAATCTCCGGACGAACAGCTCTGCTGACAAGCTTCTCGTCAATTGCCGACCTGGTTCAACCCTCATATAGGGCTGCGATCCGCTTTCCGTAGTCGGCCATGCTCAGCCGCAGAGCGCGTGGCGATACCACCTCCACAGCGCCGCCCAGCGACAGCAATCGCGCCCGCGCCTCCTCCAAAGAACCAAAGGTGAGACAGATACACTGCTTTTCCTCGGCCCCGAGCCCGTCCTCCACCGGTTCGGGTCTGTCACATAGGTAAGCACTCAGCCTGCGACGTAACCAGGGAGCTCGGTTCGGCGGCGCGCGCACGGCCACCTCATAGAGATCCCGCTCGCGCTCTTGACTTGCGCATCAGGCTTGCCAGAATGCGGGCAAGTCGAAGCCTTCTGGGCGCTCGAACCCCCCGTCCAGAACCCGCACCCCCAACAGATTCGAGATTCGGATCACACGAGTTGAGTGCCTGAGCCCATAGACCAGATACCAGATACCCGCCTTCGCTACCAACGCATACGGGGCCACCACCTGTTCAATCTCCTGAGCCAACGGAGGAATGGTGAACCTGATAGCCACAAGGAGATCATCCCAGACCCCACGCTGCAGAGCTTGCAGCGCCGGGACATCGTTCTCGCCGCGTCGCTGCCACCAGACAGCGTCGATGTAGAACCTCTGGCGGACCCGCACCTCGCCGTTGTGGTAACGAGGGGAGACGGCGGCAGCGAGCTTAAGCAACGCAGTCTTGAGTGGGCGAGCCATGTCGAGCTCATCGAGCGGGGCCGGGACACTCAGCATAGAGAGCGCCCTGACCTCTTCCTCGGAAAGCCCCGTCAGGTCAGTCCGATAGCTGTCGAGCAGGGCGTATCCACCTTCAGGACCGGATTCGCCGCATATCGGCACGCCGGCGCTGCTCAGCGCCTCGACATCCCGGTAGATGGTCCTCTCAGAGACGTCCAGTTCCGTTGCCAGATCGCGGGCCGTCATCCGACCGCGCGCCTGCAGTATCATGACAATGGATATCAGTCGGTCTGCGCGCACGCCCCACTCCCCCGCAATGTACACACGTGACCCGGAACCCTGACAGGAGATGTCAGGGAGCATAGCGTAAACTATACGCGTTGTTGAGATTTGTGCAAACATCCCAGAGGAACACCTCTGGACCGAAGAGAACCCCTTCGCGGAGGACCCACTCGTCCTCGATCTCTACGCTCCTATCCGTAAACCATAGAGC
>JBNGDU010000072.1:0-1521 GCA_049975025.1 Anaerolineae bacterium
GATCTAGGGTGTGGCCCCGGACGTCTTGCCTTGCTTCTGCCCCCTGAGACGCTCTATGTCGGCGTCGACTACTCGTCGGAGATCCTAGATCTCGCGCGCGAAGCCTCGCAGTCCGCCATGGCAAGAACCCGGTTCGTCCAGGCCGACCTGCTCTCTGATCCGTGGACAGAACGGACTTCGGGTAACTTCGATTGGGTGATTCTGCGCGCTGTGCTTCACCACATTCCGGGTTATGAGAACCGACTCAGCATCCTACAACGGGCCGCTCAGATGTCCGCACCTGGGGGTCATATTCTGCTGGCAAACTGGCAGTTTCTCAAGATTGAGCGCCTCCGCAAACGAATCCTGCCCTGGGAGACGATCGGCATGGAGGCGCAGGATGTGGAGCGCGGCGACTATCTGCTTGATTGGCGCCGCCAAGGTCATGGCCTGCGCTATGTCCATCTCGTGGATGAGGAGGAGACCTTGAAGCTTATCGCTGAGGCTGGGTTGGCGCTTGATGAACTCTACTATGCTGATGGTCATACCAATGACCTGACACTCTATGCGCTCCTCAGCTACGCAACCTAGACCCCTCGTTGCTGCGTTACACCACGGTTCATAGCGCAACGAGGCGTTCGGAGCTGCCGCGTTCCCTATCCTATGACGCGGTAGATAGTAGAAGCTTCATCCTGGTAGACGATCTCGAGCCACGCATTCTGGACCATCACGTCGAACTTAGGAAGTCCTTCTGATATCATGTAGGCGCGCTCATACGGAGTCAGGATCACGTACTCCACATCATAGGTCTTGAGGATATCCAGGGCACGTTCTGGCACTGCGGTATTGTAGAACTGAAGTACGTCTGCGCGACGTGCCTCGACGGTACCTGGTGGCATCACGCCGCGTTGTTGCACCTGGTGCCAGCGCCAGCCGACCACTGCCGGTAGGCCGGTATAGATGCTTATGCGGTTACCCCAGAGATACTCGCGCTCAGCCACTGTCTCGATGATCGTCGGACTGCTATCCACGTTTTTCTGTAGCCACCGAATGACGCGGTAATCTGCCTCAAGCTGGACTCGGACGCCCTGCTCAACTTGCACAGCGTGGCGCATAAACTGCATGCCGTCCAGCGTATGAGGAGCACTGGGTATCCACCGGTCACGCATCTTTGCCGGGATGGCAAAGGCCGGATAGAGTGCGGCGCCCATAAGGAGCAGAGCCACGGCAACCGCGGTGATACTGCTGAGCTTGAGAAGCCAGGGGGACGTGCCAGGCGGGCAAGCCTGGATCTCGGCGTTAGCTCTACCCTCAGTCACCCCCTGCCCATCTGCTGTCACCACCGGCACCTGTGATGTCGTCGCGCCGTCAACTCCGTGATCTGATGATGGCAAGCCAGGTTTGTCATGCGACTCGGCGTCAGTTTTGATCTCTAGCAAGGATACCAGACCGCACGGCGCGTGAAAGATGCGCTCGACGAAGACCGCAGCGCTCAACGCCAGCAAAAGCCAAGCCTGGAAATAGAATTTGAAAACCGTGTTC
>JBNGDU010000073.1:0-2606 GCA_049975025.1 Anaerolineae bacterium
ATGCCTTTGAATTCCCGCCAGCCTATCGTAGAATAGACCCGAGCACATCCATCCCCTTTTCATAGGAGCGTCGTGTACCCCTTAACGGTGGAGCTCGCGGAGTTCCTGCTCAGTGAACGCGCCGAGCGCGAGTTGGTGAAGCTGGCCGATGCCGATCTCAGCGACGTCCTCGGACTGCTGACTTGGCTCCGGCGGCGTTACTCCCAGGCTGAGGCCGCCGCTTTGTTGGACCAAGCTGTGCTGCGGCGCCGCGCAGCGTCTAAGTTCCCGCAGTGCGAGCGCATGTGGTTTGATGACGAGGCCCTGGAGCAGGCGAGCAGCCGGGCCGTCGCCGCCTACCGCGCCGGGCTGCTGGCGGCTCACGGCGTGCATACCGTGGCAGACCTCGGATGCGGCATCGGCGCCGACACCATCGCTATGGCAGAGGTCGGGTTGCGCGTTATGGCCGTCGAGCAGGATCCCGTGCGCGCGCGTTTGGCTGGGGCCAATGTGGCCGCGGCGGGTTTGAGCGAGCGTGTGCAGGTGCTCTGCGCCGACTGGACCCGGTTGGCCTTCGCCGGGCCGCTCGCCGTGGATGTCGCCTTCGTTGACCCGGCCCGTCGCAAAGTCGACGGGGCCCGTCGAGTGCGTGGCGTGACTCAACGTAGGCGCAGCGGGAGAAGCGACTGGCGGCGCGTCTCATCACTGCACGAGATGGAGCCTCCACTTGCGGCGGTCCAGATGCTGCGCCTGCAGATACTGGATATCCTGGTCAAGGTCGCGCCCGGCGTCGACATGGGGAAGGTGCCTTCGGAGGCTGCTATCACCTTCATCGCGGAGGGCATTCGGCTCAGAGAGGCGATGCTCGCCTTCGGCGTCCTGCGTCCGGGGTCCGGGCAAGAGTCACAGTCCGCGTCTCCCCGTCAGGCGGTGGTCTTGCCCGGACCCCATGCGTTGCGTGGTGGTGTCACTTCGCGAGCGCCGGACCTGCGACCACCCCAGGCCATCCTCTATGAACCCAATCCCGCAGTCCGCCGGGCCGGCCTGGTCCGTGAGCTCGGCGCCCGGCTTGACGCCGGGCAGTTAGACCCGGACATCGCCTATCTGACCGGCGAAGAGATGGTGCCAACTCCCTTCGCGCGGGCTTGGCCCGTGGAGCGCCACGACCCTTTCAACCTCAAGACGCTGAACCGCTGGCTCCGCGAGCTTGGCGCGGGGCATGTGATCGTCAAGAAGCGTGGCTCCCCCGTCGACCCCGACGCCTTCCGCCGACGGCTCAAGGTCATCCGCGGTGGCCCCGAGAAGACGGTCTTCCTCACCCAGTTGGAGGATCGCCCATGGATGGTCCTGGGAGGAGCAGAGCGATAAGCTCATTGGGTGACGGGTTGACCATTTGACTAGTTACTCAGTTCATCGGCTAGTCAGGGGGTCGTATGACCATCGGTCGTGCGAGCCCCCCCTTGGTGAAGTGTCAACCTGTGGAAACTGCCCCGCGTGACTGTTCAAAATGCGGGATATAGCGTAGACTAGCGGCAGGCCCCGCAGTCTTCTTGAATGACCCGCCCATGCCCTCTATAATGGAATATCGCGTCGCCTTCGGCGGCTGTCCGCCGACCGGTCCCGCCGACAGATCATATGACGAGAGGTGTTGCCGTTGACGAGCTGTCTGAGATCGTTGCCATCGGCATACGTGATGTGGAGAAGGTGACTGTCGAGTTGTGGGCCGCCGTGTCCCGGCCTAGCATCGAAGACGATCTGCTGCCCATCCGGCGACCACGTGGGATCGCCAATCTCGTCAAACGGCAGTTCATCCGTCACTTGGGCCAACTCACCGGTGTCCAGCTCCTGCGTACAGATCTGAGGGAACGTCGAGGCTTGGCAGGAGAGTACGACCTTGCCTCCAGGTGGCATCATGACATGGTCCGCGGGGTGCAAAGGGATGTGCTCGGCGGTCGGCATCTCCAGCAGCTCAGGTCCAGTTATGCCGAAGAAGGAAAGGGCTTGTAGCACAGCGGCGACGAAGACCAGCGAACCCCTGTATAAAGAGGTGTCCGTTATACCTATGGAGCGTCAGTACTCGATCGCGCAGGGCAGCGACTCGGCCGTCTCGATCCAGGCCCGGATCCGAGAGACGCCGGGCACGCGACGCGTGAGATGGTGAGCCGCGTTGACCTCCTTTAGTTTGGCGTGCAGGTTCTCTGCGTTTCGCTGCGCCAGTTCCCTTACCGTGTCGACGCCCGCTGCCTCCAGCAAGTCCGCGTACTCCGCACCGATACCGGGGACGCGCATGAGATCCGCCTGGTTCGCCCATTCAAGGATCTGGTGCTCCGTCACGCCGGCCTCCTTCGCGATCTCGGCCCGCCCCTGAGGCGTCGCCGCCCGTTCCAACAACGCTTGTGTGCTCCCGATCCTAGCCTGCGCCAGCTTCTGGGCGTAGACCTCGCCAATACCCTCAATCTTGGTCAATCGTGCCATCTGAGCCTCCTTCTGACACCGTGGAACACCACTGGGGCACCGCTACTCGGCTCACCTTTACTGTATACCAGCCAGCGAAAAGCGCAAGGCCCATCCCGCAGCAATGAAGAAGCTGCGAGCAGTTGATAGCCAAGCGTAGACAGGTTGATACG
>JBNGDU010000074.1:0-4912 GCA_049975025.1 Anaerolineae bacterium
GGTCTCGATCGTGCGATCGATCATCGCGGCGACGTCGTCCTCTTGGGTGACGTCTGCCTTGACGGCGATGGCCCGGCGACCGGTCACCTCCTCGATGGTCGCCGCGGTCTCCTGCGCACCTTCCAGGTTGATGTCGGCCACGACGATGTGGGCGCCCTCGTCTGCCAGCCGCCGGCAGATGGCGGCGCCTAGTCCCTGAGCACCACCGGTCACGACGGCGATTTTGTCCTGCAATGTCTTCTGCATAGCTTATCCTCTCTCGTGTTTGCGTGCACAATCTAGGGTTTGTACTGGACGCTTGAGCGCCGTTTCTGGCATAGAAACCACGGCACTGAAGTGCCGACTACGAACGGAGCGTCTTGTCTGTTGACGGTCATAACTCTTGGCGCTTCAATCTTGTCTCTTGGTCCCAACCAGCTGCACCAACCCCCGCTTGCCGTTGATCAGCCAGTCAGGGTCCTCGGCGGCCAGTTCTTCCGCCTCGCCTGCCTCCAGGCCCACGACGAGCTCGCCCTTCAGTGTTCGGAGCACCAGGAAGGGAGCGGGGAAGTACCCCGTGATGGCCTCCAACGGCGTCTCGTGGGGCCAATGCCGGTCGTCGAGCAGGCGACGGTAGTTGACGTCGCCCTTGATGATCACCAGGTCGGCCCGGGCCAGCTGCGCGCGCGTCGTCCCCGGCATCTCATGGAAGCTCAGACAGCGCGACCAGTAGGGGGCCGTGGTTAGGACGAGGTCGTTCTTTCTCACCGCGGTGTTAAGGCGGTCGCCTAGCGTTGCCACGCGACGCTCCTCCGAAGTCTGCACCCGCATAATCATATGACGGATGTCCTGCGGCATCGCATCGGAGACGAAGAAAGGTTGGTTCTTGAGGTGGAAGACCACCTGCCGGGCCCATCCCTGATCGAGTAGGTAGTCGGCGAGCACGAGGTCGAAGAGGGAGTCCGCGCCCACGTTGTCGTTGATGAAGGCGACCTGGTCGACGCCGCCACTCAGCAAGTCACGGACCTGGTCCGTGTCATCGATGAGGATGTTGACGCGGTCGACGGTCGTGTCGCCAATCGCCCGCTCGCGCACCGTGAAGTTACTGAGATCGGCGCGGTTGCCCCAGAGGCAAGCGTGGAGTAGCGGCGCGAACCGGCGGTCGGGCGCTACCTGCGCGATCTCCTGCCAGCCCGCCGTCAGCTCCCGGACGGCGTTAGCCTCTTGCTCCCGTTTCTGAGGTGCGAACGGGTCGTCGTGGTACCGCGGTCCCGGCTGGAAGTAGCGCGTCGCCTCAAGCAGCTTGCGGTAGAAGTAGGTCTCGGCGAAGAACCAAGGTAGCTGCAGCCAGGTGCGTCCTTTGTATTTGGCCTGGTGCTCGTTCCAGAACGCGGCGTCGCCCTTGATCTCCTGCAGCGGCTGCACCATCTTCCGCGCGATCTCCTCGCGGAAGCGCTCCAGCGCCTCGACGATTTCCGGTGGATAGTCGTGGTCGTCGATGACGCGGCGGATGATCTGCGGCTTGCGCTCAACAATCGTCTTCCGCGCGAACGAGCCGGGCTCCGACGTCATCAGCGGCGGCGGTAGAACGTCTGTATCGTCGTCTCGCATAGCTAGACCGTCCGTGTCATAGGCCTATTACCGGAAAGGATGCGGAATACTCGACGCTGGATACTCGATGCTGGATACTGGATGCTCGATGCTGGATCAGCGGCTGGCCTGCGTGGGGAACTAGCAGCGGCTAGCGAGCTGTGCTGCGGGTCGTCACGCGCAACACGACCAGTATCCAGCTTCCAGCTTCGAGCTTCCATTATCAAACATCCAACACCCAACATGCAACATCCAATCCCCAACTCTACTTCAGCATCAGCCTCAGCATCTCGGCTTCGGCTTCCGTTGTCCACTCCATACCGTTACGCATCTTCTCGTAGACCGTCGGCATCATCTCCTTGAGGTCCTCGATGGCGGTGAGCGGGAGCGGCTTGATGTGTGGATAGATCACGATCTTGCCGGGATAGGCCGTCTCGGCAACGGCCTTCAACCCGTCCCACGCTGCCTCCAGAGATCCGATGGCGGCGACGGAGCGGTTGGGCGAGAGCTCGCCCGTCTCGGCCTGGTGGAGCATAAAGCGCATGTTGTCGATGGTGGAGGCGGTGTGGCCGATGACGCGCGTCTGCTCCAAGTAGGCGCCGCTCATGTCGATGGCGGCGGCCTTGCCGCGCGGCACCCCGGCGAAGATATTCATCACGCCTTGGGGCGCCAGGTAGGTTGCAGCGTCGGCGATGACCGGCGGCACGGGGGCGAGGATGATGATGTCGTCGAAGCCGGAGGCTTTGAAGGGCGCCATCGCTTCGTCGTAGCGATCCTTGTTCATCGGGTTCAGGCCGATGAACTCGATTCCTTTGTCGACTGCCTCAGTCTTGAACGTGGCGCGGAGGTCGTCGAGGCGCTCCTCACTGATGTCGGTGCAGACAATGGTGCCCAGCGGCTCGCTCGACTCGATGGCGCGTTGGACATGCATCCGGCCCATCGGCCCGCCGGCGCCCACGAACCAGGCCTTACCGCCGGCTTTAAGCGTGGAGCGCACCGGCACCTCGCTGTACGCCTTGGCGATGTCCGAGCTGGTGGTTCCGACGGTCAGCCAGCGGTTGTAGTGGATGCGCCCGACGTCGACCTTGACCGGTCGTGTCATCGGCGCGTCGTCGATCAGGGCCATGATCCCATAGCTGGCGAGGTTAGGCGCGGCCCGTTCGATGATGTCGGGATCGGCGCCCAACACGACGATGTCGTCGACGCCCTTACCGCTGCCGCTGACCTCGGCCGGCGAGGCTGGGGAGTCGTCGACATCAATGGTCTCCGGGTCGGGGAGCTCCTCCACCTCGATGACGTCGATGCCCAGCTCCTCGGCCTGCTCGCGGAGCCAGCCCTTGAAGGCCTCGGGCACGTTGGTGAGCATCAGCTTGGCGGGATGACCGCGCTTGTCAAAGCCCTTGCTGATCGTGTAGTCCTCGCGGGCGCGGTCGGTGCCGATGACCCACAGCGTGCCGTTGGGGCGCAGCTGGGTGCGATAGCGCAGCTGGTAGGCCGCGATCACGCAGGCCCAGGGTTCGGTGAGAGCGGCCTCGGCGTATCCGGTGCCCGGTTCGACCGGGATCAGGTAGTTGCCCTCGTCGCCATTTAGCACGCGCTGGTCGATCACCGTGTAATCGGAGAGCGCGCCCTGAATCTCGTAGCCGTAGGCGTAGCCGACGCCGTCCACGAAGATATCCGCCTGGACGATAAAGCGGTCGCCGATCTCATACTCGTCCTTCAGGTCGTCGCCGACGCCGACGATCGTCAGACTGACCTCGTGGCCCAGGACAACCGGGTCTTCTTCCATATCGCGATAGATGCGGGGGTGCTCCTGGCCCGCGCGGATCACCTTGACGTCCGAAAAGCAGTGACCGCACGCGTCGTGGCGCGCCAGCAGTTCGTCGGGTCCGTACTCCGGCATCGGGACCTCGATGGGCTTCTTGTCCACCCCGAGGTTCTCGAATCCGGCGCCGTAGAGGGGCCAGATCCGATTCGTGGTCGGGAGTTCGTCTTTGGCTTGCTTATAGGCTTCCAGTTTATCTTCTGACATGGTTAGTAATCTCCTTAGTACTTGGTATTGGATGTTGGATATTGGATGTTTGATGGTGGATGTTGGAAAGGGACTGTGCATCCAAGACCCAATATCTTACATCCAATACCTAACACCCAACATCAAACATCAAGCTTCCAGCATTCAGCTTCAAGGATCTAGTCGTACCTGCACCACGTCTCCACGCAGTGCATCATCCAGCGCATGCGACCGACACCCGTGCCCGCCGCCAGCGAACCCGCCGTCGTCACGTTGAGACCTCCGGTCTGCCCGGCCTTCTCGAAATCCGAGATGACCTGCGCCTTGATCTCCTCCGGCGATCCGTTACGCAGGAGGAACGGCGGCATCTGCCCGTTGATGAAGGCATCTGGCATCTTCTCGCGGATCAGGCCGGCGTCGACCTCGGGGCCGTAGTTGACCTCGCGAATGCCGAGTTCGTATTGGGTATCCAGCAGATGGGCCATGTCGCTGTCGGAGTGCTGGTAGCGGCGCGCGTCCCCCGGCGCCATGGCGTCTAGCACGTGCCTCAAGACCGGCACACAGTACGCCCGGTAGAGGCGGGGGCTGAAGAGGGCGGAGTTGTCGTCCGTGATCCACCAGCCGGGCTCGTGGTTGTCGCTGAACTCGCGGAGCACACGGTTGAACTCAACCATTTTGATGGCGAGGATGTCGCGAAAGCGGCGCATCAAGTCTGGGTGGTCCGCGATCCAGAAAAAGACGACCTCGGGTTTGAGCACCGACGTCATAATCGTCGCCGGGCCGCGGCTGCCGGTGCCCAGCTTCGGCAGCGGCTTGCCAGCCGCCTTCCGTGCTTCCCACTCGTCCAAGTAGGGCGCCGGCAGGGCCCACTCGTCCATGTCTGTGGTTTCCGCCTCGTCAAGCACCTCGGCGAACTCCTCAGGGTCGTCCGTCACCGGCGTCAGCCAGGGGGTGCTACCCTCGTGATAGGTGAAGTAGCAGCCGAAGAGGTTCTCGATGCGCTTCGGCTGGTGTTCCCAGGTGTCCTCGTTGAAGAAGGTCTTGCCCACGTACTTCTTGAGCATGGCGTTCACCTCGCGGTGGAGGTCGTCGCGGTAGGCTTTGTCCTCATAGTAGCGCAGCGTCGAGGGCACCTCCACGAACTCGAAGATCCAGTGGTCGTCGGGCGAGAATGAGAGAGAGCAGCGCGGTTTGTCGGTCGTGAACGCGTGGCAGCGCGCGTTCTCCTCCCAGAACGCCTCGACGTCCAGGTTGCCGGTTAGGTCCATAAAGGCGGGATCGAGATAGGGTTCGGTCACACGTCACCTCAGCGTGTCAGGCGCAGGTTCATCT
>JBNGDU010000075.1:0-3330 GCA_049975025.1 Anaerolineae bacterium
AGTTCACCTATGCCGATGACCTGATTCTCGCTCCCGGTGAGACGAGCGCCTTCGAGCTCATTTACGTGGGCAGGGACCACGCTGACGTCGACAGCTATCGTCTTCAGCTAGATGGCATTCCCGCGGTGAAGCGAGCTCGGTGACAGCAAGTCCACCCCACCGGAACGAGACTACACAACCTTCCCTAAGAAACGCGATCGGCTTTGGCAAGCGTCCTGCGGAGGCAAAGACCGGCGCCATCTCGTGCCTGGTCTATGACTGCCTAACGCGTCACGGCTTCCAGATCAGTCCACCACACCTCGCCGCCGGAATGGCGCAGTGACAAAACGCCAGACCAGCTTCGGAAAGGTCAGCCAGCGATGGCGTACGCCGTGCCGACTTGCGCTTAGCATCTGATCTACCAGCCACGGCGTGACCGTCTCGACGCGGTCGGCGAGGATGTCGAAGATCCGTTGGGCTCTCTCCCAGTCCTCGGAGTCGCGATCGTACTGACTCACGAGCAAATCCGTCGTCACCATGCCGGGGCTGAGGCTACCCACGATGACGGGCGAGCCTTTGGCCTCCTCGACCAGCCCCCTCGTCAGATAGCGTACCGCTCGCTTGGACATCCCGTACAGAGTCAATCCCTCTACACGCCGTCCGTCACTGCCCAGACCCTCCATGTTGTAGATCTCCCCCGCTCCCTGCGCCAACATACCAACCATCGCCACGCGGCATCCGTACAGCGTACCGAGGATGTTGGTCTCCGTCACCGCTGCAAGTTCTTCCGGATCGTGAGTCCAGAGCTCCCGCTGATCTGTGCCTAGCCCGGCGTTGTTAATCCATATGTCGACGCGCCCGAACCGATCGACCGCGGCGTCCCACAGAGCCTGAACCTCGTCAGGACAGCGCACGTCGCACATCTGTCCGAGAATCTGATCGGCCTGGTTGGTTTCGACCAACCGCTCCACGGCATCTTGCGTGCTCTCCTCAGTCCGTCCGCAGACCACGACGCGACAGTATCGCGCGAGGAACTCGCGCGCCAGCCCGAAGCCGATGCCGCGCGTGCTGCCGGTGATGACGACGACCTTCGACGGTTGGTGAACCATATGGCCTCCCGGGGGCGATCGCAAGAGAAAACGTGTGTCTCATGCCAGAAAGAGAAACAGCGCGAAACTCCACACATCGACGAGCCAATGGGCCGCCATAAGCGGCAGCAGTCGGCGTTCACGAGCGTAGTAGGCGCCCGTGATCAGGCCAATGAGGAATGTCACGACCAAGCGGGCGGGCAGGAAGACCCCATGGATCATCGAGAAAGAAAGCGCCGACAGCACCACGGCCTGCCAGACGGGCTTACCCCGGTCGGTCCAACCGTGGATCAGGTGACCGCGCCATATGAGCTCCTCGGTGAAGGCCGCTGTGAGTGGGGTCAGGACGAGCATAAAGCCCTTCTGCCAGCGTGGCATGTCCACGTAGCTGAGATCGGGCCTTCCCAGCCGCAGCATGATGATGTAGATGGCGAATACCGCATTGAAGGCAAGAGTCATGGCCAGCGCCGACTGCCAGTTGAACGTATCAGGCTCATCCCTTGAAGTCTGCGGCGCCATCAATCCACGTAGACTGCTGGACGAGCGCCGGTACCCCCGGATGAGCATGCCGGCGAAGACCCACTCGAGGAGGAAGACCATCACGCTGATGGCGAACTGCAGCTCCTCGAAGTCGGGCTGTAAGACGCCAACCCCATCCGCACGAAGGAAGTCAACGAGGAAAAGCCCACCCGCTGCGACCAACGCTCCTATGTTGAAGACGACTGGTGCGAGTATGCTATAGGGCCACAGACGGGGCCTGCCTGTACCCCCGCTATCCCCCACTTAGGTCCTCCTCCCTTTGCCTCAGCGTTATGTAATCGTTCACACGGTCCTCGGGCTCGTAGCCTAGCTCCTCCCTAGCACGGGAGATGTCCAGAATTGTTGGCTCATTATCGGAAGCTGCGTAGTAGACACCGTACAGCACGTCGGCCTGTATGCTCCGATGGATAAGCTGAGCCATATCCCGGCTACTGATCCAAAGCCCAACTTGCTCGCGACCGCCATATGGCAGTCTGGGATGCTTCTGCTGCATACGACGGACCATCGCCTCTTGCGAGGCCGGATCGTCGTCGCCGTGGCACCAGCCGATGCGCAGACAAATGACCGAGATCCCAAAGCGATCCGCGTACAGCCGTCCCAAGGCCTCACCGAAAATCTTGCTCACGCCATAGAGTCCATCAGGGCGTATGGGTGGCCTATCATTACCGCCACACCCCCCGGTCTCACCAAGTGCGTAGCCGCAAGCATGGTGCGAACTGGCGAATACGACTTTCCGCACGCCACACTCACGGGATGCCTCAAAGACGTTGTAGGTTGCCTCGATGTTGTTGGGCAAAACCGAGTCCCACGGGGCGAAGATCCGCGTATCGGCGGCCAAGTGGACAACCGCATCAATATCCATCATCGCTGCCACCACGCCATCAAAATCGGCCATGTCGACGGTCACGACCTCGTGGCCACGGCCTTTCGTCTCAGCCTCGGCCACCTGCAGCATCTGACGATCCGCCAAGCGCAAGCGGTACAGGTCGCCAAAGTAATCCCTGAAGATCCGGCCGATATGCCCGGCCGCGCCCGTTACCAGAACGTGCTGGATGTCTGGCCTAGGCATACTGTGAGCCTCATCGATGTTTCCACGATGCCCAACGACGTTCATCCTAACTCGAACCCTGTGCAGTGATTCAAGGCCAGAAACGCCGGCGGCAGCAGACGACGCACCCGAACCGCACGTTCGAGCACTCGCCCTAACCACGATTCGCTCACACTCGCGTCACTCAGCATCGCCGTCGCTTCATCGTGAGTAACCCAACGCAATTCGCTATGCTCCTGGCTTAGCACAACAGCATCTGCATCGGCCAAAGAGCAATGATAGACGATGCCGATCAGCTCATTTTCAGCCACCTTGGCGCCTCGGTAGAAGTGAGTCGTGCCCAGCACAAAATCGATCTCGACCTCCACCCCGAGCTCCTCTCGCACCTCGCGCCGAACAGCATCCTCGAAGCCCTCTCCCTGGTCCACACGCCCAGTGACACACTCCCACACACCCGGCGCGAAATCCTTGGCCTCAGAGCGCCTTAGTAGAAGATAGGCGGCCTTGTCTGGCGACCAGATAAGCGCGCCAACCCCACCTTGAAATCGACCAATTGCCATCGCCACCTCTCCTCAACCGAAACCGACATAGCCATACTAAAAGGGTTCTCTAGCGATGCTTCCGACGATGGGCACGGTAATGAGGATGCTCTCGCAGAATCGCCATGTAGTGATC
>JBNGDU010000076.1:0-5140 GCA_049975025.1 Anaerolineae bacterium
GACGAAGGCGATGATGAGGTAGCGCACCTGATCCTCGGCAATGACAGGTACCAGCGGCGGTAGCGGCACGCCCTCCTCACCGGTCACGCGGAAGAGGGGGACGAAGAGGCTCGAGGCCACCGATCCGATTACGGCGCCGCCAACGGAGCCATAGGCGGTCAAGAAGGCATACTCCAGCACGACCTGGCCCGCAATCTGGCTTCTCAGGAGCCCTACAGCTCGCAGGATTGTGAAGCGGTGCAGCCGTTCGCGGAGCGAGGCGTAGGTATAGATGAGCAGTCCCATGATCGCCATGATGACGGCGGCGATGAAGCCGACCGAGAGCGTGCCGAAGACGCCGACGCGCTCGAATTTGCCCTGCTCCTCGCGCACCATTGCAACGGAATCCCCTTCTCTGGTCGTGTTGATCCCCAGGCTTGTGGGAATTCTCGAAAGAACAGCGTCACCATCGGCTCCCGGCGCCATTCTCAGCCAGATATCGTGAGGCACCGTCATGCCGACGTAGAAGTTAAGGTGCTCTAGGTTGCCGATGAACGTGACGTCCTCATCTTCATAAACGGTGGGGAAGTATTCGTAGGTTCCGACCACCGTGAAGGTGTCGACGACATAGAACTCGTAGTTGACCTGCACGCGGAGGTTGATCTCATCTCCGACGTTGAGGTGGTTCCGGTCGAAGACCTCCTTCGAGACAAGCACGGCGTCATTGGAGGCAGCCAGGCGGTTCATCAGGCCCCCCAGTGACTCCTGAGCGAAATCGTCGCGGAACCAGGCGACCCGGGGGAAGGTCAGGCGGTCGATGGCCATGAACCGCCCGCGGATCTCACCGTCCTCGATCAACGTCGTCCGCAGGTCGTAGTTGCCCACGCGCGTCGCGGCGTCGATGCCCTCAACTTCCTCGAAATTGCCCGGGAGAGGGATCCATTCACCACTGACGATCGTGACGGCTTGGGAATCCTCCGTGATCGGATAGACACCGAACGAAAGATCACTGCCCACGCTGTAGTAGATGCGGTCGATCAGCCACTTGTCGAGGCTTGCGGCCATCGAGAGCGTATAGACGCCCAACGCCAGCGACACGATCACGAGCAGCAAGGGGTTGATGTAGGTCTGGCTCCGGCGGCCCAGTTGGCGTAAGGCCAAGTGAGGCGTCGGCCACGGAATTAGCCCAGCCAAGAAATCCAGTGCTCGCATGATCAACGGGAAAAGGCGCAGGGTCATCAGCGCTGCGGTCAAGATGAAGAGCGCCGGTACCAGGATCAACAGGGGATCCTGGTAGAGATCAGCGGGCGAATCCGTCACCAGCACCGAGAGCGATTCGCGCTGGGCCAATTGGCGGTAGGCGTAGTAGGTGGGAAAGATCAGTAGGAAATCCAGATAGGCGCGGTACCAGAAGGGGCCCTTCACGGGGCGTGCGCGCTCCCGATCGACCTCGATCGCGCTCATATGCGTCGCTCGGGCGGCTGGTATCAGCCTCGCCAATAGGGTCACCAGCAGCGCTACAATGGTCACCGGTATGTTCAGCCCTCGCATAGCGATGGGGAGGGGCGGCCGAGAGGTGAAGGCAAGGAAGCTGGCTGTGTTTCCCATCAGCCGTGCCAGGAGCATACCTGCGGCAATGCCCAGCGGATATCCAAAGGCGAAGAGAATAAGCTCCTCTACAAACGTCAACGTGAGAATAGCACCGGATCGCATGCCGCGTCCCACCAACATAGCGGTCTCGCGCTGTTGCCACCGGGCGATAATGGCCGAGGAGAGAACCAGGAAGTAGAGCAGGAAACCAAAAGCCGGTAGGTTGAATCCCAGCAATAGAATCGTCAGGGTATCACCCCGCGTGACAAAGGACCTGAGCGGATCAAGCGGCGGAGTATTGATGCGCGCATCAGGAAGGTATTTGTTGATGGTGGCCTCGGCGCGCCTGAACCCCGACAGATACTCCTGGGCCAACTCCGGATAGACATGGTCATCGTTGAGGATAATGTGCCAGCTTACATACCATGAACCGGCGGGGACCAAAGGCTGAACATAGTCGACATAGTCCTGTCGCCTTACCAGCAAGACGTTCTGCAGCGTGGCGTCGGGATTCTCAAACCAATAGTCGCTCTCAGGATCAGCCGCCTGCCAGACGCCGGCGATGCGGATCGGCAGTCCCTCAGCGGTCACGTTGACCCCGATCTGGAGCTCCTCTCCAACGTTGATGCCCATTGTCTCAACCAGTCGGGTGTGCATCCACACATCCACGACTTCGCCGGAAGCTCCGCCGGGATCAAGGGGATCTCCGGCAATGATCTCCATCTCATCGGAGACCGCTTCGATGTAAGCGACGCCCACTGATCCAAGGAACTCATCCTCTTCGCCATACTGGTTGCTCCCCTTGGCCGGTCGCATCATAAGATTGCCGCTGTGCACCTGCATGCCAAGGTGCTCCAGGGGGAGGCCAACCTCACTGGAAAGCGTGCTCGCCACGTTTTGGGCGAGTTCTTCAGCGAGCGGCACCCGAATCGGACTGGCGGCTTTGGGGAAGGTGTACACGCTGGTAGAGAAAGGCGGGCGACCGGTCATGTCGCTGAAGGCCGCCAACTCCTGATTCAGGATGACCTGATCTACGGCTTGCGCAAAGAAGGCAGCGTTGCTGACCAAACCGACCGCTAGGATCACGCCTAACAGCGCCAGGAACGTCAGTCCAGGATGGTAAATTAGACGTTCAATGGCAAAACGGAAAACGCCGAAAAACCTGTTGATACTCTTAAACATTTGAGCTCACCTAGCAGATTCTCACAAGACTATCGAGCACGTGTGCTGACGCACTTGGGTTGACGCACTTGGGCTGACGCACTTGGGCTGACGCACGTGTGCATAAGTCCATATCCGCGTACAAGCCCGCGAGCCCGTGTGTAGCAGGAATTAAGTATAACAGTGGACTCCTTTGCGGCAACCTTCTATCTTCCTACCAACCCCTGAGGTTTGTCACCTTGGGAATCCCTGCTATGCAATCGTATCCGGACTCACTCGCCGGCCGGGGCTGTAGACGGGGCGGGATTAGGCAGACGTTGATAGAGCAAAGACGCGACGAGCCGCAAGCCGGCGGCCACGAAGAAGACGCCTCGGATGCCGATGGCGTCGGCTAGGCTCACACCGACCATCGGAGCGATAAAGGCCGCGATGTTGTTGAGTATCGCGTAGATGGCGATGTAGGTGGGGCGGCGGTCATCGGGTGAGACGCGCAGCAGAATGTTGTAGCGGGCGAGCATCACGGCCGACCCAAAGAGACGAGGGATAAGTATGATGAAAAGATTAGGTGTCAGCGAACGACTCAGGCCCGTCAACAGCGGGAAGAGAGCCATCATCGGGGCAGCCAGCGTGAGGATCCGACGCTCACCTTGCCGCTCAACGTGGCGGGGCCAGAACCGAAAAGCCACGATCGATCCCAGGCTGGCCAATGTCGTCCGCCAACCAATCCAGCTATCGGAAGCTCCCAGGACATCGACGAAGTAGACGCTGAAGAGCGGCGAGGCGAGAGAGACGCCCCACTGATAGATGAACGTCCCCAACAGCAAGGCACTGAACTCTGGTGTGCTCTGCACGATCTGGCGCGCCTCCGTGAAGTTGAGCGCTTTCGGCTTCTTGGAGAGCTCCCCCGCGCCCCTTACCTTGATCTGGTTCACATGCCAGGTGCTGATCATGGCCCCGATGAATGCCAGCAGGAAGAGCAGTTGATAGTTGAGCGGGAAGGCGACCCAATCGAGGAAGTAGCCCATCAGCGGAACCACGGTGAGCATCATGAGGTGCGTCATCGTGCTTCGCATACTCACCACGCGCGCCCGGCGCCGTGGCGGCACGACATCGGCGAAGAAGGTGTCCCATCCTGCCGCCGAGAGGACGCTAGGCACACCCATAAGAATCACCGACCAGACCAACAGAGAAGCCGGTGGGATCTGCTTGAGCAGAGGTATGTTGGTGAGCCAGGGCAGCAAAAAGAGCAAGAGGTAGAAGGCTCGACCGGCGGTCAAAGCCCGGACGACGAGCGACTTTCTGTCGGCGGTCCTCTCCATCCAGCGCGCCGCCGGAATGCGCAAGAGCACAACGATCAAGCTCGGAATCGAAGTCCGCAGCCCGATAAGCTCCTTGGAAGCGCCAAGACGGAGGGCGTAGACGTTGATGTAGGTCGCGGCTGCCGAGGCAAACCCCAACCAGATGAGGTCCTGATAGAGACGCCAGATGTTGCGTTGGCGTAGGTGTTTCGGATCGGGCCCGCTGAAGAAAGGGATAAACCGCTCGACGAACCACCACCGGAGATTATTGAATAGGCTCACAACTGCAGACGGACTCCTTGCTGTGTAAACGCTTGGACTTATGAAGTTTGACGTCTTAATCCGGCAAGCGTCAGCGGCTTACCCTCCGTCGACGCACGGCGATGAACTCGCCGTGTGGGACACGCTCTTCGCGCTGACACCGGTCGACGCCCAGCGTCTCTCTGAGGACTTCAGTCCGTGACGTCCGAAAGGTTGTCTTTCTTGCCTTCGCATCACCAGATGGTGTAACCTCCATCGATGACGATGGTTTCTCCTGTCACGTAACTCGACGCCTCTGAAGCCAAAAAGACCGCGGCCGGCCCCAGCTCCTCCGGCTCTCCCGGACGCTTCATCGGAATCGCCGCGATCCAGACGCCGCCCATGTCAGGATCCTCGAAGAAGGGGCTTGCCATCGCTGTGTTCATATAGCCGGGGGCTATGGCATTGACACGCACATTGTGGGGCGCCCACTCCGCCGCCAGCGACTTTGTGAGGTGGATCACGGCGGCTTTTGAGGCGTTGTAAGCGGCCTGGCACTGCGGGTAGTTGACGATCAGGCCCGACATTGACGCGATATTGATGATGCGCCCACCGCCCTGCGCAATCATCTGGCGTCCCACCGCCTGACAACAGAGGAAGAGCCCCGTGAGGTTCACGTCCAAGACCTTCTGCCACTCATCCAGCGGCACCTCCTCAGCCGGTATATGATGAACGACACCGGCGTTGTTCATCAGGAAGTCGACCCGCCCGAACCCCGTTACGGTCTCGGTAACCATGCGCTCGACGCTCTCCGGATCCGTTACGTCGGTTTCCACAAAGAGCGCCCGGCGCCCCAATGCCTCGATCTCCTC